>NZ_BAFS01000123.1 GCF_000308415.1 Nocardia asiatica NBRC 100129 | reverse complement strand
CGAACTCGTCGGCGCCGCTGAACAGGATGCCGATGGTGACCGCGGGATTGAGGTGGCCGCCGGTCTTGTAGGCGACGTAGACGCCGGCGAGAACGGCGAACCCCCATCCAACATTGATCAGTAGCCAGCCGCCGTCCAGTCCTTTGGACTTGGTCAGCAATACGTTCGCCACCACGCCGATCCCGAGCAGTACCAGCACTCCCGTGCCGAGCGCTTCGCTGAGAAAGATCGAGCCGAAGTTCATCGTTGAGCCTCCGTTCACCCCGCCAGGCCGCGGATGCGACCGTGCGTGAAACGGAAATTACGGCGGAATGCCGGACCTGGATACGGCTTGCGTTCGACAATGTCGAACGGCTCGACTGGTTGCCGGAAGGCAGCGCCACTACCGTCCGACGCGCGAGGAGGATGTATGGCGCAGCTCACACCGGGTTTAAGTAATGTTGCCCGGGTATTACCAACCGTTCGACATTGTCGAATCACGACGCGGGGGATAGGTTTCCCGACATGCCGGGTGCGATCCAATCGATCGAGCGGGCGGCGGCCGTCCTGCGGCTGCTGGCCCGCGGCTCCGGCCGCCTCGGCGTCGGCGACATCGCAGGTGCGCTCGAGTTGCCGAAGCCGACCGCGCACGGCATCCTGCGCACGCTCCAGGGTGTCGGCTTCGTCGAGCAGGATCCGGCGACCGGCAAGTACCAACTCGGTGCGGCGCTGCTGCACCTGGGCACCAGCTACCTCGACGCGAACGAGTTGCGCTCCCGCGCGATCAACTGGGCCGATGCGCTGGCGGCGCGCACGGGCGAGTCGGTGCGGATCGGCGCGCCGATGGACGGCGCGGTGGTCGTGGTCCACCACGTGTTCCGGCCCGACAACACCGAACAGGCGCTCGAACTCGGCGAGCTCCTGCCGCCGCACGCTACCGCGCTCGGCAAGGTCCTGCTCGCCTACGACACCGACTTGGCCGCCACGGTGCGCGGCGCCGAACTGGCCCCGCTCACGCACCGCACCCTCGTCGACCGCGCGGCGCTCACCAGGGCGCTCGGCGGTGTTCGGCAGGCCGGATGGGCCGGCGACACCGAGGAGTTCCGGACGGGGGAGGCGGGCATCGCGGCGCCGATCCGGGCGCCCGGCGGCCTGGTGGTCGGCGCCATCGGCATCACCGGCGCGGTGGACCGGCTCTGTGACGCCCAGTTGCGGCTCCGGCCCGCGCTGGTCGGTCAGGTGCTCGACGCCGCTCGCGCGGTGTCACGGGATCTCGGTGCGGGGCACTGATCGCGGCCCGGCCGACGACCGGCGGATTTCGACCAGGAGCAGTCGAGCATGAAGCAGCAGCGTTACGTGCTGGCGATCGATCAGGGCACCACCTCTACGAGGTGCATCCTGTTCGACCAGCGTGCCCGGCTGGTCGGCGTCGCCCAGCGGCGGCACCAGCAGCATTACCCGCGTCCGGGGTGGGCCGAGCAGGATGCGCTGGAGATCTGGCGCGATGTCGAGCGGATCGTGCCGCAGGCGCTGCGCGATTCCGGCGTAGCCGCCGACCGCATCGCCGCGCTCGGCATCGCGAACCAGCGCGAGACCACCGTGGTGTGGGACCGCCGCACCGGAATACCCATCGGGCGCGCCATCGTCTGGCAGGACGTACGGACCGAGGAACTGGTCCGGGAACTGAGGGGCAAGATGGGCGCCGACCGGATCCGCGAACTCTGCGGTCTGCCCCTGGCCGGCTATTTCGCCGCGCCGCGGCTGCGCTGGATCCTGGACTCCGTGCCCGGGGTGCGCGAGCGCGCCGAGCGGGGCGAGGTGTTGTTCGGCACCATGGAGACCTGGCTGATCTGGAACCTCACCGGCGGTCCCGACGGCGGGCTGCACCGCACCGACGTCACCAATGCCAGCCGCACCCTTCTGATGAATCTCAGCACCCTGGCCTGGGACGACGAACTGCTCGAGTTCTTCGGCATCCCCGCTGCGATGCTGCCGCGCATCCAACCCTCGACCGCGTCCTACGGCACCACCCGCCGGGTGGTGCCCGGCATCCGGATCGCCGCCGCGCTGGGCGACCAGCATGCCGCGCTGTTCGGCCAAACCTGTTTCGCGCGTGGGGAGACCAAGTGCACCTACGGCACCGGTGGATTCCTCATGATGAACACCGGACGCGAGCTGGTGCGATCCGAGCACGGCCTGCTCACCACGATCGGCTACCAGATCGGCCCGGAGCCGGTCTACGCGCTGGAGGGACCGATCGCCGTCACCGGTTCGCTCGTGCAGTGGGTGCGCGACAACATCGGCCTCATCGGCAGCGCGCCGGAGATCGAGACCCTCGCCCGCACCGTCGAGGACAACGGCGGCTGCTACGTCGTGCCCGCGTTCTCCGGTCTGTACGCGCCGCATTGGCGTGGCGACGCCCGCGGTCTCATCGCCGGGCTGACCTCCTATGTCACCAAGGGGCACATCGCCCGCGCGGTGCTGGAGGCCACCGCGTGGCAGACCCGCGACGTGGTGGAGGCGATGAACGCCGATTCCGGCCTGCAGGCCGCGGCGTTGCGCGTGGACGGCGGCATGACCTCGAACAACTTGCTCATGCAGATCGTGGCCGATGTCCTGGACGTGCCGGTGTCGCGTCCTTTCGTCGCCGAAACCGTCTCGCTCGGCGCGGCCTACGCCGCGGGCCTGGCCGTCGGTTACTGGCCGGATCTGGAAGGGCTGCGCAACAACTGGCGCCTCGCCGCCCAATGGGTGCCACGGATGGACCCCGAATCGCGCGAGGACGAGTACGACAACTGGAAGCGCGCCGTCGAGCTGACCTTCGGCTGGGTGCGGTCGCAGAAGCGGACGCGGCGGTGAGTCCGGGCCGGGTTCGCGTGCCGCCGGGACGAGCGACTTGCGCTCGTGTCGGGACGGTGGGTTAGCGTCGCGGGTATGCGGCTTCACGTGGGATGTGCGATGTGGACGCACGCGGCTTGGCAGGAGAAGCAGCTCGCGCCGGGGGAGCGGTTGCGCTGGTATGCCACGTGGTGCAATGCGGTCGAGGGCAATACGACGTTCTACGCGACGCCCTCGCGGCGAACGGTGGAATCGTGGGCCGCTCAATGCGATCCCGCGTTCCGGTTCGTGCTCAAGCTGCCCAAGCCGATCACCCACGAACGCAGGCTCGTCGGCGCGGAGCAGCAGCTGCGGTCTTTCCTCGCCGTCATGGAGCCGCTCGGCGAACGTGTCCACGCGCTGTGGGTGCAGTTGCCCGGCTCGTTCGGCCCGACGGACCTCGGTGCGCTGGCGGGATTCCTGCGGCAGACGCCGCGCGCCTACCGGATCGCCGTCGAAGTGCGGCATCCCGCGTTCTTCGCCGACGAGCAGGCCGCGCGCAGCCTCGAATACGTGCTGTCCAGGGTCGGCGCGGAATGGGTCCCGTTCGACACCACCGTGCTTTTCGACGGCCCGCCCACCAGTGCGGCGGAGCATGAGGCGGCGTCGAAGAAGCCCCGGGTGCGGCGGCGGATGCGCGCGCTGACCGAATACCCGATCGTCCGGTACCACGGCCGCGACGACGTCCGGCGGACCGTCGAGGGCTGGCGACCATGGGTCGGCACGGTCGCCGAATGGTTGCGCGAAGGCCGGTCGCCGACGGTGTTCCTGCACACGCCGGACAACGCCGGCTCGCTGGAGCTGGCTCGCCGCTTCCACGACGAGGTCCGTGCCCGCCTGCCCGAGATCGACCCGCTGCCCGAGCCCGCTTCGGCCGAGCCGATGACGCTCTTCTGACCGGAAGGACGCCTCCCGCGGGAGTCGGGGACTCCTACGGGAGGCGTCCGGATGCTCAGGACTGCAAGCCGACCTCGACCTCGAGGGTGAGCGTGATCTTGTCGCCGATCACCGCGCCGCCGTCGGGCAGCGGCATGTCGATGGTGATGCCGAAGTCGCGGCGGTTGATCACGGTCTTGGCTTCGAAGCCCGCGACCGGCCCGTGGCCCATGCCCGGGTTCACCCCGAGGAATTCCACCTCCAGCGAGACCGGCTTGGTGACGCCGCGAATGGTGAATTCGCCGTCCACCACGAAGTCCCCGCCGTCGACCCGGAATCCGGTGGACTTGAACGTGGCCACCGGGAACTGTTCGGCTCCGAAGAAGTCCGCGGTGCGCAGGTGCGCGTCGCGCTGTTCGTTGTCGGTGGTGACCGAGTCGACCCGGATCTCGGCCTCGGCCGAGGCGCTGCCGTCCGCGCCGATGACCAGCTTGCCCGAGAAGTCGGTGAAGCGGCCGCGCACCTTGCTCACCATCAGGTGACGTACCGAGAAGCCGAGTGTGGAGTGGGCGGGGTCGATGGCCCAGGTGCCCGCGGTCAGAGCGTTGGTGATTCCGGTCGACATGTCGTTCTCCTTGATCGTTGATTTTTGAACTAGTTGGGCAGGGTTGGGTAGTGGTTCGTCGCGGAAGATCAGTGCGTGCCGAGTAGCTGTGCGAACGGCACCGGGTTGTCGTACGGATCGGTGGCTCGCGATCGCGGCGTTCCGGTCAGCATGGCGGCGAGTTCCGCCGCGGCACGGTCGATCCGGGTGCTCAGTCCACCGTCCGCCGCGGATGCCCAGTCCTCGGACGCCGCGTAGACGGCCGTCGGCGCGACCACCGCGCGCAGGTAGCTGAACATCGGACGCAGTGCGTGTTCCAAGGTCAGGGAATGGCGCGCCGAGCCGCCGGTCGCGCCGAGCAGCACCGGCATCCCGGCCAGCGCATCCGGTTCCAGCACGTCGAAGAACGTCTTGAACAGGCCGCTGTAGGAGGCGTTGAAGATCGGCGTGACGGCGATCAGTCCGTCGGCGCCGGTCACGGTGTCGATCGTGGCGCGCAGCTCGCCCGCCGCGAATCCGGTCAGCAGATTGTCGGCCAGACCGCGGGCGTGGTCGCGTAGCTCCACCACCTCGATTGTCGCGTTGCCGCCGGTCGCGGCCAGCGCCGCGCCGGTGGCGGCGGCGAGGCGATCGCCCAGCAGCCGGGTCGAGGAAGGTTGCGACAGGCCCGCGGTGACGACGGCGACGCGGGTCATCGCGCCGCCTGCACCGCTGCGTCGCGGGCGGCCACCAGGCTCGCGTGCGTGGGCGCGCCCGGCACATGCGCCGGGCGCAGCGCCGCGAATTCCTTGCGCAGCACCGGGACCACCTCTTCGCCGAGTAGGTCCAGCTGCTCGAGCACGGTTTTCAGCGGCAGGCCCGCGTGATCCATCAGGAACAGCTGGCGCTGGTAGTCGCCGAACGACTCGCGGAAGGTGAGCGTCTTGTCGATGACCTCCTGCGGGCTGCCCACGGTGAGCGGGGTCTGTTCGGTGAACTCCTCCAGCGACGGGCCGTGCCCGTACACCGGCGCGTTGTCGAAGTAGGGCCGGAACTCCCGTACCGCGTCCTGCGAGTTCTTGCGCATGAACACCTGTCCGCCCAGCCCGACGATCGCCTGGTCGGCCGAGCCGTGGCCGTAGTGCTCGTAGCGCTGCCGGTACAGCGCGATCAGCCGCTGGAAGTGCTCTTTCGGCCAGAAGATGTTGTTGGCGAAGAAGCCGTCACCGTAGTAGGCCGCCTGCTCGGCGATCTCGGGGCTGCGGATCGAGCCGTGCCAGACGAACGGCGGCACGTCGTCCAGCGGGCGCGGCGTGGCGGTGAACGACTGCAGCGGCGTGCGGAACTTGCCCTCCCAGTCGACCACGTCTTCGCGCCAGAGCCGGTGCAGCAGGTGGTAGTTCTCGATCGCCAGCGGGATGCCGTCGCGAATGTCCTTGCCGAACCAGGGGTAGACCGGGCCGGTGTTGCCGCGGCCGAGCATCAGATCGACGCGCCCTTCGGTCAGGTGCTGCAGCATCGCGAAGTCCTCGGCGATCTTCACCGGATCGTTCGTGGTGATCAGCGTCGTCGCGGTGGAGAGCAGCAGCCGCTCGGTCCGCGCCGCGATATAGCCGAGCATGGTGGTCGGCGACGACGGCACGAACGGCCGGTTGTGGTGCTCGCCGGTGGCGAACACGTCCAGCCCGACCTCCTCGGCCTTGCGCGCGATGGTCACCATGGCGGTGATGCGCTCGTGCTCACTCGGTGTCCGGCCGGTCGTGGGGTCGGTCGTCACATCGCCGACCGTGAAAATTCCGAACTGCACGACGCCTCCTTCGTTCTCAGTCTGCCGCAATTTGGTGGATATGGCAACCAAAGGAACCGGGCGGGGTGCGCGGGTATTCCCGGTCCGGCGGTGTGGCGTCGGTTACGCCAGGTATTCGGCCAGCCAGGTCCGCGCGAGCGCGCGTGTGACCTGGGCGCCGGTGTCCAGTTCGGTGGCGCCGAAGGCGTGGTCGAGGAACGGCAGCTCGACGTAGCGGTGCGGGACGTGCGCGGTCTCGAGGGCGGCGGCGTAGGCGCGGGTGTGCTCGGCGAGCACGAGATGGTCGCCGGCGCCCTGGATCAGCAGCGTGGGCGGGGTGTGCACGGTGACGTGCGTGGCGGAGCCGGTCGCGGTGTAGCGCTCGGGGTACTGCTCCGGCGTCCCGCCGAGGTATCGCCGGGCCGAGTCGACGCCCAGGGCGGTCTCCGCGCCCGACGCGGCCAGGTCGACCGCGGGGTACAGCCCGATCGCCGTGCGCACCTTCGGCAATTCGGCGGCGCTGCCGCAGCTGGGCCGCAAGAGACCCGCGTTGATCTTGTTCGCGACGTTGATCGCGAGATTCCCGCCTGCGGATTCGCCGAACGTCGCGACCCGTCGCATGTCCCAGTTGTACCGCTGCGCGTTCGCCGCGGCCCAGGTGAGCGCGCAGGCGATGTCGGCGTCCTGGGTGTCCCAGCGGTGGTGGTCGTCGTCGGAGAGCCGGTAGTCCACGTCGAGCACGGCATATCCGTTGCCCGCCAGCCAGCTCGTGTAGGCGTCGGTGCCGCGGCTGCCGGTGACGAAGGCTCCGCCGTGGATGCTCACCACCAGCGGGGCGGGTTCGGGCGCGGGCGCGGGCAGGTACAGATCCGCCCGGATCGGCTGCCCGTCGACGGTCGCGTAGGTGACCGTCTCGTCGGGTGCGTCGCCGACCGTGCTGAACGGGACGGCCGGGGCGAACGGAATCCACACGCCCGCCGCGTCGCGCGCCGCGAACACCAGTGTCGCACTGGTCACGACGGACAGGACCAAGCCGACCGCGGCCACGCCGGTCACCGTGCCCGCGATGCCCCGGCCCCGCCCGCCGGTCCGCAACGCCGACAGCGCCAGCCCGGTCGCCAGCACGGCGAGCACCATGTTCCACGAGCCGAGGGCGTCGCGGACCGCGCCGAGCAGGAGCACGGCCGACTGGACGATCGCGTTGCGCAACAAGGGCATCAGCCAGGAAACCGGCGTGACCGCGAGCGCCTGGCTGAGCGCGAGGTACGCGGCGAGCACTCCGGCGAGCGTCAGCAGACCCGCGCGGACTGTCCGAAGGAGAATCGCGGATCTTCCGGATACGGTCACTTCCGCTCCTCGCTCGTCGGTCATCCAGGTCTCGGCTTCCGGGGCGGGGCCCGCCGACTCCAACATAGGTCGGTCTTCGTTCCCGCCGGCTCCCGGTGGTGGGGCGTCCGGCCGGAATCGGGTAGCCGACTACGCGCGATATCCGGTGGCCCGCCCGCAGAATCGTCGCCACAAGGTTCGACCACCGAGTTCGAAGGGGGATCCGCATGGTTGGTTATCGCGATTGGCTGGCACAGGCTCCGAATCCGGAGCCGCCGTTGGACAGTCGGCGGCGCGCCGCGGCGGAGGGCGCGTCGAGCGATCCGGCCCCGGCTCGGTCGCTGCCGTGCCGGCCGCGGCCGTACGCGCCATCCGCTCGGGCCAGTCCGGGGGTGCGCAGTGCGGTGCGCCGGAGCCACGCGTCTCCGGCGCCGGCCGATGACCGAACGCAGCCGACGGCACGCCGATTCGCCGAGTCGGCGGTGCGCATCGTCCTCGAGGTGCTCGACCGCAGACGGCCGGTGCCGCAACTGGCCGTGGTCGCCGACGCCACGGTGGTTGCCGCGGTGCGCACGTTGCTCGACGCCGGTCTCGTGCCCGGCCGCGCTCTCGGCGCCGCGGTGCCGGTCCGGGTGAGCGTGGTGCTCGTGGACGCCAAGACCGCCGAGGTCGTCGCCGCCTACGGTCGTGGCACGCGCCGTTTCGCCTTGGCGGCCCGCATCGTCCGGACGCGCTCGGCAGGCTGGCGTTTGACGGCGCTACGCATCCGCTGACGCGATCCACGGATCGCGTCAGCGGCGAAGGCGGATCGCCGGGTTCGGTGCGCGTCCGGCAACTCGGCGTCCGCCGCCATCCCTGCGATGGTCAGCCAGGAGTGCCACGCGGGTGACGGCCGAGTGCATGGATGGTCTGCGCGGCACGGCCCCACGTGGCATCCAGCGGCGAAGAGCGCACGTTCCCGCCGTCGTTGGACGACCGGGTGCGGTCGGGCGGCGGCTCGCCTGGTGACTCAGGCCAGCGAGGCCAGCCAGTCGTGCATCCACGACAGCGCCGTCGCTCCGCCGCCCACGGGGTAGGTGCCGTACGCGGTGTGCGCTTCGGAGCGGTAGAACTCGTCCAGCAATCGGGCCCGTTCCTGGTTGGCCGACTCCGACAGCTGGCTCTGCAGCAGGGGGAATCCGCCGTTGGACATCAGATCGCCGACGATCGCGCCCATCTCGAGCTGGTAGCGCCAGAGGTAGGCCGGGTCGGGATGGGAGGTCTGGGCCAGGAAGCCCGCGAAGCGGGTGATGAAATCGTCCGAGGCCGTAGCGCAGTACAGATCGCCGTGCGCGCAGATGGTACGGGTCTGCGGAGTGACGAAGCCGAACCCGCCGATGCGGGGACCGCCCGCGCCCGCGCCGCCGACCGGCGGGCCGACCAGCGCGTCGGTGGGGGAGCGGCGCGGATCGGAGATGAGCCCGACCGCGGCGATCCGGTGCGGCGGCACCACACCCAGGCCGGTGCCGATCTCGGCGGCGAGATCACCGGCGGCGTCCGCGCCCTGGCTGTAGCCGACCAGCGCGATCCTGGTCGCGCCGCACTCCCTGCCCATGGCCGCGATCATGCCGCGCGCGTTGTCGACCGCCTCGCGCTTGGAGGCGCCGTACACCTCGCTCTCCCAGGGGAAGGCGGTCGCGGCGTAGCTGACATAGTCCACGCGCGCCGAGGGCGGCAGTCCTCTGGTGACTCCGGCCAGCATCCCGGGTCCGTCCAGTTGGTCGGTGGTCTCCCAGGTGCCCGGGATCGCCACCACGTAGAGGCTCGGGCAATCCGGTGCGGCGACGGCAGGTCCACTGCCCGGTCCCACATACGACAGCGCCATCACCGCGATACCGATGGCCGCCGAGAGAAACTTCGATCGCATGGCGTTTGCTCCTGGTAGTCCACGCGCCGCAGGCGCTCCCCGGCAGGAATCGGCCTTCGCCGGCGCCGTGCGGTGGTCGAACCCGGCCCCGTCGAAGGCTGCATTGAAACTCGGTGGTCTCAAAGTGCAGACAGGATAGCGATGATGTGGGAGACGGCACAATCGGAGCAGTAAGTGACGCGTGTCACAGGGAATTCGGGCACGTCTACGCCCGATGATTGCTATTGATCGTGCGCGAGCAGAACTGTCATGGCCTGCGCCCATTGGCCGATGGTTGCCGTCGCGCCGCGTTCGGTGGTGCGCAGTGGACGGGACATCGCCGTGCCCCGCAGGATCGCGATGGTGAGATCGCGCACGGCCGGATAGCGCGGATGGGCGACGACGTCCGGGCCGAACAGCCCGTCCACCACACGCCGCAAGTCGCGTCCGGCTTTTCGTTCCGCCGCGCGCAACGCCTCGGCAAGCGCGGGATCGGTGCGCGCGGCGGCCCACAATTCGAACTCGGCTTGCGCCGCCGGGCGCGTCATCGATTCGTACAGTGCGGTCAGAGCGCGTGCCAAAGGGTCGCCCCCGTCGCCGAGCCCGGCTGCGATCTCTTCCACGGCCGCCTCGTTCCGTGCGACCAGATGGCCGACCAGTTCGGCGATCAGCGTGCCGATGGTCGGGAAATGATGCAGCAGCGCCCCGCGGCTGACGTTCGCGGCGCGCTGCACGGACAGGGTGGTCAGTGCCCGATAGCCCCGCTCGGCCAGCAGGTCGGCGGCGGCGTCGAGGATGTGGGCGCGGGTGGCCTGTTTCCGCTCCGCGCGCAGTCCGGCCATTCCGGCTCCCTTCGTCGGGGCGAGAATTTCACAGTCAGGATTGACTGTCAACCGGCATGTGCGCCAGACTGCGGGGACGGGTTCGGACCAGCGTCGAAGGGAAAGCGATGACCGAGAGTGACATCCAGGCCGATGGCGGATCGGGCGCGTGGTACCGCAATTGGACCGAGGCCCCGGACTCACCGTGGGCGGGGCGTCCCGAGCCCGACGGCGCGCGCGAGTACCGGACGCTGACATACGAGCGGGACGGCCGCATCGCGCGCATCACCTTCGACCGGCCCGAGAAGGGCAACGCGATCACTCCCGACACGCCGCACGATCTGGCGCACGCGGTCGAACGCGCCGACCTCGACCCGCGGGTGCACGTGATCCTGCTGTCCGGCCGCGGCAAGGGGTTCTGCGGCGGATACGACCTGAGCATGTTCGCCGAGCAGAGTTTCGTGGTGGCGGGCGGTCCCGGCGACGTAGCGGGGACCGTCGTCGATCCGGTGGTGCAGGGCCGCAACCACGATCCGGCGCGGGTCTGGGACCCGATGATCGACTACGCGATGATGAGCCGGTTCAACCGCGGTTTCGCCAGCCTGATGCAGGCGAACAAGCCGACCGTGGCCAAGCTGCACGGCTTCGCCGTGGCGGGCGGCAGCGACATCGCCCTGTTCGCCGACCAGATCATCTGCGCCGACGACACCAAGATCGGTTACCCGCCCACCCGAGTCTGGGGTGTGCCCGCGGCGGGCATGTGGGCGCATCGCCTCGGTGACCAGCGAGCCAAGCGCCTGCTGTTCACCGGCGACTGCCTCACCGGGAAGCAGGCGGTCGAATGGGGCCTGGCGATCGAGTCCTGGCCCGCCGACGAACTCGACGCGCGCACCGAGGAATTCGTCGCGCGGATCGCGCGCATGCCGATCAACCAGCTCATGATGGCCAAACTGGCGCTCAACTCGGCGCTGTCCGCCCAGGGGGTGGCCAACTCCGCGATGATCAGCACGGTCTTCGACGGCATCTCCCGGCACACCAGGGAGGGTTACTCCTTTCAGACGCGCGCCGCGAGCGCCGGTTTCCGCGAGGCGGTCCGCGAACGCGACGAACCGTTCGGCGATCACAAGCGGGGCCGGTCGGGGGAGTGACTGCCGCTGAGCCGCGCGGGGAATCTGCTCAGCGAACTCGCGCCACGCCCCGTGCGAACGCCTCGCCCGGATCGTCAGTGGGCGGGCGGGAACTTTCCGTAAGCCTCTTCCTCGATGTCGTAGCTCAGCCGCACATCGTGCGCCACCTCGCCGCCGCTCACCGTGACCTCGCTGGTCACCGGCGGGTAGCCGCGCGCGACGACCGTGTAGTCGCCTTCGGCGAGATCGGCGACGACATAACGTCCGTGCTCGTCGGTGCGCGTGGTAGCGGTCAGCACGCCCGCCGCGTCCAGCACGCTGATCTGCACGTCCGAGACCGCCCGCCCGCCGTCGGACCACGCCGACCCGGCCAGCACCGCCATCGGCGTGAGATCGATGTCGTGGTGCAGCAGCCTGCTGTCGGGCACGGTGAGCGCGGTCGCGCTGGGCCGCATGTGCTCGGCGACCGCGACCAGGGTGTAGGTGCCGGGCACCACGCCATGGCACAGGTAGGCGCCGTCGGCCGTCGCGGTCGCCGTCGTGACCACCTCGCCGTCCAGGTCGGTCAGCGTGACGGTCGCACCCGGCAGCGGCTCGCCGTCGGCGGTCGAACGGACCACCCCGGAAAGTTCGCCGGAGCCGAGCAGGGTGACGTCGAATTGCTGGGGCCGGTCGCCGACGGTGACGTTCACCGCGGCGGGCTGATGCCCGGCCGCCGACGCGATCAGCACGTAAGCGCCCGCGTCCGGCGCGGCGACGAGGTAACCGCCGTCGGAGCCGCCGCTGGTCCGCGCGGCTTGCCGCCCGTGGTGGTCGATCAGCGTGAGTGCGGCGGCCGGCACGGGGCGGCCGTCCGCGCGATGGACGTAACCGCGCAGCGAGCGGCTTTCGTACTCGCCGTCGTCGAACTCGGCCCGCGGTTCCCGCCGAGCGGCGCCGTTGCCCGCGGGATCGCCCGCGGCTCGGCCGGTCGCCGCCGCGGCGAGCACCGGTTCCGGCTCCGACAGCGCTTGGGCGGCGCCCTCCCAGACCTGATCGGCGTCCCAGTCCGATTCGGCGGCTTCCGGCTGATCGCCCGTGGCGGGCGCCGGAAGGTCTTGCAACGGAATCTCTTTCATGAACATCAGCACTACACAGGCCAGCAGGGCGACCCCGGCCGCCGCGTAGAAGACCCCGTGCATGGCGTCGGTGAAGCCGGTGAGGATCGGGATGCGCAGCGCGTCGGGCAGCGCCGCGATGCCGCTGGTGTTGGACTGCATCGCGCTGAGCTGGCCGGGGCCGAACCCGGGCGGCAGGGCGCCGCCGAACGCGTCGATGATCCGGTGCGGCAGCAGATTGAACAGGATGGTCAGGAACACGGCGACGCCGAGCGTGCCGCCCATCTGCCGGAAGAACGTGGCCGACGCGGTGGACACGCCCATGTCCGAGCGGGGTCCGGCGTTCTGCGCGGCGATGATCAGCGTCTGCATGCAGCAGCCGAGGCCGAGCCCGACCACCGCGCCGTAGGCGAGGGGTTGCCACAGTGGGCTGTCGTAGTGCACCTGGGCGTACAGCAGCGCGCCCACCGCGACGATGAACGTGCCCGCCACCGGCAGGATCTTGTAGCGGCCCGTCCGCTTGGTGATCTGCCCGGCTATCTGCGAACCGACCGTGATGCCGAGCACCAAGGGCAACATGAGCAGCCCGGCTTTCGTGGGCGAGTAGCCGCGCACGACCTGGAAGTACTGCGGGACCATGGTGATCGCGCCGAACATCGCGACGCCGACGATGAATCCGCCCGCGATGGTGACGCTGAACGTCGAGCTCCGGAACAGCCGCAACGGGATCAGCGCCGAGTCCTTCATCAGGAACTCGACGAGGACGAACAGCAGCAGCCCCACGGCTCCGATGCCGTAGCACAGCAGCGACCGGTGCGACGACCATCCCCAGTGGCGTCCCTGTTCGGCGACGAGCAGCAGCGGCACGACGCAGATCGTCAGCGTCAGTGCGCCGAGCCAGTCGATCCGATGGTTCTGGCGCTGGTGCGGCACGTTGAGCACCTTGGCCACCACGAACAGGGCGAGCATGCCCACCGGGACGTTCACCAGGAACACCCACCGCCAGCCTTCGATGCCGCCGAGTTGTTCGTAGTCGGAGAAGAAGCCGCCGAGCACCGGCCCGAGCACGGTCGCCGTGCCGAAGACCATCATGAAATAGCCCTGGTAGCGCACCCGTTCCCGGACGGGGACGATATCGCCGATGATGGTGAACGCCAGCGACATCAGCCCGCCCGCGCCCAGGCCCTGGAACGCGCGGAACGCGGCGAGCTGGTACATCGACGTGGCGAAAGTGCAGGCCACCGAACCGATGACGAACAGCCCGATCGCGGTGAGGTAGAACGGTTTACGGCCGTAGATGTCGGCCAGCTTGCCGTACAGCGGCGTGGTGATCGTCGCGGTGATCAGGTAGGCGGTGGTCGCCCAGGCTTGCTCGTCGAAGCCGTGCAGGCTGTTGGCGATCCGGACGATCGCGACGCTGACGATGTTCTGGTCGAGCGCGGCCAGGAACATGCCGAGCAGCAGCCCGGACAGCACCGTCAGGATCTGCCGGTGGGACAGTGACGTGTCCGCGCCTGCGTCCGGGTTCCGCGGAGCCCGGGTGGTGGAGTTCGTCATGGGTGAGCCCTATTTCGGATCGGCTTGGTTTCGGGGAGTGGTCTCTATTGCCGTGGTGAGCCGGTCGAGCAGAACGGTCAAGGTCTCGCGGTCGGTCGCGGGCCAGTCGGCCAGGATGTCGGCCAGCCAGCGGTTGCGCAGCGCGCGGTTCTCCTCGAAGACGCGCACGCCCTCCTCGGTGGCCGCGAGCACGCACGCGCGTCCGTCCACCGGGTCGGGGCGGCGCTGCACCAAGCCGTGCGCCACGAGTGATCTGCTCTGCCTGCTGATGGTGGACGCCTCGGCGTGCAGCAACTCGGCGAGCCTGCCCGCGCGCTGTGGGCCCTCGTGCACCAGGCAGAACAGCACGGCATAGGCCAGCTTCTCCAGCCCTTCCGGCCCGGGCCGGGCCGGCTGCCACTTCGCCCGGTTGATCGCGCGCATGAACCGCACCAGCCGCTGACCCAGTTCGTCGGCGGCCGCGAGTTCGGTCGCCGACGCGCGGCCCTCGCGAGCGGTTGCGGACATGACACTCACCTCGACGTTCCCCACCGGCAGATTACTTAGCAACCACAAGTAGTTGCTTTTGGCAACTATACATTCGGTCCGCCGACGGTCCGCGAGCTGGGCCACGCCGGTTCGAGTTGCTACGGTCGATGGCGTGTCCGAGTCGCTTGTTCGCCTTCCGGCCGCGCTGCCGTCCGATTGCCGATGGGAGCCGGTCCGCGGCGGGGAATCCGGCGCCGAGGTGTTCCGGTCCGCCGACGGGGCACGCTACGCCAAGTGCGTCGACCCGGGCCGGGTCGCTGACCTCGCGCTGGAGCGCGACAAGATCACCTGGCTCGACGGCCAGGGCATTCCCGGCCCCCGGGTGCTGGACTGGCTGGCCGGTGCGGAGGGCGCCTGTTTGGTCACCGCCGCCGTACCCGGTATCGCCGCCGACGCCGTTTCCGCCCGGACCCTCTCGGAAGCATGGGAATCCATCGCCGACGCGGTGCGCCGCCTGCACGAGGTGCCGGTCGCCGAGTGCCCGTTCGACCGCGGCCTGGCGCGCATGTTCGCGATCGCCCAGGACGTCGTGGTCCGAGGCGCGGTGCACACCGAGTTCCTGCCCGAGGAGCAGCAGGACACTCCGCCCACCGTCCTGCTCACCCGGCTGGCCACCGAACTGGAGCCCAGGATGCGCCAAGAGGACGCCGAAGCAGTGGTGTGCCACGGCGATCTGTGTTTGCCCAACATCATTCTCGACCCGGACACGCATACCGTCGCCGGTTTCGTCGACCTCGGCCGCCTCGGCATCGCCGACCCGTATGCCGACATCGCTCTGCTGCTAGCCAATTCCCGCGAGTCGTGGCAGGACGAAAGTCGCGCCGAACGCGCCGACCGGATCTTCGCCGATCGCTACGGCATCGAACTGGACGCCGAGCGTCGGCGATTCTTCCTGCACCTGGATCCGCTGACCTGGGACCAGCCGGACACCGCGCGGGCTTGATCGGGACGGCGGTTCCGCACGCCGTCGCTTCGCTCGTTGACCCGGCGATCTCGTCGCGATCGAAGCGCATCGCCATGACCGTGTGCGCGCCGGACGACAGCGCGTGCCGCCACATCTGCGTAAGCGCCGGTACCGAACCGCACCGACCGCCCGGTCCTGATCGGCCGGTGTTCCGGCGTCGCGCGCGGTTCTGCCTTGCCTGTTGAGCATTTGACCGACAAAATCCACGAAGATATGCAATGTTGTTATTGCGCAACGGCATTGAGAGGGAACCCACGGTGGCCGAGTAGGCACCGGTAAAAGGGGGTGCGGCGAGATCATGTCGTCGAACACGTCCGAGCCCGGCGGCCGACGCGCTCGTCCGGGCCGGGGGCGGGCCGAACGCGTGCCCACCTGGCCCGGCATGCTCTCCGCCCACGAGCCGCCGCCCCGGATGCGCGACGACCGGCACCGGGCGCCCCGCCCTCGGCGCCGTACCCGTCGCGGGCCACGCCGCGCCTGGCTGGTCGGCGGCGTCGGCGTGGCCGCCTCGCTCGCCGCCGCCGCGCTGGTCCTGGTCTACACCGGCGCGGCCTCCGCGCCACGGCAATCGGCCACCGTGGCCGACCCGGTACTCGGCGGCGGTCAGGGCTGCGAGCCGGCCCGCGGCGCGCAGTTGGTGCGCGGTAACGGAACCGGCTCGACTGCCTCCGGACCGGACGTGATCCTGGCTTTCCAGCACGCCTACTACGTGACCCGCTCGGGAGCGGTCGCACGCGCGCTGACGGTGCCGGAGGCCGCCGTGCCACCGGTCGCCGTCATCGACGCGGGCATCGCCTCCGTCCCCGCCGGGACCCAGCACTGCGTCATGATCACACCCATGCTCGACGGACGCTACGACGTGGTCATCACCGAACTGCGGCCCGACTCCGCCAACCGCACCTACCGCCAGTTCGTCACCGTGACCGAGACCGGCGGCCGATCGTCCATCGTCAGAATCGCACCACCGAACTGAGCCGGGCGGCCCCAGCCGTGGCCGATCGCGGTGTATCGGTGCGAGCCGTGTCGCGCCGTGTCGTGTGGTCCGAGCTGGGGCGATCTGAGCCGAAGCCGGCGCGCCGCATCAGGCCGGGCCGGTCTGGGCCGTCTGGACCGAGCCGGGGCCGATCTCTCGATGCGCCGCTCGGGCACATCGGCTTTCGTTACGATGCCTCTGCCGGGGCGGTCGAACGGCGCGAAATGCACGGCACGAGCGATCGATTCCAGGGGAGGTCGTCGGTGATATTCGCGTCACGGTGGGGAATGGTGGGCGCGGCGGTGTGCGCGTTGTTGCTGTTCGCGCCGAGTGTGCCCGCGCTGGGCGAACCTCCGTCGACGGCGGAGCCGATGCCGCCGGAGCTGGATCCCTTCTACCGGCCGCCCGCCGAACTGGTTGCGTCCGAGCGGCCCGGCGCGATCCTCGCCGCGCGGCCGGTCACGATCGCCAACCAACTCGGCGCGTCGATGCACGCCGAGGCATGGCAGGTCTCCTATCGGTCCACCAACAGCGCCGACCAGCCGATCGCCGCGGTCGCGACCCTGCTGAAACCGCATGCGGGGAACGGCAAACTGGTGTCGCTGCACGCTGCCGAGGACTCCACCGGACTGTTCTGCGCGCCCTCGTACACGGTGCGCCGTTCGATGCAAGCGGGTCTGCTGGACGGCCAGATCGACCCGCTGCGCAGCGTCCCGGCGCTGCTGGCGCAGGGATGGACGGTCGTGGTGCCGGATCACCAGGGGCCGGACGCGGCGTTCGCCCATGGCCCGCTGGCCGCGCGGATCGCACTGGACGGGATTCGGGCCGCGGAGAATTTCGGTCCGCTCGAGCTGCCCGGACCCGACACCGAGGTGGCGATGTGGGGCTACTCGGGAGGTTCGATCCCCACGTTGCACGGCGCGGAGCTGCGCGGCGCCTACGCGCCGGAGGTGAACATCGTCGGCGTCGTCTCCGGCGGCACCGACGTGGATCTCGAGGTCCTGTCGCGGGCGGCGAACGAGGGGCCGGGCGCGGGACTGGTCGCGGCCGCCGTCATCGGGCTCGCCCGTGAGGAACCCGAACTGGCGGCTTACCTGCGGGAGAACGCGACCCCGCGCGGGCGGCAGTTGCTGGCCGCCAAGGACCGCGGTTGCGTGCTGCACCAGGCGGCCGTCGAACCGTTCCTCGACATCGACAGCCTCACACACGGCGGTCTGCTGGACGCGCCGGTGCTGCGAGCGGTGTTCGACCGCACCAGAATGGGCAAGTCGGTCCCCGACGCACCCGTCCTGCTCTACCACGCGACCGCGGACTGGCTCGTCCCGATCGGTCCAGCCGACGCGCTCGCCGCCGCCTACTGCCGGGATCCGGCCGCGCGGGTCACCTACGTCCGTGACCATTCGAGCGAACACCTGACCCTCAACACGCTCGCCGAGCACAGCGTGATCACCTGGCTCAGCGACCGTTTCGACGGAGTGCCGATCGAAAGCCTTTGCACTACACGCGATGTCGTCTCCATCGCGTTCGGGGTGTGAATCGGGCGAGCGCGACTGGACGCACAGAGAGCGGAGGTTCGAGAGGACTTCCGCTACTCGAGCCCGGCGACCTTCCGGCAGCGCCATTCCAGATAGTTGATCAGCATCCAAAAGTCTTTGAACGCCGGGTTGGTGGTCTGCCCGTGGTGGTAGCGGTAGTAGATCTGCTGGGCGATCACCGCGAGCCGGAACAGCCCGAAGACTTCGTAGAACGGCCAGTTCGCGGCGGAGCGGCCGGTGCGCGCGCAGTAGTGGTCGACGATCTGCGCACGGGTCAGCATGCCGGGCAGGTGGCTGGGCTGACGGCGGGAAGCCCGCATGACCTCGTCGTCGTCGGCCTGCACCCAATACGCCAGCGCACCACCCAGATCCATCAGCGGATCGCCCAGTGTCGCCATTTCCCAGTCGAGCACGCCGACGATCGCGCCCGAGCCAGACGGGTCCAGCACCAGATTGTCCAGCCGGAAGTCGTTGTGGATGACGGTGGTGGCGACGTCCGCGGGCCGGTTGTCCTCGAGCCAGGCCATCACCGCGGCGAAATCGCCGACATTGTCGGTGCGGGCGTCCACGAAGCGCCGCGACCAGCCCGCGACCTGACGGGCGACATAGCCGGCGCCCTTGCCGATCTCGGTGAGCCCGGCAGCGACCGGGTCCACCTCGTGCAGTTCGATCAGGCAGTCGAAAGCCGCGGTGGACAACCGGCGGGCCTGGTCGGAAGACAGGCTCGTCCCCTTCGGGAGATCGCCGCGCAGGATCGTGCCCGCCACGCGCTCCATCACGTAGAACTCGCTGCCGATCACGCCCGGATCGGCGCAGTGCGCCACCATCCGCGGCACGTAGCGGTAGTGCGGACGCAACCGCTCCTGCACCAGGTATTCACGGCCCATGTCGTGCGCGGAAGCCGCCTTCTTACCGCCCGGCGGGCGGCGCAGGATCAGATCACGATCCGGGTAGCGCAGCAGATACGTGAGATTCGACGCGCCACCGGAGAATTGGCGCACCTCGGGCGGCTCGGTCAGGCCGGTCACCCGGTCGGCGAGCCAGGCGTGCACGGCGGCGACGTCGAAGGCGTCCTCGGCGCGGACCGCGGTGGCCTCCGCGGCGCTCACCGATCGGTTCCGTATTTGCGTAGCTCCTGACGGGCGATCACACCGAGGTGCACCTCGTCGGGACCGTCGGCGAAGCGCAGCGAGCGGATGCCCGCGAACGCGCGCGCCAGCGGGAAGTCGTCGGAAAGCCCCGCACCGCCGTGCAACTGCATCGCCATGTCGAGCACTTCCTGAGTCATCCTCGGCACGACCGCTTTGATCTGGGAGACCTCGCTGCGCGCCCCGGCCAGACCCTTGGTGTCCAGCAACCAGGCGGTGTGCAGGACGAGCAACCTGGCCTGATCGATCGCGACGCGGGCGTTGGCGATGCGCTCCCGGTTTCCGCCCAGGTTGGCCAGCGGCTTGCCGAACGCGGTGCGCGAAAGGCTGCGACGGCAGGCCAGTTCGAGTGCGCGCTCGGCCAGGCCGATGGCGCGCATGCAGTGGTGGATGCGGCCGGGGCCGAGGCGGCCCTGCGCGATCTCGAAGCCCCGTCCCGGCCCGGCGATCACGGCGTCCAGCGGAAGCCGTACGTCGGTGAAGGTGACCTCGCCGTGGCCGAAGGGCTCGTCCAGGTAGCCGAACGTGGTGAGCATCCGTTCGACCCGCACGCCGGGCGTACCCAGCGGGACGAGCACCATGGAGTGCCGCTGGTAGGGGTGCGCCTCCGGGTCGGTGAGGCCCATGAAGATCACGAACGCGCAGTTCGGATGGCCGATGCCGGTGCTCCACCACTTGCGGCCGTTGAGCACGATGTCTTCGCCGTCCACCACGGCGGTCGCGGCCATGTTCGTCGCGTCCGAGGACGCGACCTCGGGTTCGGTCATGCAGAACGCCGAGCGGATCTCGCCGTCCAGCAGCGGCCGCAGCCACTGCTGGCGCTGCTGCGCGCTGCCGTAGTGCAGCAGGACCTCGGCGTTGCCCGTGTCGGGCGCGTTGCAGTTGAACACCTCCGACGCCCAGCCGGAAGCGCCCATCGCCTCGGCCATCGGCGCGTATTCGACATTGCTCAAGCCCGCGCCGAACTCGGGATCGGGCAGGAAGAGGTTCCACAGCCCCGCGGCCCGCGCCTTCTGCTTGAGTTCTTCGACCACCGGCGGGACCGCCCAGGGCGCTTCCCTCAGGAAAGCGGCGTGCTCCTCGTCGCGCGGCTCGATCTCGTCGCGCACGAACTGCCGCACCTGGTCGGTGAGGCGGACGGCTCGGTCGGAATGCGTGAAGTCCATACCCATCCTCGAGGCTCGCTGAGCATTGCTCAACTTCCGGTCGGGTCATTGGTAGCATAATATTGAGCATTGCTCAATAGAGGAGGGTGGATGACCGAGGTTGCCGCGGAGCCCGGCGGCCGCCGCAGGGCGGACGACCGGCGCCGTCAACTGATCGGCATCGGCCTGGGCATGTTGATCGACCGCCCCTGGCACCAGATCACCGTCGACGCGGTCGCGCAGCAGGCGGGCATCTCACGCGGCCTGCTCTTCCACTACTTCCCGACCAAGCAGGAGTACTACGCGCAGCTCGTGCGGGCCGCGTCGCAGCGATTCCTGCGCGCCACCGGCCCCGACCCGGACGCCGCCGACCCGCTCGCGTCGATGATCGCCAACTTCGTGGGCTACATGCGCAAGCGCAGTGGTCCGCTGGTGGGATTGCTCCGCGCCGCGGGGCAGGACCCGGTGCTCGAGGCGATCATGGAGCAGATGCACGACGAGCTGACCGACCGGGTGTTCGCCGCTCTCGGCAGGCCCGCGTCGTCCACCGCCGAGCGGCTGGTGGTGCGCTCGTGGTGGGCGATGGCCGAGGACCTCACCGTGCAGTGGCTGTCGCGCGACGACGTCGACCCGGACCGGCTGGACCGGCTGCTGTTCGGCACGTTGTCCCGGGCGCTCGACTCGGTGCGGGAGGAAGACTCGGTGCGGGAGGAGAAAGCGGCCGGTCGGCACTGAGCGGTTCCGCGCTTGTCCGCGCGGTTTCCCGAAACGACGGGATATCCGCGATTCGAGTCGGAATCGCCGCAACGGCCGGCGCCGATGGTCTGCTGTGCGGTCGTGGAAGAAGTGCTCGCGACCGGCGGGAATCACGCCGTGCCGCGTGTGTCGGCCGCGGCGCGCCGAATAGTTCCGCGAGATGGCAAATGAACAGTTTCGCCAGTAGCGGTGGATCGACTATGAATGAAACGTGCCGTTGCCATACGTGATCACTTGTCTGCCATCTGCTCTCCCGTGCGGGGAGCGCTGATGGTCATCGAACATCCCATCGAGGACGAGGTTACACAGCTGGCGAGGCGGGTCGAGAAGGCCCGTGGACGGCTCGCCTACCAGTTCGATCCCGCGCTCACCGAGGCGCTGTCGGAGGACGAACTGCATGCCGAACGTGAACTCGCCGAACGGATCCGTACTCAGGAGCGCGGACAGCGCTGGAAAGAGGCGCAGGCTGCTGCCGCGGCATCCGACCGCGCCAGGCAGACCACCGAAGCGATCGAGAAGGCCGACATGCGTGATCTCCTCCTCGCCCGCAAGGCGATTGCCGCGCAGCGACGCGAATCCAGCCCGCACGCGAAACTGGCCTCGCTGTACCGGCATCGGTCCTGGTCGCTGCGCGCGCTGGCCGGTGTCGTCGCGGCGGGCATGCTGTGGTCGGCGGTCAACGTGCAGCACAACATCGCTCCCGGCGGCGCGACCGATCCGCTGTACTGGTTCAGCTACCTGCTCGAAGGCATGATCAGCGTCTGCCTGATCATCATCATGATCGGCACCAACAAGGTCGCCGAGTGGGGCGTGGTCGACAATCGCCGCCAGGTCGCGGCGGCGGAGGTCGCGCTGCTCGCGCTGACCGTCAGCCTCAACACCTATCCGTATCTGCGCGCGGGCGCGTGGTACGACGCGGCCGTGCACGCCATCGCCCCGGTGATGATCGGTGTCGCGCTGCTCATCCACGACGCCGCCAGCGCCCGTTACGGTCTCGCCATCGCGCGGGCCACCGAGCAGGTCCGCGACCTTCCCGACCCGGCCGAGCAGATCCGGCTCACGCTGCCCAGGTACCGGATGCCGGTCGCCCCCGAGCCGCAGGCGGTCCCGCCCGAATACGTGGAGCCCGAGCCGCGTCCCGTTGTCGCGGAGGCTCCGGAGGAGGTCGTCGAGCAGGACGTGGCCGAGGTCGCCGAAACCCAGGACGTGCCGGAGGAATCCGACGCGCAGCCCGTGGTCGTGGTGAAAGCCGAGAAGAAGCGGCCGCCGGTCGAGACGCCGCGCAAGCCGGTGCTGCCCGAGTCGATCGAAGACCTCGACGCGATGGAGGTCGTCGCAGCGCGTCCCAGCACCACGGTGAAGGTCAAGGACATCGACGCCGCGATCACCACGGAAAACGGCGTGTCCTCGGCCAACGGGAAGAAGCCTGTGGTGGGTGACCCGGTAGCGCCCGCCTCGACGGTCAAGGCCGACGAGCGCCCGGTGACGCGGACACTCGCCGACGAGCCCGCCGCGGCGAAGGTGGTTGTCCGGCAGACGCCTGCGGCCAAGCCGCGCACGCTCGCGCCCGAAACCGAGGTGCCCACGGCCGAGATCCCGGCGGTGCCCCGGCGCCCGCTCGCGGAGGTCAAGAGCGAGACCGTGCCGCCGGAGCCCAAGAACGGCAAGGACAGCCCCAAGCCCGACATCCCGCAGCCGCCGACGGCCCGCACGCCGGATATCTACGACACCGGTTCGTTCCGCGTCGCCGACATCCTCGAGCAGGAACTCGCCGAACTGCAGGCCGAACGCCGCCGCGCCCGCACCAGCAGGCAGCGCTCCGCCTCGACCGCGGGCCGCGAGTCCTAGCGAGCCGCGTTCCATCGACGGTGCCCGTCAGCGCATTACGCGCCGACGGGCATCGCCGTTTCCGATACCGCCGCGAGATGGACTCGGAGCCCGGCGCGATCGCGACGCGGCCACACTGGGCCGGTGAGGGCGCCGAGCCCATCTCGCTGCTGTGAGCGGATCTGCCGAGGGCAGCGCGGGACCGGTTTCGCGCCGCGAGTGCGGCACCGTGGGTTCATGGCTCACGATGACAAGACCCCGATGTTCAGCTGGCGGGCACGGGAGCAACTGCTCAGCCGCCGCATCGTCGTGCTGGACGGCGCACTCGACGACGACAACGGCACGCTGCTGATGACCCAGATGCTCACTCTCGCCGCCGAAGACCCCGACGCGGGCATCTCCCTGTGGATCCACTCACCCGGCGGCTCGGTCCCGTCGATGCTCGCCATCCGCGACGTGATGCGGCTGGTGCCGTGCGAAGTCTCCACGCTCGCGCTCGGATTGGCCTGCAGCGCGGGCCAATTCCTCTTGTCCTCGGGCAGTAAGGGGCGGCGTTTCGCGTTGCCGCACGCCCGGGTGCTGATGCACCAGGGGTCGGCGGGCATCGGCGGCACGGCCGTCGACGTCGAGGTCCAGGCCGACGATCTGCGCTACACCGTGGAGACGGTGCTGGGCATCATCGCCGAGGACACCGGTCAGCCGTTCGACCGGATCTACGAGG
>NZ_BAFS01000124.1 GCF_000308415.1 Nocardia asiatica NBRC 100129 | reverse complement strand
GGTTTCCCAACAGCGCTCGCTCGCCTTGCGTCCAACACCGACATACCGCGCGAGCACGGCGACGATCGACTCCATCGGCAAACTCTCGGCCACACGCCGGATAGATGGCCGGGGCGGCCACCGCGCCCTGTTCGCCCGATTACATCTGGACGAGCAGGTCCCGCAGGAAACGCACGCTGTCGGCCGGCGACAGCGCCTCCACGCTCAGCCGGTTCATCACCGACATGTACAGCTCGACATCGCGCTGCTTGTCGAAATACAGCGAGCTGGTGAGCTGCTCGGTGTAGACGATGTCGGCCAGCTCCGGCTCCGGGAAACGAAGGATGCTGAACGGACCACCCGCCGCGGAGTGCCCGCCCGCCGAATAGGGCAGCACCTGGATTCTGATGCTGGACCGGTCCGCCATCGCGAGCAGATGCTCGATCTGCTCGCGCAGCACCTCCATCCCGCCGACCGGCCTGCGCAGCGCGTTCTCGTCGATGACCGCCCACAGCGTAGGGGCGGCCACCCGGTAGAGGATCTCCTGGCGGCGCATGCGGATGGCGACGCGGCGTTCGGTCTCGTCGGTGTTGCCGAGCTGGATGACGGCGCGCGCGTAATCGGCGGTCTGCAGTAGGCCCGGCACGAATTGCGCCTCGTAGGTGCGGATGGTGGTGGCGGCCTGTTCGAGGCCGATGTAGGTCTCGAACCAGGCGGGGAGCAGATCGCTGTAGTGCTGCCACCACCCCGGGTCGTTGGCCCGGCGAGCCAGCTCGAAGTACGTTTCGCGTTCAGTGGGCTCGACAACCCCGTAGAGGCTCAGCAGGTCGCGCAGATCGCGTTCTTTGAACCCCGTGCGGCCCAGTTCCAGGCGACTGATCTTGGCGTGCGATCCACGGATGGCGTCGCCCGCGGCCTCCCTGCTGATCCCGCCCGCCTCGCGCAGCTGACGCAACCGGCTGCCGAGCGCGATCCGCAGAACGGTCGGACCACGTTCCGCGGCAGGGAAATCCGCGCTGTCGTCGTCGTTGCTCATGCGTGCCTCCGGCCGATCGGGGGTTAGCCGCGGGGCGTAGTGCCTCCACCATCACAGCTTTCTGAAACGTCGGCTGACGATCCTACTCGGAGTCGCCCGAAGGACCGCCGCGACGCGGACGCGTGCCGGAAATTCGGTGCGTGCGCATGGATTCACAAGAGGGACAACGCAATATCTGTCCCAGAACCCGCGCACGGCGAGACCGGTGTGCGTAGAGTCGCCCTCGACGGCGGCCCCGCGGATGAGGAGCGCCACGACGTCGACGACGGGCCCGTCGAACGTCGCCTCCTCGGAGCGCCGGCCGCGGCACAGCACCCGTCCCCCACCACGGAGCGCGACATGACATCGAACGACGTGCAGACCACCGATCAGGACATTCGTGCCGAGCTGACTGGCATACTCGGCTACACCAGCATCGACCTCGCGACGTCGAAGGACGGCGTGAATTGGTGCTCGAACGCGTTCTTCGCCGAGCTGGACGGGGATCCGTTCCACTTGACGCTCGTGCTCGAGTCCGGCGGGCGTACGTGGGATTGCCTGCGAGCCAATCCGAGCATCGGGGTCAAGGTCGTCCCCGGCGGGTTCCTCGATCCGTTCGCGCAGGGCCTCGGCACGGCGGTGGCCCGGACGAGTACGAGCGACCGAGAGGAGACCTTTCGAACGCTGCTACGCAAGGAGCCGCAGATCGAGCCGTTCTTGTCGACGCCGATCGAGGCGGTCGCGGTGCGTATCGACTGGTGGCGCGTGACGCACGTCGCGGGCGGCTGGCTGCCCGGACGTGTCCTGCATCGGCCCGGCGCGTCCTGAGCCGGCACTCGCGAGCATCCATACATACCGACCAGTTTTGATGCTCGGCTGCCTGTCGCCGCACACCGATCGAACATGAAATCGACACTGGCCGAACGCATTCGCCCGGATTGCCCGGTGATTCGGCGGACCCTAGGCTGGTGAGCCAGGCGACGGAAACTAGAGAGAGGTCTCCATGTCCGATCCCGCTCCCCAGACCGGTGTCCGCGCGCCGGTCGGCGTGGACACGACACGCGCGAGTATCGCCCGCGTCTACGACGCCACCCTCGGTGGCAAGGACAACTACGAAGTCGACCGCTATGTGCGCGACAAGGTCGCCGAAGTCGCGCCGCGCCAGAGCGACGTGGCCCGCATGAACCGGCGCTGGCTGCACCGCGTGGTGCGATACCTGGCCGGGACCGCGGGCATCGATCAATTCCTCGACATCGGCGCCGGCCTGCCGACCGTCGGCAACACCCACGAGATCGCGCAGCAGGAGAATCCCGAGGCGCGCGTGGTCTACGTCGACAACGACCCGGTCTGCAACATCCACGGTCGCGTGCTGCTCGAGCGCAACGCGTACACGCACTTCGTGCCCGCGGACCTGACCGACCCGGACACCCTGCTGGAACATTCCGAGGTCACCCCGCACCTCGATCTCACCCGCCCGCTGGCGCTGATCCTGTGCGGCATCCTGCATCACGTCGACGACGATCTCGATCCCGCCGGGATCATGCGCCGGTACATCGCCGCGCTGCCCGCGGGCTCCTACGTCGCGATCACGCATTTCTACGATCCGGCCGACGGCGGCGAGGCGCACGACATGGCCGTCGAGCTGCAACGGCGGTTCACCGAAATGGGCTTGGGCTCCGGCTGGTACCGCACCCGCGAGCAGATCGCGTCGTACTTCGGCGATCTCGAATTGATCGAGCCCGGCCTGGTCGAACTCGACGACTGGTGGCCGATGGGGCCCGCATTGCGCCCGCGGCTGACCGAGGAACGCTTGCTGCTCGGCGGTGTCGGCTACAAACCCGGATCGTCGAACGGCGTCGTAACCACCCTGCGCCGCCGGGCCGCCCAGGACGACCTATCGAATTCCGCCGATTAGGACTCGGCTGAGAGGACTGCCACACATGACATACGACGACTTGGCCGGACCGGATCTACGCGAGGACCGGTGGCGTTTCCTGGAGGTACCCCTCGGCGACGGCCAGTCCTGGCGCTACGCCGACCCGGCCGCCCGCACCGAGATCGGAGAGGGCGCCGTGTCGGTCCGGATCGATGCGTTCACCCGGTCCCATGCCGAGGTCCAGATCCTGGACAACCCGAAGCACCTGATGGTCTCGACCGAGGCGTTCGACCTCACCGGCGGACCACGGACTTTCGCCGTGGAGATGGCAGCGGAGAACATCGGCGTCACCGGCGAGGACTACCGCGACGGGTTCGCCGCCTTCAACGTCCTCGATATGAGCAGCGCCCAGGTCTTCGACCTGATCGCCACGAGCAAGCACGCCTACGCGATCCACGAACGGCTGCTCGTGCCGGGTGTCGTCCCCGCGGACGAGGCGTTCAGCCACGTCGTGCACGCCCCGCTGGCAGGAGTCGACATCAAACCCGGCGAATTCCACCGCTACAGCGTCACCCTGGACCGGGCAGCGGGCACCGCGAGCTGGTACGTGGACGACGCCCCGGTGTATCGCGCCCACGCGCCACAGCTGCCGGAGACCGTGCAGATCGGTTTCGGCATCATCACCTTGCATCCGATCGAAGACGGGCACAGCACCTCGCTGCGCGGGCAGGGCCTGCACGCGGCATGGCGTGCTTTCACCGTGAGCTGACGGGCCCGCCGACCGCACGAAGGCCGCCGAAACGCGTGGTGCCCAGCCGCATTCGGCTGGGCACCGGATTCACGCACGCCCGCGGGCGGCCGTTTCCGCAGATCAGACGCTCTCCCTGCGCGGCCATTCGACACTGCCCTGGCGGGCGTAACCGTCCGACGCGCCCGCGTCGTCGTCCATGTCGTACTCGTATTCGTCCATTTCGGCACGACGGCGCGGATCCCAGACCATCGCCGCGGCCGACACGGCCAACAACGTGATGACAATGGCCGCGATGACTACATAGAGCACGTCTTTACACCCTCTCCTGAAGAAAAATCGAACCGCACACAGCCGTGCCGGATACTCAACGCGCACAGCTTCATTCACGCCGCACGCATAGTAGGCCGCTCTCCCGCGAACCGGACATTCCGACGCGGGTTACCGACCGGTCGCTCCCCGATCCGGGCCGGGCGGTGATCATCGCCGATTTCCGGGAAACGCCACCGCGAACCTCCAGCGTCGCTTAGGCTCGGCACAGTCCCGGTGGCTCCGGGACATCCAGCGCGGCCCCGGTATGCCCAAGCCGGCCGCGATCGCTGGTGGTAGCGGTGGGGTTCACCCGATTCGATGAACCTCGCCGTCCCCCCACTTCCCATGAAATCCCACCGACATTCGCGTGGAATCACCCGCATCGGGCATCCTTCGAGTTACCGTCTCGGTCATGGACGACATCGAACTGCAGCCACCGACCGTCGCCTCCGCCAAGCACACCGGACTGGTCCTGGACATCGCCGCCCTCGACATCCACAACCCGCTCGCCCGGCCCGGCGAGATCACCTACCCGTACGTCCGCTGCACCGACCACCGGGTTCTGCGCCTACCCGAGCCGTTGCACCGATGGGCCACCGAAACCATCGCCATCAACCACACCCAGCACGCCACCGGCGCACTGCCCCTGTTTCCCGGGCAGGTCGAATTCGGCATCCTCGACGGAACCATGTACGCCGAGGTCCTCTGAACTCCGTTCGCGACGAGAGCCCGGTCGATACGGCCGGGCTCTCGTCGCGTGACAGGAATCGGTGAACGGGCGACACCGTAGGTGAAATGCCTGGTGAACGCGCGGCCAGGGGATGCCTGTGGCGCGCGTTCCGGGCGCACGACACACTGGAGCCCGTGAATCGCATGTCAACCCGACGGCGCCGCCCCCGCGGATCGGACGGCCTGCCGTGACCGACCTCGCCCGCGGCGAGAACCGCCCCGCGCCCGGCGATCGGATGACGGTGACCGTCACCTGTTCGGCTCCGGTCGACGTCTCGGCGCTGTTGCTCGGCTCGACGGGGCGAGTGCGCTCCGACGCCGATTTCGTCTTCTTCAACCAACCGGTCGCGCCGGGTGTCACCTATCGGCACGGCCGCGGCGCCGGTGACGCGGTGGACATCCAGACCACCGCGCTGCCCGGCGACGTGGAACGCGTCGTCGTCACCGCGAGCCTGGACGGCAATGGTCCGCCCACCTTCGCGGCCGCGAACTCGCTGCGCGCGACCATTGCCTCTCCCTCCGGCACGCTGACCTTCCCGATGACCGGGCTGAGCACCGAGACGGCCGTGGTGTGCGTGGAGATCTACCGCCGCGGCGGCGGCTGGAAGGTGCGCGCGGTCGGACAGGGCTACGACAACGGATTGGCCGGTATCGCGACGGCTTTCGGCGTCAACATCGATGACGAACCGGCTCCGCCGCCCGCGCCGCCCGCTCCGGCTCCCCCACCGGCGTATCAACCCGCTCCGCCCCCGGCGTATCAACCTCCCCCGCCCCCGGCGTATCACTCTGCTCCGCCCCCGGCGTACCAACCTGCTCCGCCCCCGGCATATCAGCCCACGCCACCGCCCGCCCATCCCCCGCAACCGGCCTATTCCGCACCGGCCGCCGCCGCGCCGCCACCACCGATGCCCGCACCTCAGCAAGGAGCGCTGCCCATGCAGAGCGAACTGTTCGCCCCCAGCCACGCCGAGGTCACCGGCGCGGGCATCCAGAAGCAGGGCGGCAAGATGATCAAAGTGGCCGTGAACGGCGAGGTCATGGCCCGGGCCGGATCAATGGTGGCCTATCAGGGCGATCTGCAGTTCCAGGCGCTCGGCGCGGGCGGGATCGGCCGGGCGATCCAGCAGCGGCTGACCGGTGAAGGCGTTCCGCTGATGAAGGTGTCCGGGCGCGGCGACCTCTTCGTCGCCAACGGCGCCGCCGACGTGCACACCATCGACCTGGACGGCACCGACGGCCTGACCATCAACGGCGCCAACGTGCTCGCCTTCGACTCCTCGCTGCGCTACGACATCCGGATGGTGCAGGGCGCCGCCGGATTCGCCAGCAACGCCGGTTTGTTCAATTGCGTCTTCACCGGCCGCGGCCGCATCGCCATCACCACGCACGGCACGCCGGTGGTGCTCAACGTCGACCAGCCGACCTACGCCGACCCGCAGGCCGCGGTGGCCTGGTCGTCGAGCCTGCAGACCGGCATCAAACGCAACGATTCCTTCGGACTGGGCCGACTGATGGGCCGCAGCACCGGCGAGGGGATGACACTGTCTTTCTCCGGGCGCGGATTCGTCATCGTGCAGCCGTCGGAGCTGCCGCCCGGCGGCTTCCTCGGGGGCACCGGCGGCGGACAGGAAGCCGGCCAGAGCGGCGGTGTGCTCGGCGGGCTGTTCGGATAACGGCCGGACGCGCGCCTCCGGGCCCCGCACGAGCGCGCGCCGTCGCGAATCGTCAACCCGCGCCACGCGTCGGCCCGCACCGCCGCGGCGCGCGGGTGGGCGCGGGCGCCGCGGCGGACGCCGGTGCCGGGCCGGGAGGCGCGGTCAAGCCTGTAGCGAGGCGAGTTCTACGACGGTGATGTCCGACGGTGCGCCCACCCGCACCGGCGGGCCCCACGCCCCGGCTCCCCTGGACACGTACAGCTGGGTGTCGCCGTAGCGCTCCAGCCCGGCGACGGTCGGGTTCGCCAAGCCCGCAAGATAGTTGCCCGGCCAGATCTGGCCGCCGTGGGTGTGGCCGGACAGCTGCAGGTCGACGCCGTGCGCCACCGCGTCGTCGATCAGCACCGGCTGGTGCGCCAGCAGCACGGCCGTGCGCGACCGGTCGCGGTCGCCGAGCGCCTTGCCGAAGTCCGGGCCCTGCCCGGTTCGTTCACCCTGCACGTCGTTCACGCCCGCCAGGTCGAATCCGGGCAGCTCGGTGCGGGCGTTCGCGAGCAGGTGCATGCCGAGCTCCTGGACATGCTCGACCCACTGCTCGGCGCCGGAGAAGTACTCGTGATTGCCGGTCACGAAGAACGCGCCGTGGCGCGCGCGCAGCCCGGCCAGCGGCTCGACGGCCGAGCGGAGGTGCTCGACGCTGCCGTCCACCAGGTCGCCGACTACCGCGATGAGGTCGGGCTGGGTGTCGTTCACGGTCCGGACCACTCGCTCGGCGAAACCGCGACCGAGGGTCGGGCCGAGGTGGACGTCACTGACCACCGCAATGCGGAAGCCGTCGGCCCGGCGCGGCAATTTCGCCAGCGGCACGGTGACGTGTTTCACGGTGGGTCCGTTCAGCACGCCGTAAGCGCCGAGGCCCACTGTGGTCGCCGCGGCGGCGACGGCGGCCCCGCCCACCACGCGGGAGACGAAGACACGGCGCGGCAGCGCGGTGGCCGCGACCTCGGCCTGCTCGACCGGGTCGTCGTTGTCCGGCACGGGTCGCGCCGCGGGAACGGCCGCGGCCACCGCGGGTTCGCTCACCCGGCGGCCGCGATCGATCCGGCGCAGCGCCAAGCGCCGGATCGGTTCGCCGACCAGCAGGGCCAGCAGCAGGTACACGAACAACGCGCCCCACAGATACCCGGGCCAGGCGATGATCCGCACCACGGCGAACGGAGCCGACAGCAGTTCGGCCGCCGTCGCGCCCAGCAGCAGCACCGGCCCGGCCACCACGACAGCGGTGCCGGCTCGACGCGCACGGGACCCCGCGCCGGTCGTGTCCCGCACGAGCCGCCGCCATACGTACCAGTGGCCGCCGACCAGCGCGAGGAAGACCAGCGCGACAAGAACGAGCACGACGATTCCGACGAGAACCTTCTCAACGACCACGGCGGCACTCTCTGTGAATTTTTCGGATACGCCGCATCAACTTACGTCACGACGTGGACCCGGCCCACGCTTCGGCTTCTCGGTGCCGGTCATCTCGTCCGCTCGACCACCCCGCGCAAGAACGCGGCTTGCCCCGCGTGCTGCAGGTCGTCGGAGATCACGCTGACCAGTCGCACGCCCAGCGTCACCGGCGGGTCCCACCGGGTGTCGACGACGCGATCCAGATCGCCGTCCCGGAGGGTCCGGAGCAAGCGCAGCGTCCGCTCGTGCACCGCGTCGAAATAGCCGGTGAGCAATTCGGCGGGCGCGCGGATCAGCGCCACGTCGGCGGCGCTGTCGCCGTACCCGGTCGCGGTCTTGTCGATGGGCAGGCCGAACCGGTCGTACCACCCCTGCTCGGTCCAGATCTGCTCGGTACCGGCCGCCTCCGCGAGGTGATCGTCCTGCACCCGGGTCAGGTGCCAGATCAGCCACGCGATCGAGTTGGCGTCCGGATCGACGCGGTGGACGAGGCCGTCCTCCGGCAATCCGTCGACGGCTTCGTGCACCACTTCTTTGATCCGCTCGTAAGCGTCGGTCAGCACATCGGCACTGGTAGCCATGAATCGACGGTACCGAGCGGCCGCGAGCGGCGGGCGGTAGGGCGATTTCTCAGACGATCGCACCACATTGAACGTGCCGTTGTTCAACGGTACGATGCATGGTGGTGATATTGGGTCGATGGCCTCGGAATCGGTCACCGACCGGACGAAGACGTACCGAAGTGAGGAAGTACCGATGATCCACGACGTCCAGACCGGCCGCGCCCGGCGAGCCGTTGTCCGCGTGGCGATGGTCGCCGCGCTCGCACTGACACCCGTCGCCGCTGTGGCGGCGCCCGCGATGGCGCAGGAGCCGACCGTCGCGCGGACGAGTCAGGCCGAGGAGATCCACGGCGGCTGGCACCGCCACGGCGGGTGGGGCCACCACGGATACGGCGGCTGGGGCGGCTGGGGTGGTTACGGCGGCTGGGGTGGTTACGGCGGCGGCCTCTGGGGCAATCCGTACGGCTTCTGGGGCAGCCCGTTCGGCATGTGGCCGGGCATCGTCTGGCTGCGGCCCGGCACCGGAAGCGCGTTCTGACGACGAGCGCTCCGGCACAGTCGGCCAGATGAACTCCGGCTCCGCGCCACGGCGCTCGCATGTCACGGCGCACGAGCGCGGAACCGGAAGCACCTGCCACCCGATCAGGCGGTCGCCAGACGAACGGACAGTCGACGCATCGACCGCGGCTCCGCAACATCCTGGCGGCTGCGAATTGCGTTGCCACGCCGCGACACTGCACCAGTGGCACACCACTAACCCTTTCACCCCGCCGAGCCGCGGCAAGCGCAGCACCTTCACAGCACTCAGCCGACGAACTCGCCCCTCTTCGATTTCACGCCCGGGCGTTTCGGAGTATTTGTCTGTTCACGCGTCCGAATTACGCAGCGCTGTACAGGGAATCAGCACACATACTGCAACCGCCGTGCGTCGGCATCGAAACAGACTTTGCCCGAGCATATTTCGTCATCGGTCGACGCGCGGGCAGGCCACCGATTTTCCGTGAAATTCGCAGAACGATTGCTTCGCGAAAGCCCTGCGGCCAGAATGGGTGGGGCCGAGAACCGGCATCTTGGGGATTCGTCGGCACTCGTGGCCGACACGACTATGTGGGGAAATACGATGAGAGTCAACAGATTCGCCGCCACCGCCCTACTCGCGGTCGGAGCCACCGGAATAGCGGCGGGCGTCGCGCACGCCCAGCCCGCCACGCCCGCCCAGGTCAGCGTGCACGGCGTCGAGCAGGGCCTCGGCTTCACCTCGGCGCCCGCCGCCGACGGCACCGGGGTGGTCACCACCCTCGATGCGGGCACCTTCGCGTTGACCGCCGACGCCGGGGCGGTCGAAATGCGCGACGGCGCGGGACAGGTCATCGCGACCCTCCCCCTGGCGTTCCAGGCCTCCGGCGCGACGCACGGGCTGGCGCCCGCGATCACCGACGGCGGGCGCACCCTCACGGTGACGCCGGTGAACGCGCCCGCCGCGACCGAGCGTCTCACCCAGTTCGTCGCCGAGGACGAGACGCTCGCGCGCAAGCAGTACAACGCGGGCATCGGCGCCCTCATCGGCGCGGGGATCGGCGCCGTGATCGGCTTCTTCCTCGGCGGGGTCGGTGCACTGGTCACCATTCCGATCGGGGCGGGCATCGGTGCGCTGATCGGTTTCTCCACGCCGTAGCCGGCCGGTCCGGTGTGCGGCCGTCCGTGGACGGCCGCACACCGATCGCCGGTCGTATCGCCGGGATTCCCTGGGTGCGCGCTCGGCCGAGGGGAACGCGGCGATCCGACCGTCGGCTCCATCCGAAGTCGTCCAGTCCCGTGGACAGCAGGCCGAAACGGACTGCCCGGCCGGGCGCTGGGGCATGATGGGGAGGCACGAAGACGATCGGAGCGAAGACACAGGATCCGCGAGATGGCACAGCGCAGTTCCCTCTCGCAGCAACGCGCTGCGCTGGAACAAGAGTGGTCCCGGTGGATACCCACCGGAGCGCCGCAGGGTGACTCCACGCTGCGCAGCGAGGTCGCGCAATCGTGGCTGCGGTCGCTGCGCACCGTCGATCCGGCGCGCGAGCACGCGCCGCTCGCCGATGCCGACGTGTCCGCCCGCTGGGCCGAATCCCCCTTGCGCACACCGGTATCCGAGCTGACCGACCAGTTGCGCGACATCACCGAGGGCGCGGGTTACGTCGCGGCGATCACCGACGAGACCGGGACCATTCTGTGGTCGCACGGTGGTCCGGTGATGCGCCGGCGCGCCGAGCAGGTGAACTTCGCGCCGGGCGGTCGCTGGGACGAGGCGCACATGGGCACGAACGCGCTGTCGCTGGCGCTGCGCACCGCACGGCCGCACACCGTCTTCTCGGCCGAACATCTGGTCGCCGCCCTGCACGGCTGGGTCTGCTACTGCGCGCCGATCCGCGCCGCGAGCGGCCGTCAGCTCGGCGTGCTGGACCTGTCCACCACCTGGGATCGCGCCCACCCGCTGGCCATGTCCACCGCCCGCACCTTGGTCACCGCCATCGAGGCCAAGCTGCACCACCGCATGGCCACGCCGGGAGTCCGGCTGACCTGTCTCGGCGCGGGCCGCCTGATCCGCGACGGCGCCCCCGTGCGCTTGCGCCCCAGACAGCTGGAGATCCTGGCCCTGTTGGCGCTCGAGCCCGAGGGATTCACCCATGAACGCCTGCACTTCGCGGTGTACGGCGACCGGCCGGTCGGCGCGAGCACGCTCAAATCGGAGATGTCTTACCTGCGCCGCGCCACCGGCGGCGATATCACCAGCCGGGTCTATCAGCTGGTGAGCCCGCTGTCCTGCGACGCCGTGGACGTGCTCGCCGCGCTCGAAGCGGGCGACACCACCACGGCGGTCGAGCTGTATCGCGGTCCGCTGCTGCCGGACTCGGACACCCCGGGGATCGTCCAGTGGCGCGAATATCTGGAGGTCGGGGTGCGCACCGCGGTGCTCACCAGCGGGAACGTCGAGCACGCGCTGCGCTACGGCGAACGCGCTCCGCACGACGCCGAGATCCACGAACACGCGCTGCGTCTGCTCCCGCCGGGCGACGCTCGTCGTGCGCTCGCCGCTGCCCGGCGGCACGGCGCCCTGCGCGACTGAGTTCCGCCTCGGGCCTCGGGCGCTCGCCGCGCGCCTCAACGTTTCCTCAACCCTCGCGCGGCATAGTGACCCGCGTCACGGCCGACCCGCCGTGCGCATCACGTCCGCAACCAGCGAGGAGTTACCCGCCATGAGCTACGCGAAGCCGGGAACCGAGGGCAGCGTCGTCGAATTCGCCACGCGCTACGACAATTTCATCGGCGGTGAGTGGACCGCCCCGGTCGAGGGCCGCTACTTCGAGAATCCCTCTCCGGTGGACGGGCAGACCTTCTGCGAGGTGGCGCGCTCGACGGCCGCCGATATCGAACTCGCCTTGGACGCCGCGCACCGAGCCGCCGACGCGTGGGGCGCCACCTCGGCGGCCGAGCGTGCGAACACCCTCAACAAGATCGCCGACCGGATCGAGGACAACCTCGAGGCGCTGGCGGTGGCCGAAACCTGGGAGAACGGCAAACCGGTCCGGGAGACGCTCGCCGCCGACCTGCCGCTGGCAGTGGACCACTTCCGCTACTTCGCCGGTGCCGTGCGCGCCCAAGAGGGCGGCATCAGCGAGATCGACGCCGACACCATCGCCTACCACTTCCACGAACCACTCGGCGTGGTCGGGCAGATCATCCCCTGGAACTTCCCGATCCTGATGGCCACCTGGAAACTCGCGCCCGCGCTGGCCGCCGGGAACGCGGTGGTGCTCAAGCCCGCCGAGCAGACCCCGGCGTCGATCCTGAAGGTAGTCGAGCTGATCGCCGACCTGCTGCCGCCCGGAGTTCTCAACGTGGTCAACGGCTTCGGCGTCGAGGCGGGCAAGCCGTTGGCCGCCAGCCCCCGGGTGGCCAAGGTCGCCTTCACCGGCGAGACCACCACCGGCAGGCTCATCATGCAGTACGCCAGCGAGAACATCATCCCGGTCACCCTGGAACTGGGCGGCAAGAGCCCGAACATCTTCCTGCCCGACATCATGGCCGCCGACGACGCCTTCCTGGACAAGGCCGTGGAGGGCTTCGTGATGTTCGCGCTCAACCAGGGCGAGGTGTGCACCTGTCCGTCCCGCGCGCTGATCCACTCCTCGATCTACGACGAGTTCATCGGCCGGTGCATCGAACGCACCAAAGCCATCCGCAGCGGTAACCCGCTCGACGAGGCCACCATGATCGGCGCGCAGGCCAGCAACGACCAGTACGAGAAGATCCTGTCCTACATCGATATCGGTCGCCAGGAAGGCGCCGAGGTGCTCACCGGCGGCGGCCCACGCAAGGTCGAGGAGTTCCCCGACGGCTTCTACGTCGAGCCGACGATCTTCTCCGGCCGCAACGACATGCGCATCTTCCAGGAGGAGATCTTCGGACCGGTCGTCTCGGTGACCACCTTCGACTCGATCGACGAAGCGCTGAAGATCGCCAACGACACCCTCTACGGCCTCGGCGCCGGAGTGTGGACCCGCGACATCAACGCCGCCTACCGATTGGGCCGCCAGATCAAGGCGGGCCGGGTCTGGACCAACTGCTACCACGCCTACCCCGCGCACGCGGCGTTCGGCGGCTACAAGAAGTCCGGCATCGGGCGCGAGAACCACCGCATGATGCTCGACCACTACCAGCAGACCAAGAACTTGCTGGTCAGCTACTCGCCGGACAAGCTCGGATTCTTCTGATGACCGATCCGGTCCATCGTGTCGAGCTCACCGCGGCAGCGCGAACACTGCTGCGGCAGCTGATCGCCCAGCATGGCCCGGTCATGTTCCACCAGTCCGGCGGCTGCTGCGACGGCAGCTCACCCATGTGCTATCCGCGCGGAGAGTTCCGGGTCGGCGCGTCGGACGTACTGCTCGGGCACCTGGCGGCGGACACCCCGTTCTGGATGAGCGCCGACCAGTACGACTACTGGCGCCACACCCACCTCACCGTCGACGTGGTGCCCGGTCGAGGCAGTGGATTCTCCCTGGAAGCACCCGAAGGAGTGCGCTTCCTCATCCGCTCCCGGCTGCTCACCGACGAGGAACTCGCCGTTCTCGAGGCGCAGCCGCCACGCACCGGGGCCGATCCGCCGCACTGACCCGGGCACCGGCGACTGCGGGGGATACGGCAGCGCCGGGGCTGCTCACCGGACCGCCGTATCGGGTGAGCAGCCCCTCCCGCTGGGATCGAGCTGGAAGAATCACCGTGCGGGAACAGCCGGGGAGCGGATACCGTCGTTCGAGGTGATTAGGCAAGCGAACGAGAGGGGCCGCGGTGGCGACCGGGACTGCGACGGCGGTCGGGCTGCGATCCGAGCGCGGCGCGGTGCTCGGCTCGCTGATGCTGGCGACCGGGCTGGTCGCGCTCGATTCGACGGTCATCGCCACCGCGGTGCTCACCATCACCCACAGTCTCGGCGGCTTCGCGCAGTTCCCCTGGCTGTTCTCCATCTATCTGCTGGCGCAGGCGGTGACGGTGCCGATCTACGGCAAGCTCGCCGATACCGTGGGCCGCAAACCCGTGCTCCTGTTCGGGATCGCGATGTTCGCGCTGGGTTCGCTGCTGTGCGGCGCGGCGACCAGCATGCTGGGGCTGATCGTCTTCCGGGCGGTGCAGGGCATCGGCGCCGGAGCGATCCAGCCGATGACGATGACCATCGCGGGAGATCTGTACACGCTGTCGGAGCGCGCTCGGGTGCAGGGTTATCTGGCCAGCGTGTGGGCCATATCGAGTGTCGCGGGTCCGCTGCTGGGCGGCCTGTTCGCCGAGTACGTCGGCTGGCGCTGGATCTTCCTGATCAACCTTCCGCTCTGCGCGCTCGCCGGATGGATGCTCGTGCGCAATTTCGCCGAGAGCGCCCCACGGCGCAGACAGAGCGTGGACTACCTGGGCGCGGCACTGCTGACGGTCGGAGCGGGCGCGTTGATCCTCGGATTGCTCGAGGGCGGCCAGGCCTGGGCTTGGTCCTCGCCCGTCAGCATCGGGATCTTCACCGGCGGCGCGATCCTGCTCACGCTGTTCGGGCTGGTCGAGCGCAGGGCGCGCAATCCCATCCTGCCGCTGTGGGTGTTCACCCGCCGGGTGGTGATCGCCAGCAGCCTGGTGTCGGTGCTGATCGGCGCGATCCTGGTCGGCGCTGTCTCCTACGTGCCGACCTTCACCCAGGGTGTGCTCGGCAACGGCGCGCTGGTCGCGGGCCTGACGGTGGGCGCGCTGACGCTGGGCTGGCCGCTGGCCGCGTCCCAAGCGGGCAAGCTGTACCTTCGTTTCGGTTTCCGGACGACGGCTCTGCTCGGTAGCGGTTCGGCGGCGCTCGGCGCCGCGAGCACCCTGCTGATCACCCAGGACTCCGCGCTGTGGCAGGTCGCCCTGTCGTGTTTCGTGATCGGCATCGGCATGGGCTGGGTCGCGACTCCGACCCTGATCGCGGCGCAGACCAGCGCCGAATGGAGCGAGCGGGGCGTGGTCACCTCCGCCAACATGTTCGCGCGCTCGATCGGCAGCGCGGTGGGCATCGCGGTGTTCGGGGCGATCGTGAACGCGCGAGTCGGTCACTCCGATCATCCGCCGCCGCAGACGCTGGCCGCGGCGATACACCTGGTCTTCGTCGTGATCGCGGCGATGGCCCTCGTCATGGTCGTCGCCGCGGCCATGATGCCCCCGCGGGCGGCGGCCGACTGACCTTCGCCCGCCCGGCACCGGCACAGTGCCGTGGCGCGGTCACGTGGCTGCCGATCGGACGACACGACGCGACGCAGCGGGTTTTCGGAAGCGTTCGCTACCGGATCCGGCGCAAGCTTGGCTTTCCAACCGAACCGGATCTCGGAGGTCGTAGTGGCACAGGTCGTATGCGCAATAGTCGGCGTGTTCTTTCTCGGCATGGGTGCGTACGCGCTCGCGTCGCCCGTCGCGCTGATCAGGCCTTTCGGCATCCGACTCGCGGAACCGAGCGCCCGATACGAAGTGCGCGCCGTCTACGGCGGTTTCGGTGTGGCGATGGCCGTCGTGCTCGCGGTGGCCGCCCTCGACCTCGGTTCCCTGCGCGGCGGGATCATGGTCGCGATCGGCGCGGCGCTGGCGGGCATGGCCCTCGGCCGGGTGGTGTCCGCGGTGCTCGACGAGCGGACAGCCTTCTACCCCACCTGGTTCTACGGCGCGGTGGAGGCGATCGGCGCGGCCGCGCTCTTCCTCGCCGCCCAGCGGTAACCGCCCGTCAGCTGGTGTGCACGGGTTCGGCCGTCTCGGCGGGCCTGCCGAGTTTGTTCAGCGTGAGGTACCCGGCCGACACCAGGACCGCCCACACCACGCCGACCACGACGGCCGTGCGCCCGCTGTCGGTGAACAGCAGGAGCACGACCACGAGGCCGAGGAACGCCAGCGCGAGCACGGTGGTGTAGGGCGCGGCGGGCAGCCGGTAGTCGCTGGCGGGGAGCTCGCCGCGGGCGACCTTGGCGCGGTAGAGCAGGTGACAGACCAGGATGACGCCCCAGACGAAGATGATGCCGATGGTCGAGACCGAGGTGATGTAGGCGAAGGCCTTGTCCGGGGAGATGACGTTGACGACCACGCCGATCACCATCGCCGCCGCCGAGGCGCTGATCCCCACCCACGGCACCGCGTTCGCGCTCAGCTGGTTCAGCCGGGCGGGCGCTTCGCCGCGCAGCGACAGGGTGCGCAGCATCCGGCCGGTGGAGTAGATACCGGAATTGCACGACGACAGCGCCGCGGTGAGCAGCACGAAGTTCACGATGCCCGCCGCGCCGGGGATGCCGATCTGCTGGAAGACCTCCACGAACGGGCTCTTGCCCGCGTGGAAGTCGCGCCAACTGGACACCGACATGATCACCACGAGCGCGCCGACGTAGAACAGGCCGATCCGGAACGGCAGCGTGTTGATCGCCTTGCGCAGGGTCTTGCGCGGCTCACGCGCCTCCCCGGCGGTGACGCCGACCAATTCCACGCCCACGTAGGCGAACAGCACGATCTGCAGCACGAGCAGCGATTGACCGAGGCCGTTGGGGAACACGCCCCCGTCGGCCCACAGGTTGGTGACGGTGGGATTCGGGGCGTTGCCGAAGCCGATCAGCAGCACGCCGATGCCGAGCAGGATCATGCCGATGATCGCGGTCACCTTGATGGCGGAGAACCAGAACTCACCCTCGCCGAACAACCGCACCGAGATCAGGTTGGCGCCGAACATCACCGCCAGCACGACCAGCGCGGTGATCCACGGCGGGATGTCGAACCAGTACTGCACGTACTTGCCCGCCACGGTGATCTCGGCCATGCAGGTGGTCACCCACACCGCCCAGTACGACCAGCCGGTCACGAAACCGGCGAAGCGGCCGAGGAATTCGTGCGCGTACTCGGCGAAACTACCCGAGATCGGCCGGTAGGTCAGCAGTTCGCCGAGCGCCCGCATGATCACGAAGATGGCCAGGCCCGCCGCCAGGTAGGCCAGGATGAGGCCGGGGCCCGCTTGCTCGATCGCGCCGCCCGCGCCGTAGAACAGGCCGGTGCCGATCGCGCCGCCGATGGCGATCATCTGGATGGTGCGCGGGCTCAGGCTGCGGGCATAGCCTTCCGAGTCGCCGCTGTCCGCCGGTGCCGACGGTCCGGCGTCCGGAACGTGACGGTCGGAGGCTGTCATACTGCGGTCCTTCCCCTCGATGGGCGGCGACGCCGGTCGCCGGCCGGTGCGCCGGGCACACGACGTCGGATCATCGCACGGCCGGCCTCGATCGAGTCGTCACGCTACCGCCCCGCCCGTGCGCGGCGTCTCGGGGCCGACCGCCGAAGCCCTCCGGCTCTACCGGACCGGTGCCGGACATGCCATCATCGGGTCCCCTACCGATCGGCTCCCGTCATGACCGAACCGCCGCACCGGCGCATCCCAACCGTCCGCCCCGCGCTGCGTGCCGTCCTCGCCCTGCTCGCTGTCGTCGCCGCCCTGGTCGGCGCGGCTTTCGTCACCACGCCGGTGCTGCGCATACCGTCGCCGCCGACGCTGCTGCGGCTGATGACCGACCCGCCCTCCGCGCAGGGCGCACTGTTCGAGAGCCGGACGGTGGCCGCCTCGCCCACCCCCCGTACCCTGCCGATCGCGCCGCGGCCGCTGCCCGAGCAGGTGCCGTGGCGCGGATCGCGCCGCTCGATCGCCGACTTCCTCGACGCCACGCGCACCAATTCGTTCCTCGTACTGCGCGGCGGCGCCCTCACCCACGAGTGGTACCGCGACGGCTTCACGGCGACGACCCGTCAATCGTCGTGGTCGGTGGCGAAATCCATCGTGTCGCTGCTGATCGGCCGAGCCGTCGCCGCGGGAAAACTCGCCGAGGACGACCGCCTGGTGCGCGTCCTGCCCGAGTTGACCACCGGCGGCGCCTACGACACCGTCACCATCCGCGACCTGCTGGACATGGCCTCCGGCGTCGACGTCTCGGAGAACTACAACAAGTACCTGCCGCTGACCGGCACCGCCCGGATGTACCTCACCGAGGACCTCGCCGGATTCGTCCGCGACCACCAAGGACTGCGGTTCCCGCCGGGCAGCGCGGGCGAGTACCGCAGCGTGGATACCCAACTGCTCGGCATGGCGCTGGCGAGAATCGAGGGCCTGCCGCTCGGGGATCTGCTGGAACGCGACCTCTGGGCTCCGATCGGCGCTCAGGACGACGCGCTGTGGAACCTCGATCGCGCGGGCGGCCAGGAGAAGGCCTTCTGCTGCCTCAACGCGACGGCACGCGACTTCGCCAAGATCGGGCAGTTGGTGCTGGACGGCGGACGCGTGGGCGACGCGCAGATCGTGCCGCCCCAGTGGATCGAGCGCATCCGCACCCCGGCCCCGCACCGGGTGGGCGACTGGCCCTATGGCGCGCAATGGTGGCACCCGACCGGCGGGGACGGCGCCGACCTCACCGCGGTCGGCGTCTACGGCCAGTACGTCTACGTCGATCCGCCCAGTGGCACCGTCATCGTCAAACTCAGCGACCACGGGACCACCCAGGACGAGCAGGAGACCATCGAGGTGTTCCGCGCGATCGCGCGCGGCTGAGGCGGCCGGCGAAATAGACCGGGAACGCCCGGCGTTGGGACTGGAGATCCGCACCCTGGAGGAGACCCATGATCGACGTCCCGCTGTCCGTACTGGATCTGGCGCCGGTGCAGTCCGGTCGCACCGTCGGCGAGGGGCTGGACGCGACCACCGAATTGGCCCGGCGCACCGAGGCTTTGGGCTATCACCGCTTCTGGGTGGCCGAACATCACAACATGCCCGGCATCGCGAGTTCGGCGCCGAGCGTGCTGCTGGCCCACCTGGCCGCGGCCACCTCCACCATCCGGGTCGGCTCCGGCGGGGTGATGCTGCCCAACCACGCTCCGCTCGTGGTCGCCGAGCAGTTCGGCACCCTGCACGCGCTGCATCCCGGACGGATCGACCTGGGCATCGGACGCGCGCCGGGCACCGACCAGGCGACCGCCCGCGCGCTGCGGCGCACCGCCGACGGTCTGTCGGCGGAGTCGTTCCCCCAGGAGCTGGCCGCGCTGCTCGGCTACTTCCGCGGGTCCGATCCCGGCGGCATCGCCGCGACGCCGGGCCGCGGCGAGGAACCGGAGATCTGGCTGCTGGGTTCCAGCGGCTACAGCGCCCAGGTGGCCGCGGTGCTCGGGCTGCCGTTCGCCTTCGCCCATCACATCAGCCCCGACAACACCGAGCCCGCGCTGGCGCTCTACCGCGAGCACTTCCGGCCGTCCGAACAGCTGTCGCGCCCCCACGCCATGGTGGCGGTCGCGGCGATCTGCGCGGACACCGACGAGCGCGCCGAAGCCCTCGCCGGTCCGCGCGACCTGGCTTTCCTGAATCTGGTGCGCGGCACGCCGCGGGCGCTGGCCACGCCGGAGGAAGCGGCCGGGTTCCGCCCGTCCGAGCACGAGCGCGCCTTCATCCGGCAGCGCCGGGCCGGGCAGTTGCTCGGCTCGCCGGAAACGGTGCGCGGTCAACTCACCGACCTGCTGCGCCGCACCCAGGCCGACGAGCTGATGATCAACACCTTGGTTTACGACATCGATGACCGAGTCCGATCGTTCGAACTGCTCACCGAGAAGGTCGCGGCCTGAGGCGGCGCTTCAGTGCAATCCGAAGCCGTGGTTGGTCAGCGACTCGCGCAGCCGGTGCCTGCCGTTCAGCGCCGCCGCCGAAGCCAGCCGGGCCAGCACCCGCTCGGTCCAGGAATGCGCGAGCTGTCGCTCGGCATAGAATTCCGCGATCCGGGTCTCGTACTCGGCCACGTGTCCCCGCTGCGCGTCCAGATCGTAGGTCTCCCGGTGCAGGACGGCTTCCTGCGGCAGGCGCGGCTTGACGCGCGCGTCCTCGGCGGGGTCGGGGTGGCCGACCACCAGGCCGAAGACGGCGAACACCTGCGGCGGCAGCCCGAGTTCGGCGGCGACCTCTTCCGGATTGCTGCGCAGCGCACCGATGTAGACGGTGCCGAGCCCGAGCGATTCCGCCGCCACGACCGCGTTCTGGGCGGCGAGCGCGGCGTCGATGAATCCGACGTAGCTGGACTCGAGATAGTCCGCACCCTCCAGCGGCGCGCTCCGGTCCGCGGCGAGCTGGCGCAGGCGGGCGAAATCAGCCGTCCAGACCAGCAGCACCGGCGCCTGCACGATGTGCGCCTGATCCCCCGCCAGCGCGGCCAAGCGCGCCTTGCGCCGCGGGTCACGCACCGCGATGACGCTCCAGACCTGCAGATTCGACGACGTCGGCGCGGACTGCGCCGCGGAGACCAGCAGCCGCAGAGTGGCGTCGGGCACCGGGTCCGGCAGGTAGCGGCGCACCGAGCGGTGTTCGTGCAGCACCTGCAGCACTTGGTTCCACTGGGCGGGCTCGACCGGCCGCGGGTCGCGGTAACGCTGCTGCACGGCGTGGGCGGGTGTCGGCACGGACTGCGTCATGGTGGTCATTTTCACGTCCGGGCGGCGCGCCGTCAGCGGTTGTCCGCAGCTCGAGCCGAACACGGTAGCCTGAGTAAGGTAATCCTAATTTCTTCATCGGAGGTTCTCTTGGCACGTCCTCGCACCACCCTCACCGTGCAGCGCACCGAATGGCTGACCCCGCATCTGATCCGGGTGCACCTCGGCGGCCCCGGCTTCGCCGCGTTCCGTCCCAGCGAGTTCACCGACTCGTATGTGAAGTTCATTTTCGCGCAGGACGGGAACGAGGTGCTGCGTACATACACCGTCCGTTCGGTGGACCCGGTCGCCGGCGAGATCGCGGTGGATTTCGTGTTCCACGGCGCCGAAGGCATCGCGGGACCGTGGGCGGCGGAGGTCCGGCCGGGCGCGACCATCGACGTGTACGGCCCCGGCGGCGCCTACGCCCCGCGCCCCGACGCCGACTGGCATCTACTGGCCGGTGACGAAGCGGCCCTGCCCGCTATCGCCGCCGCGCTCGAGGCGATGCCCGCCGAAGCGACCGGGCTGGCATTCGTCGAAGTCGCGGGCCCGGACGACGAGCTGCCGCTGAAGCAGCCGGACGGCATCGAACTGACCTGGCTGCACCGCGGCGTCCGGCCCCCGGGCGAGTTGCTCGCCGAAACCGTCCGCGCGGCGCCGTGGGCGGCGGGCCGGGTCCAAGTGTTCATCCACGGCGAGGCCGAGGCGGTCATGAAGGATCTGCGCCGCTACGTCCGCAAGGACCGGGGCGTCACCGCCGAGTGGGCGGCCTCGATCTCCGGATATTGGCGGCGCGGCCGCACCGAGGAAGGCTTCCGGCAGTGGAAGGCCGATCTGCGGGCCGCGGAGGAAGCCGGCGGCTGAGCCGTCAGTCGCCCCAGCCGCTCATCGCGAGGATCCCGTCCCAGGTGAGCGCCGGGAGTTCGGGATGGCGATCGCGCAGGAGCACACTGGCCATGCTCCCCGGCGGCGCCTTGCGCGGGTTCGCCAAAGCCTGGGCCTCGATCGCCGCGCCCAGCGTACGGCTGCCGCCGAATCGCGGATACGCGGCGTGCACCAGGTCGGCGAAGCCGAGCGGCAGATCGGCGGGGGAACCGCCCACATCGATGCCGATCCCGTCCACCGCGATCCAGGTTTCCGGCGGCCTGCGGCGGCGCCAGACCGGCGAGTCGGTGAAACCGGAGGTGTGCGCGGCGATGGCGTCCCAGATCGTGTCCACCCTGGCGTCGGTGACGCCGTTGTCCTCGAGGAATCGCGCGGCGCGATCGGCCCCGTCGACTTCGAACCTCTGGTCGTCGCCTCCGCTGCCGGCCAAGCCGAGGTCGTGCAGTACGCAGATGAGATACATGATCTCCTCGTCGTAGTCCGCGCCGGGCCGCATGCCTTGCCGCTCGGCGATCGCCCGCCCGAAGAGGAAACCCCGCACGCTGTGGTTGCGCAGCGCCGGCGAGAGTTCGGCGGTGACGAGGTCGTTCGCTCTGCCCGCCAGCGAAGTCGGCGGATGATGCAGCGTGAAGTTCTGCGCGGCAGCCGTTTTCGCAGCGGCAGCGAACGCGCCGACGGCGATGCCCGCGCCCAGCGCGGCACGGCGAGACATGGACATGGTCGTACTCCTGGTGAGTGAAGGGTGCGCTCAGCGCGCGAGCGCGCGGAAGCGCCTGCGGTAGTCGCTCGGCGAGGTGCCGAGCAGGTCGAGGAAGGTGCGGCGCATCGTCTCCTCGGAGCCGAATCCGCTGCGCCGGGCGACCGCCGTCATCGGTTCGTCGCCGGATTCGAGCAGCGCCTGCGCGGCTTCCAGCCGGGCCTGCTTGACGTAACGGCCCGGCGTCATGCCGATCTCCTGCCGGAACAGGCGGCTGAGATGACGTTCGCTCAGCGCGGCGCGGGCGGCCATGGCCGCCAGGCTGTGGTCGGCGCACAGGTCGGCGATCACCGCGTCGACCACCTGGCGCAGACCGTCGGTGCGCGGCGTCGGAATGCTGGTGCGCACGCTGAACTGCGACTGGCCGCCGGGCCGGTGCAGGAAGACGACGAGGTGTTTCGCCAGTGAGCGCGCGAGTTCGGCGCCGTGCTCCTCCTCCACCAGCGCCAGCGCCATATCGATGCCCGCGGTGACGCCCGCGGACGTCACGATCGGGCCGTCGCGCAGATAGATGGCGTCGGCGTCGACCCGCACGCGCGGAAACCGCTGCGCCAGCGCCGCACACGCCAGCCAATGCGTGGTGGCGCGCCGCCCGTCCAGCAATCCGGCCTCGGCCAGCACGAACGCGCCGGTGCACACCGAGGCGACCCGCCGCGCCGCGCCGCCGACCGCGCGCACCGCGTCCACCAGCGCCGCCGCAACGTCGTCCTCCGGCGGGTAACCCGGCACCAGCAGCAGGTCCACTGGTGCGCTCAGCTCGCCCAGCGCACCATCGACACCGAGCGGTACGCCGACATCGGTGCGCACCGGAGCTCCGTCGGGCGAGGCGAAGCGAATCCGGCGCCCGGCCCAGTGCAGCACCTGCACCGGTCCGGCGACGTCGAGCATCAGCACCCCGTCCGATACCGCGACCACCACGTCACCGCTTGCCTGCATGAGCCCAGTCTCGAGCCGCCGGGCCCAGTCCGCAAGGACACGCGACCCACAGATCCGGACAGGCGGACGCGGCGGGCGCCGGCCCTGCGGTGCGCAGGGCATGGACCCGGCCCGGCGCTGTTCCGATCGAGGTCGACAGCACGGAGGCGACTCCGCTGAACCGCCCCTGTCGACGCGGCGTTCTGCGTAGCATTACTGCACAACGCATTCGGCGGATGTGCGACGAAGGGGGCGGGGTGGATCCGTTCACGGTGATCGTGACCGCGTTGATCGCGGGCGCGGCGGCAGGCGGACAGGAAGCGGCGTCGGAGACGGTGCGGGACGCGTATCGGGCCATCCGGCGCCGCGTCGGCCGCAGCGGTGCGGACGCACAGGCGAGGGCCGCGTTGGAAGCCAACGAAACCTCGCCCGGCAGCGACGTCGCGGCATTGGAAGCCGCCGTGATCCGCGCGGGAGGAGTGGACGACAGCCAGTTGCGGGCGTTGGCCGCCCAGCTCCTGGAAGCATTGCCCACCGCGGACACCGAACGGGCTCGTCACCATATCGACCTGCGTCACGCCAAGGGCGTGCAGCTGGGCGACAACAACACGCAGAACAACACGTTCCACTGACTGCGGCCAACTCTGCGACGGGCCGCGCACGGCCTGCTGACGCGAAGCGCTGACAGAGGTTCCGGTGAAAAATCAGCTACCGATTCAAATCGGCGAGAAGAATGTCCAGAACAATTTCTGGACCGAACGCAGGAGAGCGCTTGTCGTGATCGGCACGGCCCTGCTGATCGTCATATCCGTATCGGCAGTCGTCACGATCTACCTGCTGCTGCCGGATCGCGCCGTATCCGCCCAGCACGCCCTCGACGCCGATCGCGAAGGAAGAGACCGCGCCACCGCTCCCGTTCGGGTGGAGGGCGTGAGCGGCCCACCCGGCGGTCCCGCGTCATTGGCTGCACCGAGAGCCGTCGAATTGGAGGGTGTCACGGCGGACGCATCGACCATTGCGGGTCTCGTCCCCGACGGTGTGCCACTGGGTCAACCCATGACGGCTTCGCGCGAACCGAAATTCTCCGCGGGGTACAGCGAGGGTTTGCTTCACTACAAGCTGACCGGACAGAACTACACGCCGGTCCAGATCTCCAGCATCACCGCCAGGATCACGGAGAGACACCGACCGCCATCAGGGACGATTGTCCCGTTCTTTTCGCAGGGCGCGACCGAAGCACTGACGATGGGATTCGACTTGGACTCCGGTGATGTCGCCGAGGCGAAGGCGCTGGACGAGTTCGGCCGATTCACCGAGCTCGACTACATGAAAACACATGCGGTTACCCTCGCGCTGAACGAGACGCTGGCATTCGAGATAGAGGTCCGAGCGCGAGAATGTGACTGCAGATTCGTGGTGGACGTCGGGTTCGCGGACGGCCGCTCGGTGACGATAGACGACGGGGGAAAGCCATTTCGATTCGTCACGTTCGCCGGCTCGTACGAGCGAGCGTACGTCCCGATGTACGACATGGTGGACGGCTCCTTGGTACCGCAGGCGAAACTGCGACGGTGCCAGTACCCGAAGGAATGCCAGATGCGGTATCTGCAGGTGTACACCGAGTAGCTGGTGCCCGGCTTGCGCAGCGCGAGCCGGTCTGTCACGCCACCGGCGAGGAGAACACCCAGTGGCGGCCGTCGGGACTAGGTGAGGAGGCCGACGATGGTGGCGGACAGGAAGCTGACCAAGGTCGCGCCGTAGAGCAGGCGAAGTCCGTTGCGAGCGATGACGGTGCCCTGTCGCACGCTGAGACTGCGGACGGCGCCGGTCACGATGGCGATGGTGGCGAAGTTCGCGAACGACACCAAGTAGGTGGACACGATCGCGATGGTGCGCTCGGACAGCCCGGCTCGGTCGCTGTTGAGTTCCTGCATGGCGACCACCTCGTTGGACACCAGCTTGGTGCCCATGAAACGGCCCGCGGCGGCCGCCTCGTCCCAGGGGATGCCGGTCAGCCACGCGCAGGGCGCGAAGACGTGCCCCATCACGTCCTGGAAGGTGGTGCCGTTGAACACGGCGGCGAAGATTCCGTTCACCATGGCCAGCAGGGCGATGAAACCGATCAGCAGGGCCGCCACGGTGAAGGCGACCTTGAAGCCGACCAGGATGTAGTCGGTGAGCATCTCGAAGAACGACTGCCGCTTGCGGCTTTCGGCGACCTCCTCCCGGAGCAGTTCGGCGTCGTCGGCGGCCGTGACCGAGTAGGGGTTGATCAGCGCGCAGATCACGAACGCGCCGAGCATGTTCAGCAGGATCGCCGCGATCACGAACTCGGGGTCGATGAGCTGCATGTAAACGCCGAGGATGGCCGCCGACACCGTCGACATCGCCGAGGCGGCGAGGGTGTACATCCGCTGCGGCGGGATGTCGTCGAGCATGGCCCGCAGCGAGATGAACACCTCGGACTGGCCGAGGATGACGGCGGCGACGGCGTTGAACGATTCGACCTTGCCGAAGCCGCTCACCCACGACAGCAGCAACCCGAGGTACTTGATGATCAACGGCAGCACCCGCAGGTGTTGCAGGATGCCGATCAGCGCGGAGACGAGCACGATCGGCATCAGGACCGCGAAAAGGAACGCGGGCCCGCTGCTGCCCACGGTCGGCAGCTCGCCGAACACGAACGCCGTGCCCTGTGCCGCGTAGCCGAGTATGTGGTCGAAAGTGTCGCTGATCGCGCGGATCACGCCGCCTCCGATGCCGGTTCTCAGCAGCAGGAAACCGAGCGCGAACTGCACGATCAGCAGAACCGCTATCCGCGGCAGCCTACGGCCCGCGGCGCGGCGGTCGGAACTGGGCAACCATGCCAGCAGCAGGAAGCACATCAGCCCGCCGACCCCGATCAGATGATGCACGCGCACCTCGTTCGCCATGGCGTACAACAACTGTCGGGAACACCTCTCATGTCGGTTTATGGTGCGGTGTCTCCACAGCTGAGAAGCCGTAGGTGGTCGTGGTGAACCGCCCGAAACCCTCTGGGTTCCGAGCGGCTCGGGCCTCGCGCGACGGCTCGCGCGCTACTGTCGCGGCGCGCGCAACGCCTCCTCCACGAACTGCGTGGTGTAGGTCTCGGACAGGTCGATGCGATCACGCACGGGACGCACGTTCTTCGAGTACTTGCCGAGGATGTCCAGCACGTTCTGTGCGCCTTCCGGTTTCATCAACCCGTCGCCGTTGAACATGCCGATGGAATCGCGGATCGATTGGACGTAGAGGTCCTTGCCCGCGCTCGCGTACTGCGGCGGCATCTTCGCGGCGATCTCCTCGGGCGTGTGCGTCCGAATCCATTGCAGCGTCTGCACGAACGCGGCGGCGAGTTTGCGCACGATGTCCGGGTGGGCGTCGATCGTCGCGCAGTTCATGTACAGCGACGTGGCCGGGTACAGTCCGCCGAGCGCCGCCCGGGTGCCCGCCTCGGTGCGCAGGTCGACCAGAATCCGCGCCTGGCCGGAGTTCACCATCTGCGCCACGGTCGGATCGGTGGTCATGCCCGCGTCGATGCCGCCGTGATTCATGCCCGCGATGAACGTCTGCCCGGCGCCGACTTTCACCCGGGTGTAATCGGCGGTGGTCATGCCCTCCTGGCCGGTGAGCGCCTGGGTCAGGAAGTCGGTCGAGGAGCCGAGCGAGGTCACGCCCAGCTTCTTGCCGCGCAGATCGGCGATCGTGGCGATGCCCGGCTCCGCTTCCGACACCAGCTCGACCTCGCCCGGCACATCGGACATCTGCACCACCGACCGAATGCACTGGTCCTTGGCCTGCAGGTCGATGGTGTGGTCGTAGAACCCGACCACACCCTGCACGTCGCCGGTGAGCAACGCGGTCTCGGCGGTGGCGCCGGACTGCTCGCCGAGCAGTCGCACGTCGATGTCGTTGCGCTCGAAGAAGCCGAGTTGCTGGGTCAACATGGCGGGCAGGTAGATCACCTTCTCCAGCCCGCCCACCATGATGGTGATCTGCGGGCGGCCGTCGACCATCGGGATGGTGCGGGAGTCCCGGCATCCGGTGGCCGTCAGCAGTGCCGCGATCGCGACGGCCACCAGGGCCACATGCTTGCGATACCTCATGATCAGATCCCGTGGTTCGATGTCGCCTGCGAAGGCCGCCATTTGAGCAAGCGGTTCTCCGCCATGCCGATCCCCCACTCGGCGATCAACGCGATCACGGTGATGACGATCATGCCCGCGTAGATGCCCGCCGAATCGAAGGTGCCCTGCGCGTTGCTGATCAACAGGCCCAAACCCTTGCTGGCGCCCGCGTATTCGCCCACGACCGCGCCGATGAGCGCGAAGCCGAAGGCGGTGTGCAGACTGGACAGGATCCAGGTGGTCGCGCTCGGCAGGACGATCGACACCAGCACTTGCCTGCGGCTCGCCCCGAGAATGCGGGCGTTGTTCATCACATTGCCGTCGACCTCGCGCGCACCGGTGAAGGCGTTGAAGAACACCGCGAAGAACACCAGCACCACCACCGTGGCGACCTTCGAGCTCAGACCGAGACCGAACCAGATGATGAACAGCGAGGCCAGCACGATGCGCGGCACGGCGTTGAGCGCCTTGATGAACGGCGCGAGCACTTCGGCCCAGTACCGGCTGCGACCGAGCAGCACGCCCAGCACGACGCCGGCCACCGTGCCGATCACGAAGCCGAGCACGGCCTCCTGCACCGTGGTGTAGATCTGCAGCCAGATCGAGCCGAACTGGGTTCCCTCGGTGAACCATTCGACCAACCGCGCCCAGATCAGCGACGGCTTGGAGTAGAAGAAGGGGTCGATCCACACCGTGGCCGTGAGTTCCCAGGCGCCCAGCCATAGCGCTACCAGCGCGGCGCGCAGCCCCCAGGTACGCATCCGGGCGCGGCGCGCGGCAGTCCGGACCCTGGCCAGGATCTGCTCTTCGGTCTCGTTCTCCACTACGGGCGTGGCGACGGCGCCCGGCGCCAGCACGTCATGCGACACGGGAGGCTCCCTTCGCTCGGGCCGCCTCGACCTGGTCGCGCAGCGTTTCCCAGATCTCCTGGTAGATGTCGCGGAACTCGGTGGTCAGCCGCACCTCCTCGACGCTGCGCGGCCGGGCCAAGCCGACCGTGAAGTCCCCGCACACGGTGGCCGGGCTCGCGGTCATGACGACCACCCGGTCGGCGAGCACGATCGCCTCCTCCAGGTCGTGGGTGACGAAGACGACCGCCGCGTTGGTACCCGCCCAGACCCGCAGCAGCTCGTCCTGCATGAGCTGACGGGTCTGCACGTCCAGCGCGCTGAACGGCTCGTCCATCAGCAGGATCTCCGGCTCGTTGACCAGCGTCTGCGCCAGCGCCACGCGCTTGCGCATGCCGCCGGACAGCTGGTGGGGGTAGTAGCTCTCGAAGCCGGCCAGACCCACCGTGCGCACCCATCCCGACGCCTTCGCGCGCGCCTCCGCTTTCGACGCGCCGCGCAGGCGCGGGCCGAGCGCGACGTTGTCCAGCACGCTCTTCCACGGCAGCACCGCGTCCTGCTGGAACATGTAGCCGATGCCGTCCGGAATGCCTTCGACGTCTTTGCCGCGCACCAGCGTCCGGCCCGCCGATGCCGGTTCCAGCCCGGAGACCAGCGACAACGTGGTGGACTTGCCGCATCCGGTCGGGCCGACGACGGCGACGAATTCGCCGGAGCCCACCGTGAGGTTCAGATTGCGCACGGCGGTGTGGATGCCGCCGCCGGTGCCGGGGAAGCGCTTGGTCGCGCTCCGCAGCTCGATGAGTGATTGCGTCATTGCTTCCTACTCCTGCGAGATCGGGTACGGCGAACGTACGTGTCCCCGGTCACACGTCGGAGCTTGTGCGCACAACCGCCAGAAACGCGGGATTCGCAGGTTCTGCGCATTCTGCTCACCTTCCCCGAGCGCGGTGATCTGCGCCTATGCTGCGCCCATGGCCACTGAGGGCGCGCGGCCCGTGCGATTGCGGACCCAGGTTCTGCTGTCGCAGATCCTGGTCGTCGCGCTGACGCTCGGCGTCGCGTTCGCGGTGTTCGGATACCTCAGTGACCAGCGGCTGCGCGCGGCCTACGGCCAGCGCGCGCTCGCGGTCGCGCGCACCGTCGCCGCCGATCCGGTGGTGCGCGCCGAGGTGGCCGGATACGCGCCCGGCGTGGTCGCCGACGATCCCGGCGTGCGCGAGGACCTGGCCGCGGGCCCGCTCGAGCGGCTCGCGGTGGACGCGACGCGGCGCAACGACGCGCTGTTCGTCGTGATCACCGATGACGCCGGCGTCCGCCTCGCGCATCCGGACGCGGCCCGGCTCGCCGAGCATGTGAGCACCGACCCCTCCGAGGCGCTGGCGGGCCGCGAGTCGATCACCGAGGAACGCGGCACCCTCGGCGACTCGGTGCGCGCGAAGGTACCGGTTCTGGCCCCCGATTCCGACCGGGTGGTCGGCGCGGTCAGCGTCGGCATCGCCACCGACGCGGTGCACGACCAGCTGCTCGCCGATCTGCGCACCGCGGGCGGGCTGGTCGCGGTGGCGCTGCTGATCGGCGTCGCCGGATCGGCCCTGCTGGCCCGCCGGTGGCGCGGGCTTACGCTCGGGCTGGAGCCGGGCGAGCTGGCCGAACTGGTCCGCAGCCAGGCCGCGGTGCTGCACGGCATCGGCGGCGGCGTGCTCGCGGTCGACGCGTCCTGGCGCACCACCTTCGTCAGCGACGAAGCGCGCAGGCTGCTCGGCGTCGCGCCGGACATCGGACGCCCGGTGGACGAAGTGGGGCTGACGCCGCGGGTGCTGGAGGTGTTCCGCGAACTCGACGGGCAACCCGTCTCGGCGACGGTCGGCGCGAACATCGTCATCGTGTCGGCGCGCCGAGTCAGCCGCGACGGGCGCGATCTCGGCGCGGTGCTCACGGTGCGCGATCGCACCGACGTGGAATCGCTGACCCGGCAGCTGGACGCGGTGCAGTCGATGAGCACCGTGCTGCGTGCCCAACGCCACGAGTTCTCCAACAAGATGCACCTGATCAGCGGCCTGCTGCACAGCGGGCGGGTGGAGGAGGCGGCGCGCTCGGTCGACGAGCTGATCGGAGCCGGTCCGCTCGGTCCGGCGACACCGGGCATCGATGCCATCCACGACGCGTATCTGCAGGCATTTCTCGCCGCCAAGGCCGCGCACGCCAGGGAGAACGGCGTCGAGCTCGTACTCGGGCCCAACACCTGGGTCGAGAGCGAACTGACCGACCCGGTGGACGTGACGACCGTGCTCGGCAACCTGCTGGACAACGCCATGGAGGCCGTCCGCGCCGAGGACCGGCCGGTGCGGCAAGTGGAAGTCGAACTGGTGCAGGAGGAGTCGACTTTGCACATCGCCGTCGCCGACAGCGGCGACGGGGTCGCCCCCGACCTCGTGGACACGTTGTTCACCGAGGGGATCTCCACCCGTGACGACCGCGGTGTCCCCGGTGGGCGCGGGGTGGGCCTCGCCCTCATCCGCCAGATCGCCCGCGCCCACGGCGGCGACGTGCGCCTGTCCAGCCCCGGCGGTGGCGAGCCGCCGCTCACCGGCGCGGAATTCATCGCCCGCCTCCCCGGCGTGCTCGTGGAAAGCGAGGAGTCATGGCCGCGCCGTCCCTGACCGTGCTGGTGGTCGACGACGACTTCCGAGTGGCGAACCTGCACGCCGGGATCGTGGCGTCAATCCCGGGTTTCACGGTGGCGGGCACCGCGAACACCCTCGCGGCCGCGCGGGAACTCGTCGCGGCGGAACCGATCGACCTGGCGCTGGTGGACGTCTACTTGCCGGACGGCTCCGGGATCGATTTCGTGCGGGAGATCCGCTGCGACGCGATGATGCTCACCGCCTCGACCGACAGCGACGCCGTGCGGGCCGCCGTCGCGGCGGGCGCGGTGGCCTACCTCGTCAAGCCGTTCCCGCACACCGAACTGGCCGCCCGGCTGGCCGCCTACGCCCGCTACCGGCGCATTCTCGCGGCGCCGCAGGTGGACAACGCCCGGGTGTCCGCCGCGCTGCACGCGTTGCGTCCCGCCGCCACCGCGAGTCCGGCGCCGACGGTGTCCTCCCCGACCAAAGACCTGGTCCTGCAAGCGATTCTCGACGCCGGAGTCGCACTGTCCGCCGGTGAGGTGGCGAGCGCCATCGGCGTCTCCCGCGCCACCGCGCAACGCTATCTGGCCGCGCTCGTGGCCGACGGGGCGGCCCGCATGGGCCTGCGCTACGGCAGTACCGGACGCCCCGAACAGGAGTACTCGGCCGCACCGCGGCGCTGAGGGGACAACGGGGGAACCCACCGCCACACAGCGCTGAGCAACAGCAGTGCGACCCCACTGCCACAGCGCTGGGCAAACAGCAGTGGCGACTTCGCCGCCGCGCGGCCGTGCGGCCCACGCTCGGATCGTGACGGGCAGGTAGTCGCGCACACTCCCGAGCCACCGAGTCGGGTCGTTTCCCTCTGACGTTCGCCTCGACAGCCGACCGAGGCGGCCCCGGCCCCGCCCTTCGCTCGGCGAATTGCGCACTGTCCACCTGCCCCGAGTACGCCTCCCCGCCGGTCGACGATTCGCGGCGAAGTTCTCGTGCCGTCGGCGCACTTCGGTCCGGATGCGACAGGTTGCGGAACTCGTGCCGCGCTGACGGCCCACCAGTGCGGACCCGGCGATCCCGGCTGTCGTGCCCGGCGGCGGTAGCGTCGGGGCATGAGCATCCTCGAAGTCGCCGTGCTCGGCTACGGCTTGGCCGGATCGGTCTTCCACGCTCCGCTGATCGCCGCGCAGCCTCGGATGCGGGTGGCGGCCGTGGTGACCTCCTCGCGGGAACGCGCCGAGCGTGCTCGCGCCGAGCATCCGGGCGTGCGTGTGGTATCGCATGCCGAGGAGCTGTTCGCCGCACCGGCCGGAATAGACCTGGCCGTGATCGCGACACCGAACCACACGCACGCGCCGCTGGCCAGGCAGGCGCTCGCGGCCGGTCTGCCCGTGGTGGTCGACAAGCCGTTCGCGGTCTCGGTGGACGACGCCGAGGACCTCCTGGCCCGCGCGCAGCGCTCCGGCCTGGCGCTGTCGGTCTTCCAGAACCGGCGCTGGGACGGCGACTTCCGGACCTTGCGCGATCTGGTCGAGACCGGAAAGCTGGGCCGCGTGCGGCGTTTCGAGTCCCGCTTCGAGCGCTGGCGCCCGGTGCCGAAAGGCGGCTGGCGGGAAGTCGGCACGGACGAGGAAGGCGCGGGCATCCTGCTCGATCTCGGCAGTCACCTGGTGGACCAAGCCGTGAGTTTGTTCGGCCCGGTGGCTTCGGTGTATTGCGAGCTGGACCGGCGACGGGAGAACATCACCACCGACGACGACGCGTTCGTCGCGCTCACCCATTCCGGCGGTGTGCGCTCCCATCTCTGGATGAGCGCCGTCGCCCCCCAGCTCGGACCACGTTTCCGGGTACTGGGATCCCGCGCCGCGTATGTCACCTATGGCCTGGACCCGCAGGAGGCGGCGTTGCGGTGCGGTCGCCGCCCGGACGACGGAACCCCCTGGGGCAAAGTTGATGCCGAGCGCTGGGGCGTGCTGGGCGCGGAACCCGACTTCGCCCCCGTGCCCACCGCGCCCGGAGCCTACCCCGCGTTCTACTCCGCTATGGCCGCCGCGCTACTCGACGGGGCGCCCGTTCCCGTCGACCCGCGCGACGCCGTCACCACCCTGCGCCTGCTGACGAAGGCACGGGAGTCGGCGGCCAGGGGTGTGACCGTCACCGTCTGAGCCGGACTGGCCACCCGCGCCGCGAGTCGATAACGTCGGTCCCCCGGGATCGGCCGGTCCGGCCGCTCGGCGGAGAGGAGACCCCATGGGCGCAACGGTTTTCGCGGTGCTGCTGCCGCTGGCACTGGCCTTGGTGATGTTCGGGCTCGGGCTGACCTTGACCCCCGCGGATTTCGCCCGGGTGCTGCGCTATCCGAAAGCTGCGGTGATCGCGCTGGCATGCCAGATGCTCCTGCTCCCCGCGCTGTGCCTGGGCTTGGTCTACCTGTTCGGACTCGAAGGCGCGCTGGCCGCGGGCATGCTGCTGCTCGCGGCGTCGCCGGGCGGAGCGTCGGCGAACCTGTTCAGTCACATCGCCGGAGGCAATGTGGCGCTGAACATCACGCTCACCGCGATCAATTCGGTGCTCGCGGTGTTCACGATGCCGGTGGTGGTGGCGCTGTCCTACGCCTTGTTCCTGGAGGACGAAGCCTCGGTCGGCCTGCGGCCGGAGAAGTTCGCGCAGGTGTTCGCCATCGTGCTCGTGCCGGTCGCGCTCGGCATGGTGGTGCACTCGCGGTTCCCGGAGTGGTCGCGCCGGATGCGCGGCGCGGTGAAGATCCTTTCCGTCGTGGTATTGGCGCTGGTGATCGCGGCCGGGGTGGGCGCCAATCTGGACACGCTGACCGAGCACATCGGGAAGCTGGCCTCGATCTGCCTGTCGTTCGCCGTGCTCAGTCTGGCCACCGGCTACTTCCTGCCCAGGCTCTTGCGGGTGGAGACCGGTCAGGCGATCGCCTCGGCCATGGAGATCGGCGTGCACAACGCGGCGCTGGCGATCGCCGTGGCCGCGTCGGTGCTGCACAACGAGACCATGGCCGTTCCCGGCGCGGTGTACGGCGTATTGATGAACATTCCCGCGGCAGCCGCGGCGTATCTGCTGGCCAGACGGGCGCGGCGAGAGCAGCCGGCACCCGCGCCGAGCATGGCGCGGTAGCGGGCAATAGGCTGCCCGGACACGGGCGCCCGCGATGAGTAGCCGCTCGGAGGTTCGACGCATTCGAAGGGAGCCAGCTGCGCGATGCAACCGCTCGGCACGAACGATCCGGCGCGGATCGGTGACTACCGGCTGCTCGGCGTGCTCGGCGCGGGCGGCATGGGCCGGGTCTATCTCGGACGGAACGCGGGCGGGCGCACCGTCGCGGTCAAGGTCATCCGTCCGGACATGATCGACGCCGAGTTCCGCCAGCGCTTCCGGCGCGAGGTGGCCGCTGCGCGCCGAGTCGGCGGACAATTCACCGCACCGGTGCTCGACGCCGACGTGGACGCCGATCCGCCGTGGCTGGCCACCGGTTACGTGGCCGGTTTCTCTCTCGCCGACGCCGTCGACCGGTACGGGCCGTTCACGGAGAACGCGCTGCTCGTGCTCGCGCACGGCCTGATCGACGCATTGGCGGCGGTCCATGGAGCGGGGGTGGTGCATCGCGACCTCAAGCCGTCCAATGTCCTGCTGGCCCTCGACGGTCCCAAGGTGATCGATTTCGGCATCGCCCGCGCTGTCGACGACAGCAAGCTCACCACCACCGGAAAGGTCATCGGCTCACCGGGATTCATGTGCCCGGAGCAGGTGACCGGCGATCCGGCCGGCCCGCCCGTGGACGTCTTCGCCCTGGGCGGCGTGCTCGTGTTCGCCGCGACCGGCCACGGACCGTTCGGCGTCGGCGACGCGGTGCAGATGCTGTGGCGGGTGGTGTACGAGGAGCCGCGGCTCGACGATGTGCCGCAACGACTGCGCCCGCTGGTGGCGGCCTGCCTGGCCAAGGACGCCGCGGCCCGCCCCACCCCGGACCAGCTGCTCACCCAGCTCACCGCACTCGGCATCCCCGATCGCGGCGGGTGGTTGCCCGCGCCGGTGGTCGAGGAGGTCACTCGCCGCGCGGTCGAGCTGCTGAACTTGGACTCCGGCCCGTTCCACCGTCTGGATGGCCCCCCGCGCCCTGATCCGGCGCGCACCGCCGACACGATGGTCCGCCCCGCCGCACCCGCGAACCTGCACGGAGACCCCGGCCGATCGGCGCCCACGCAGATGCGGCATCCGGGCTCGCCGCAGGCGTCTCCCCAGTTCATCGGGCATCAGACCTACCCATCCGCGCACCATAGTGCGCCCGCGTTCGGTGCGGTCCCCGCCGCTGCATCATCACCGCGCCGCCCCGGTCGCGCCCTGCTCATCGCAGGCGCCCTCGTCGTCTGCGTCGCAGTCGCCGTAGCGGCCTTCGTGGTCGGCGCGCAGTTGCGAAACGACAATTCGAACGACGCGGTGGCCCCGACCACCCAGAGCAACGGCGACCCTTCGACGGCTGTCGCCACGCAGGCCGACGACGTAAGTACGACCAGCGACAATCCTTCCGCCACGAGTGTGCCGGAGGCTTTCGTCGGCGAGTGGAAAGGCGTCGCCAGCGATATCCTCGCGTCGTTCGACATCGTGCTGACCATCCGGGACGGCACAGTCGGCGAAGAAGTCGCGCAGTCCTCGAACACCGGCAAGCGGCGTGGTGAGCGCTGTGAGCGGGCGGAGACGCTCACGGGCGCCACCGAAACCGAACTGTCCTTTGTCGCGCGACTCTCCGGCGGCTCCCCCACCTGCTTCGACAATGGCTCTACGTCGACCGTCACCTTGCAGTCGGATGGCTCGGTGTCCTACCGCCTCTCCGGCGTTTTAGGCGATATCGCAGGAACCCTGCACAAGAGCTGAGGGCGAGGCGCCGCCGTCGCATCGAGTGCCGGGGGCGGGAACGCGGGCCACGAGCGCGGGCGGCGGCGGGCGGTTAAGGTGCGGCGGTGGACAGAGCGGAATTCTTCGAGCGGGGCGCTTCCATCGCCGACCGGCTGACGACGACTCAGGCGCAACCGCCGTGGTGGCTGGTGGCGGCGGCCGCGGTGGCGGCGCTCGTGCTGGTGGGTTACACCCCGATCTGGCGGTTCACCCGGAATATCGTCACCATCGCGCACGAAGGCGGCCACGCAGTGGTCGCGCTGCTCACCGGCCGCAAGCTCAACAGTATTCGATTGCATTCGGACACTTCGGGACTCACGGTGTCGAGCGGGAAACCCTACGGGCTCGGGATGATCCTCACCACGATGGCGGGTTACCCCGCACCGGCGCTGCTCGGTCTCGGGTTCGCCGCCCTGCTCGGCGCGAGCCGGATCACCCTCATGCTCTGGACCGCCATCGCCCTGCTCGCCGCGCTGATGATCAAGATCAGGAATATCTACGGCGCCATCACCGTGCTCGGTCTCGGCGCGGTCGTCTTCGTCGTCTCCTGGTTCGGAACCGACACGCTGCAAGCGGGTTTCGCGTATCTGGGCGCGTGGTTCCTGCTGTTCGCCGGGACACGTCCGGTGATCGAGTTGCAAAGAGGCCGTTCCCGGCAGCAGCGCGCCCGCTACCACGACGTCGACTCCGACGCCGATCAGCTCGCCCGGCTCACCCGCCTGCCCGGCCTGCTGTGGGTTCTGGTGTTCGGCACGATCGCCGTCGGTTCGCTGGCGGTCGGGGCGTGGCTGCTGGTCTCCGCCATCGCCGAAGTGTGCCTGCCCGGCGCGCCGTCCGGCTCCTGCTTCGCCACACGCTGACCGCCAGTGCCGCGCTGCGGCGGGTGATCGGCTCGGTTAGGCTCGAATCCCACACTGTGTCAATGTCTTACCCACGGCAGTGGCACTTCGCCGGACGCATCCACGTCGGCCACAGCGGTAACGCGATCCCACTACCTCCGGAGCCAGCATGGCAGCCATCCTCGTTCGGACCACGCCCGCGCGGCCCCTTCTCTCGGCGCTGACGCTGGTCGTCGCGGTGTTCCTCGCCGTGATCCCCTCCGGGGCGGCGACCGCTTCCACCACGCCCTGCGACACACCGTTGACCACGGCCGAGAAAATCACGATCACGGAGCTGTCCGACATCGGCGCGCTGACCGGTTCGTCGCTGCGCCGGCTGGAGCAGGCCGTCGACCGGCACCGGCGGATCACCGAGATCTTGGTCCGCCACCGCGACCTGCGCGGCGTGTTCGGGCTGGGGCTGGACGCGGTCGAACGAGCCGCCGTGCTGCCGCTGCAGCGCGACCCGGCGGCGTTCGACGACCCGGAATGGGCGCATCGGATCAGTCTCGAGCTGCTGTCGCGATTCCTGCGCGCGGTGCACGCCGAATTCACCGGCGCGCCCACCGAGCCGCACTGGGCGCACTACTTCGGCCTGAGCCGCCGCTGCGAACTGTCCCCCGCACGGGTCGCGATGGCCGGTTACAACGCGCATCTGACCGTCGACCTGGCGTATTCCGTCGCGGCGGTCGGCAGCACCGCCGCCAACGCGGCCGACTATTTCCGCATCGTCGACGCGATCGCCCAGCAGGGTGCGCTGATCGTCGAGCGGACCAAGGCGGTCTACGGCGGCGACCTCGGGCCGCTGTGGCGCTTCTACTTCCTCGGCGAGGGCTTGGACGCGGCGCTCGGCCCGGGCGTCGCGACCGGTCCGCTGCTGCGCCTGGCCGACGCCGGCGCCAACGTCCTCATCTTCGGCAACGGATTGGCCCTGCGAGATCCGGCCCAGGCGCCCGTGGTCGCCGCCGAGATCGACGCGCTGTGGCGCGGTCTCGATCTGGCCTTCGAAGCCCTCTCCGGACTCGGCGGCCTCTAGGTCATGTCCCCCGATTGAGTCCGCCCCCGCAGGATTGCCTTGCCTCTCGCGGTAACCCGGATCGCAGCAAACACGCCCTTCAACGAATATGGCAATTCGTCCAGGCCATCAAGCCCACTCGAGTCGGCCGTGCGATCGGTTGTTCAACCCGGCTCCGCAAGTCGGTATCGAGCAACGCTCGCGTGCGGTGGGTCGCAGTTCGCGGCCGACTACGCTGTGGAACGATGAGGCAAAGCGCCGGAACTGGTGGTCTGCATAGGTTTCAGACGAACACGAAGGCGCCGTGAGGAGGTCCGATGGATGCCGAACGCACCGGCCGCAAGGTCGTTGACCCCGGCCGCTTCGATCCGGACACACCGAAGCGAGGGACCTCCCAGCACCCCGATCGGCGGCTGTCGGCGCGTGTCCAGCGCGCCATCTTGCGCGAACGCGTAGTGCCGCTGCTGGCAGCAATAGCGGGATTGGCAGTCGTGCTGGCTGTGGCGATCGCAGGTACCGCGGGCCTGCTGATCGGATATGGCTATTTCGAACAAGGACGCGACCGGGCCGAGCGTGACAGCTGGTCACGCAAGATCGAGACTGCCATCCGGGCCCTTCCGGGGGTGACCGACGCGTCACACCGGTTCGAGCACTACAAGGGCAAACATTTCAACGCCAAACTCGACGTGCGGCTCAGGGACGACGCCACACCGGCCGAGGCTGCGTCTGTGGTGAGTGCCGTGGGCGCTCAACAGCTTCCGCGGCGTTTCCAAGGCGACCCGACAGAGGTCACCATCGACCGGATGGCGGACTCCTATTCCGCGTATTGGCTTTTCGGCCGTGACGTGAGCACTGAAGCGAACGCCGCAGACACCTGGGCACGACTATGGGCCGCCGGCACCGAAGTGCACTGGTCCTCGCGCGGCGGCGACGCGAGCCGCATTACCAACGCCATCGACGTCCGAGCGGGCTCCGAAGCCGAACCTCACCGCGCCACCGCGGCGATGCGCCGAATCATCCGGGACTTCCCCGAACTGGCCTCCAACCATTGGACCGTATCCACCGTTCATGAGCGGGAACGCGGGTTCACCAATCACTCGGAACGGCGCCCCGGGTCGTATCCATGGCCCCATGATCGCGTCACCCCCCACCAAGAGCCCACCCCTCGCTTCCCGTCCAATGATGAACTCGACCTGTGGCAGTGGTTCCTGACCGATCAACCCATCCCGTTCTTCGTTCGGGTGTCGGTCTACGACCCGCCCTCCGAAGGCCGCACACTGGGCGTCACCGTGTTCCCTCCCGTGGGTGCGGAATTCAGCGCCGCGCAGACCAAACAACTCGCCGATCTGCACCTTCCCTACCTGGCTGGCTACGGCGCGGCGGTCGACTACACGATTCACACACCCAACGGCCCCGTCTACTCCTACGGCCCCTTTTTCGAGGTCGTGGTCGGCGGCTGCCAGACATCCGGGTACAACGTCTTACCGGAGTCGCAGCCCTACGTGCGTCAGTACGAACGCTGCTAGGTTCTGTCTCCCAAGCGATCGAACGGGGTGTTCGGAGTGCCTCGGTGGTGCACTGTCCGCTGTGTCGAGGCTGCCGGTTGATCGGTATCGGGTGTTGACGGACTAGTAGTGGGAGTTGCCCCTGCCCGCGAGCCGGACCTCACCGCGGCAGCGCCGCCACGGCGGCCCGGACCACGTCCTCCGGTGGTGGGGTCGCGTCGACGGTGCTGCCGTACTCGTCGGAATCCAGCGGCTCCAGGGTGGCCAGCTGCGACTCGAGCAGGCTCGGCGGCATGAAGTGCCCGCGGCGGGCGGCCAGGCGGCGCTCGAGCTCGCCGCGCGACAGCCGCAGGTGCAGGAAGAACGCGTCGGGAGCTGACGCGCGCAGCCGGTCGCGATAGCTCCGCTTCAGGGCGGAGCAGGTGAGGACGGCTCCCCGGCCCGAACGCGCGGCGAGCCATGCGGCCAAGGCGTCCAGCCAGGGTTCGCGATCGGCGTCCTCCAGCGGCGTCCCGGCCGCCATCTTGCTGACGTTCGCGGCCGGATGGAAATCGTCGCCTTCGGCGTAGTCGACGCCGAGCACGGCGGCCAGGCGGGTGCCCACCGTCGTCTTTCCCGACCCGGACACCCCCATCGCGACGATCGGTACCTCGTGCACTCGAATCTCCTTCCCATTCGGTGGCAGATCTCGTGCTCGCGGACTTGTCGTCGGCGACAACCCAGCCGTCGGTCACTTCGTCGGCACGTGCAGTGACCAGCCGCGCCGACCCGGCTACATTTCAAGGACCGCGACTCGTGCGATGTTACCGGTGGATCGAAAGCTCCTCTGCGGCAAATACTTCCGAACGCGAGCGGCCGACTGGACGGGAAAGTACCGACATGTTTGCGACGACGCAATGCACGCCCGTGGTCCGGCATCCGAACCGCGACCGCACGCTCGACCTACGCATGGTCGGCGGCGGGCGCGGCCGCTGAGGGGGGCGGCGTGCCGACCGCGCGCTCCGCCGATCTCGTCCCGGCCACCGAACACATCGTGCGGCACCTGCTGGACATCATTCCCCGGCGGCACGTGACGAGCGGGAATCTCCTGCGCGAGGAGATCCGCGACACCGTAGCGAACTGTGTCGACCTGGTCGCTTCCGGCGGCCCGGAGCCGCCGGACCGCACGGCTCGCATTTTCGAGGCCGCTGCCCGGTGGGCCGGCGTCGGAGTCGCGATGGACACCGTCCAGCGTCTGGTGCACGAGGGATTCCGCCTCTATCTCGACGCTCACCTGCGGCAATCGCCTGCCGTGCGGCACGACGACATCCGCGGGCTCTTCGACGCGCTGCACGCGGTCACCGCGACGGTCTCGCTCGCCTACCGGTCCGTCGCGCCCGCCGCCGAACAGACGGCTTCGCACGCCGCCGCCGTCGCGCTGCTCAGAGGCCACCATCCCGGGAAGGTCTATCTGGAGCACGGCATTCCGGTCGCCGACCGATACACCGTGCTCGCCCTCGCGCTCGACCGAGCGATCGACCGGCATCCGGGCCGGCGCCCCGGGGACGGACACGCCATCCGGGAGCGCATGCAGATCTGCCTCGCCGTGCACTGCGGCAGGCACGTGCCGACCCTGCTCAGCGCGATCGGCGGAACGGTCCTGGTGCCGGTGTCGGTGGTGGCCGAGGACGAACTCGACGACTTGGTCGCCGCACTGGCCGCGGCGGTGCCCGCCCCGCTCACCGCTGCCGCCACAACCGCCGAACCGGACCGCATTCCCGCGACTGCCGACCAGGCGCACGAACTGCTCGACATGGTCCGGCGCCTGCACCGCCCACCGGGCCTGTACCGCTTCGACGACCTGGCCCTCGAATACCAGCTCACCCGGCCGGGTCCGGGCCGCGACCGGCTGGCCGCCCTGCTCGACCCGCTGGAGGACCATCCCGAGCTGCTGGAGACCCTGCGCGAGCACGTTCGCAACGACTTCAACCGCAGGCGCACCTCCCGGACGATGTACCTGCATCCGAACACCGTCGACCATCGCCTCAAGCGGATCGGCCGCCTCACCGGCCTGGACACCGCCCTTCCGTCGGTGCTCTACCGACTGCGCGCGGCGCTCATCGCCCGCACCTACGACGAGGGGCGATCCGAGCCCCCGCACAGCGGCTAGGGTCGGAAGACATGGAACTACGCATCTTCACCGAGCCGCAGCAGGGCGCGAGCTACGACACCCTGCTCACCGTCGCCAAGGCCACCGAGGACTTGGGATTCGACGCGTTCTTCCGCAGCGACCACTACCTGAGCATGGGCGGCGCCGACGGGCTGCCCGGCCCGACCGACGCCTGGATCACCCTCGCCGGACTGGCCAGGGAGACGAAGCGGATCCGCCTGGGCACCCTGGTCACCGCCGCCACCTTCCGGCTTCCCGGCCCGCTGGCGATCCAGGTGGCCCAGGTGGACCAGATGTCGGGCGGACGCGTGGAATTCGGACTGGGTAGCGGCTGGTTCGCCGAGGAGCACGCCGCGTACGGCATCCCGTTCCCCGCCGACAAGTTCTCCCGGTTGGAAGAGCAACTGGCCGTCATCACCGGGCTCTGGGCCACCAAACCCGGGGACACCTTCAGCTACGACGGCAAGCACTACCGGCTCACCGATTCCCCGGCCCTGCCCAAACCGGTGCAGGACCCGATACCCGTGCTGATCGGCGGGCAGGGCGCCACCCGCACGCCGCGGCTGGCCGCGCAGTACGCGAGCGAGTTCAACATGCCGTTCTCCTCGATCGAGGACAGCGCGCGGCAGTTCGGCCGGGTGCGCGCCGCCGCGGAGGCCTACGGCCGCCCGGCCGACGACCTGGTCTACTCCAACGCGCTGGTGGCCTGCGTGGGCGCCAACGACGCCGAAGTGGCGCGCCGAGCCGCGGCCATCGGGCGCGAGGTGGACGAGCTGAAGGCCAACGGCCTGGCCGGTTCGCCCGCCGAGGTGGTGGACAAGATCGGCCGATACGCCGAGATCGGCACCGGCCGCATCTACCTGCAAATGCTGGACCTCGGCGATCTCGCCCACCTCGAGCTGATCTCCGCGCAGGTGCAGTCGCAGCTCTGAGGGGCGGGGTCAGCCCAGCGGACGGTTCGTCGGCACGATGGCGTAGCTCGGCGCCGACGGATCCAGTTCGAGGTGCTGCGGCCGCAAGGCGGTGTTGTTGAGCATGGGCCGGAAGGCCAGCGCCTTCGGCGAGTTTCCTGCGAAGACGTCGATCCGCAGCCGATGGCCCGGCCGCAGCACCGCCTGCGTGGGGATGACCGCGATGTCCAACGCGACCGGCGCGCCGGGGACGACCGGCTGCACGCTGTCCAGCGTGATCGGATTGAACGGTTCGGTCAGGTCGCCGGTCGGGGTGCGGCTGCTCTTCTGCTCGTCGACGGCGCGCAGCGAGGCGGTCAGCTGCCCGGTGGTCAGCACCTTCGAGGTTCCGTCGGGCCCCACGTCGTTGACCGTGACGTTCCAGTACCCGTCCGTGGCCTCGTGCACGGTGTTCAGGTGAACGTTGATCGGGCCCGAGATGACCGTCGGCTCGGTCATCGGCGCACTGGTGAAGGTCAGGGCGTTGCGCTCGGCGATGCGGGAGTCTTTCGCGCACACGTCCACCACCGCGGCCATGCCGGCCGACCCCTGCGCGGTGTCGCGGGAACACGCCACGGCGAGGCCGGGTGACACCGTCAGGGTGCGCCGCTCGTTCGGCACGGTCATCGTCAGCGATCCGTCGTACACCGCCCTTCCGGCGGTGCCGCTCGGCGCGGCCGACAGGTACACGCGACGATGGTTGAGGTCTTTCTGCGGGAACTGCCCGAGCGTGATCCAGCCGCCGCCCTGTTCCCACACGGTGATCGGCCCGAAGTCGCCCAAGCCGTGGTCCACGTCTTTCAACCACTTGTCGAACCACACTCGTTGCAGCACGTCCAGCCGCGGCGGCGCGCCGGGGATGCCGGTGCCCGCACCGGGATTCGCGTGATAGGTGTCGCCGACCACCAGCTGCTTGTGCCCCGCGGGCAGCGGAATGGCGTTGTACAGCTTGGTCGCGCTGTTGGCGAAGATGTCGTGCCAGCCGCCGTAGACGAAGGTGGGCACCGTGACGCGCTCGGGATGCCCCTGGATGCCGCGGCGGAAGTAGCTGTCCTCGTCCAGCGCGTCGGCCAGCGCGGGCGGCACGTGATCGAGCGAGGGGGTGAGCAGCGCCTGGGCCAGCAGGTCGACGTTGCTGGCCGGATCCGACATCCGCTCGTGCAGCCACGCCCAGTCGAAGGTGCCGTTCAGCATCGACCGCACATCGGGAATCAGTTTCAACTGGTTGACCGTGTTGAGCCACATCGGAAGGAACGTCGTCCCCACGCCGCCGCCCGGCGCGACGACATCCCGCATGAGATCGCTGCCCGGCTCGACGGGGAAGATCGCCCGCAGGGGGGCAGGGGCGTTCTCGGCGGCGCGCAGCTGGTTGATGCCCGAGTAGGAGCCGCCGCTCATCCCGACACGGCCGTTCGACCACGGCTGCGCGGCCGCCCATTCGATGACCTCGCGGGTGTCGAGTTGTTCGCGCTCGCCGAGCGTGTCCCACGCCCCCTGGGAGAAACCTGTCCCGCGCACGTCCGCGATGACCTGGGTGTATCCGGCACGGATCAGGTTGCGGTCGAGACCGAGCACCGTCTGCACGGTGCCACCGTCGATCGCGTGCAGCAGATCGCCGAAGCCACTGACCGGCGTGCGGGAGAGATTCACGCGGTTGACCAGCCGCACCGTCAGCGGCTGCAACCCGGGCGCCGCCAGCGCCGAGTCGATGAGATTGGTCATGAGTTTGGTGTAAGGCGTGAGGTTCACGATGGTGGGCAGCGGCTGCTGCTCCACCTCGCCGCCTCGCTTCACCGGCCGGTAGACGTTGGCCTTCAGCACCACGCCGTCGCTCATCCGGATCGGGACATCCCAGTCGATGTGCACGTCGGCATACGGCTGCGGACCGTCGTGCAACGCGGTCCATCGCACGCTGTGCGCGTCGGGGGACGGCTCCGCCGCGACGGGCGCCGACCCGAACCCCACGGTCGCCAGTGCCGCAACCGCGGCCGCCAGCCGGAAAGCCCTGATCATCGTTGGTCCCACCACACGCCCCGATCCCTCTCGCTCCCTCGACCGGTATCCGGACCGGCCATCGGTCGTCCGATCGAGCGCCAACGTAGCAACCATTCGGCGAATCCGACGGGAGGCCCGGTCGGGTCGGTTTGTCGCGCGCGAACAGCCGGTGAACGCCGCGCGCGCAGCGAAGATCCGGCTTATCGTTGGGCTCATGACGCCGCTGCAGCGCTATATCGCGGAGGAGATCGCCACCGATCACGCCGACGGCATCCTCCCCCGGCGAGAGGCACTGCGCAGGCTGGGTCTGCTCGGGCTCGGCGCCACCGCGGCGGCCGCCCTGCTGGCCGCCTGTACCGGCACCGAGAGCGCCGATTCGGCGCCATCTCCGGCCGCTCCCTCGACTCCGCCGGGTTCCGCCGCCGCGCTCCCGACCACCGCCGTCACCTTCGCCGGACCGGACGGGACGTCGCTGCAGGCTGCCTGGGCGGCGGCGCCGCAGCCACGGGGTGGGGTGCTGGTCGTCCACGAGAACAAAGGACTCAACGACCACATCCGTTCGGTGGCAGGACGATTCGCGGGCGCCGGATACTCCGCGCTCGCGGTCGACCTGCTCTCCGCGCACGGCGGCACCGCCGCGTTCACCGATCCGGCGGCGGCGACCGCGCAGCTGAGCCGTATTCCGCAAGAACAGCTCGTGGCCGGCTTGCGCGCGGGGCTCGACGAACTGCGCCGCCGGGTGGAGGGAAAGAAGCTCGGCGCCACCGGTTTCTGTCTCGGCGGCGGCCTGACCTGGTCGCTGCTGGCCTCCGGCCCGTCGCCGCTGGCCGCCGCGACACCCTTCTACGGACCGTTCCCGGACAACGGCGACCTGGCCGCGTCGAAAGCCGCGGTGCTCGGGGTTTACGCGGCGAACGACGCCCGCGTGAACGCCTCCCGGCCCGCCGCCGAGGCGGCGCTGGCCCGCTCGGGCAACCCGCACCAGATCTTCACCGCCCCCGACGCGGACCACGCCTTCTTCAACGACACCGGTCAGCGGTACAGCGCCACGGCGGCCACCGAAGCTTGGCGTCGCGTATTGGACTGGTACGGAACGTACCTCGGCTGATGCCTCCCGAATCCGGCTCCTTCCGCGCTGCGCGAACGCCCCTCCGGGGCGAGCGGCGATCACGATGGGCCGTCCGGAAGGTGACTGTGATCGGAGGCGGGCGATCGCGCGCGGCGCTGGCCTCGTTCCTGCTCGCGGCGGCGATGTCGGCGTGCGCGGACGAGAACTCGGCGGCGCCCAGGAGCGCTCCCCCTACCGTGGCGGGCACCCTCGCGCCGAGTGATCCCGCCGGTCGGCCCGGCCTCGACGCCGCCGAAGAAGTAGCGAGGGACATCGACGTTCCGTGGGGGCTGGCGTTCCTGCCCGACGGCGCGGCGCTGGTCGCCGAGCGGGACTCCGGACGGATATCGCGCGTCGTCGCGGGCCGTGCGCCCGAGCAGGTGTACCAACTGCCCGGCGTCGCCGCCAGGGGCGAAGGCGGACTGCTCGGGCTCGCCGTCGCGCCGGACTACGCCGAAAGCCGTTACGTGTACGCCTATTTCACCGCGATGACGGACAACCGGATCGTCCGGTTCCGGCTCGACGGGCCACCGGAGGTGCTGGTGGCCGGCATCGCGAAGGCCGGTAATCACAACGGCGGGCGGATCGCGTTCGGGCCGGACGGCATGTTGTACGCCGGGACCGGTGATGCCGGGGAGGCCGAGCGATCGCGGGATCCGGCCGATCTCAACGGGAAGATCCTCCGGTTGACTCCCGAAGGCCGCCCCGCGCCGGGCAATCCGTTCCCCGGTTCACCCGTCTACAGTCTCGGTCACCGAAACGTGCAGGGTCTGGCATGGGACCGGGCCGGGCGCTTGTTCGCGGCGGAGTTCGGGCAGAACCGATTCGACGAGATCAACCTGATCGAGCCCGGCCGCGATTACGGCTGGCCCGAGGTCGAGGGCGCGGGCGGCGCCGACCGCGGTTTCGCCGATCCGCTGCTGACCTGGACCACCGCGGAAGCCTCACCGTCGGGCATCGCCATCGCGGGTGACACCCTCTACGTCGCCGCGCTGCGCGGGAAGCGGCTCTGGACGGTGCCGCTCGAGAACGGCCGTGCGGGTGCGCCCCGCGCCGAGTTGCGCGACCGGTACGGCCGGTTGCGCACCGTCGAGGTCGCGCCGGACGGAGCGTTGTGGCTCACCACCTCCAACACCGACGGCCGGGGTGACCCCGACAGCGGCGACGACCGCGTACTGCGTTTCCCGGCGCGCTGAGCCGAGGCCGATCTTCCTCGCGGCCCGCGAGTGTGACGAGCACGACCCACTATTTGATTGTGCACAACTTAATTGCTCACTACATTGATGACCATGACCGATCACCTCACCCTCGACGCGCAGCTGTGCTTCCCGCTCTACGCGGCGTCCCGGGCGATGACCGCGGTCTACCGCCCGAAGCTGGAACGGCTCGGGCTCACCTACCCGCAGTACCTGGTGATGCTGGCGCTGTGGGAACGCGACGAACGCAGCGTCGGCGATGTCTGCCATGCGCTCGATCTGGATTCCGGCACCCTTTCCCCGCTGCTCAAGCGGCTGGCGGCGGCCGGCTTGATCGAGCGGCGGCGATCGGCGGCCGACGAACGGCGCGTCGACATCCGGCTCACCGAACGCGGGCGCGCACTGCGCGCCGAGGCGGGCGACATCCCGGCCCAGATGGCCGAGGCCAGTGGCCTGTCCATGGACGACGTCGTCGCGTTGCGCGACATCCTGCACCGACTCACCGATGCGCTGAAGTCCCAGCTGAACGAAGGAGAATAGACATGCGGATCCTCTACACCGCCGAGGCGCTGGCCAGCGGCGACGGACGCAACGGCCACGCGCGCAGCACCGACGGCAAGATCGACGTCGACCTGTCTGCGCCCAAGGAGATGGGCGGCGACGGCGCGGGCACCAACCCCGAGCAGCTGTTCGCGGCGGGCTACGCGGCGTGCTTCCATTCGGCGCTGCGCCTGGTCGGCAAGCAGGCCGAGGCGAACATCGACGACTCCGCCGTCGGCGCGAAGGTCGGCATCGGCGCGAACAGCGCCGGCGGCTTCGGTCTGGCGGTTACCCTGGAGGTCTCGCTCCCCCATCTGTCCAGGGCGGACGCGCAGGCGCTCGCCGACAAAGCGCACCAGGTGTGCCCGTATTCCAACGCGACCCGCGGCAACATCGACGTTCAGGTTCTCGTCGCAGACGACTGATCGACAAGGAGCGATTATGCGTGCGGTAGTCATCGAACGATTCGGCGAACCGAAGGATGTGCTGGCCACCGCCGAACGGCCGGTGCCGGAGCCCGGCCCGGGCCAGGTGCGGCTCGAGCTCATCCTGTCGCCGATCCACAATCACGATCTGGCGATCGTGCGCGGCGTGTACGGCTACCGGCCCTCGCTGCCCGCCATCCCGGGCAGCGAGGCGGTCGCGCGAGTCGACGCGGTGGGTCCCGGGGTCACCGACATGTCGGTAGGACGGCGGGTGACGGTGTCCGGCGCGCAGAACGTCTGGGCCGAGTATTTCGTGGTCCCGGCTCGCCAGGTCATCCCGCTGCCCGACACGGTCTCCGACGAGACCGCGGCCCAGCTGCTGGCCATGCCGCTGAGCGCGCTGATGCTGATCGAAGACCTCGACCTGCGCTCCGGTGAATGGCTGGCGATCAACGCGGCCAACGGCGCGGTCGGCAGGCTCGTCAACGTCTTCGCCCGGCAGCGCGGCCTGCGTGTGCTGAACCTCGTGCGCGGCCCGGCCTCGGTCACGGCGCTGCGTGAACTGGGCTACGAACCGGTACTCGACACCTCCGACGAGGGCTGGCGCGACCAGGTCGAAGCAGCGACATCGGGTGCGCCGATCGTCCGGGCCGTCGATCAGGTCGGCGGACGCGCCGCGGCCGACGAGCTGGCGTTGCTCGCGCCGGGCGGTCAGCTGATCTCCTTCGGCGCGCTCTCGGGTCAGCCGCTGTCGCTGGATCCGGGGCGTCTCATCTTCGGGCAGACCGTGGTGAAAGGTTTCTGGGGCGCCAAGCGGATCGAGGAGATCGACGCCGAGCACCGCGGACAGCTCGTCAGCGAGTTGATCGACCTCGCGGCCCGCGGCGTGCTGCGACTGGACATCGAGGCCGCCTTTCCGCTGGAAGCGGCCGCCGACGCCGCGGTCGCCACCGAGACGCCGGGCCGGGCCGCCAAGATCGCTCTGCGCGCTCAGCCTGCCTGACCGGCGTCGAGCACGGCCATCGCGGCATTGTGCCCGGGGATGCCGCTGACCCCGCCGCCCCTGATCGCCCCCGCGCCGCACAGGTACACGTTGCGGTGGCCGGTCGCCACGCCCCACCGGACGGCGGGGTCGGCCGGGTCGGCGTCCTCGGGGAGATAAGGGAACGCGAGATCGCGGTGGAAGATGTGTCCACCGGGTAGACCGATCTCGCGTTCGAGTTCCAGCGGTGTCTTGGCCTCCAGGCAAGGCGCGCCGTTCTCGTCTGTGGCCAGGCAGTCCGCGATCGGTTCGGCCAGCACCGAATCCAGTTGCGCCAATGTGGCTCGCACGAACTCGTCTTTCGCCGCCTCCGGGTCGGCGGCGAAAAGTTTCGCACGAGCATGCAGCCCGAACAGCGTGAGAGTGTGCGTCCCCCGCGCGGCCAGTTCCGGTGCCAGGATCGTCGGATCGGTCAAGGTATGGCAATAGATTTCGGCAGGGGGCGCGGACGGGATGCGACCGATCGCGGCCTCGCCGTAGGCCCTGTCGAGTTGGGCGTAGGACTCGCCGATGTGGAACGTACCGGCGAATGCCGCGTGCGGATCGACATCGGCGTCGCGCAATCGCGGCAGACGGCGCAGCAGCATGTTCATCTTCAGCTGTGCGCCTTCGGGTTTCGGCGGCAGGGCCGCGCCGAGCAGCCCCGCCAGGGTGTAGGGGGCGACGTTCGCGAGGACGTGCCGGGCGCCGACCGTTCCGTCCGGGTGACGGACTTCCGCGGCGTCGCCATCGGTGTCTATGCCCGTCACTTCGCAGCCGGTGACGATCTCCGCTCCCGCCGAGCGCGCGGCCTCGGCCAGTGCGTCGGTGAGCGCGCCCATGCCGCCGATCGGCACGTCCCAGTCGCCGGTGCCGCCGCCGATGACGTGGTAGAGAAAGCAGCGGTTCTGCCGCAGCGACGGGTCGTGGGCGTGGGTGAAAGTGCCGATCAACGCGTCGGTGAGCACCACGCCGCGCACGGTGTCGTCGTCGAAGGTCGACTCGATCGTCTCGCCCAGCGGCCGCTCGAACAGCGCCTCCCAGGTGGCCGCGTCGTCCACGATGTGCCGCAGCGCCTCTTCGGACGGCAGCGGCATGGTCAATGTGGGGAAAATACGCCGCGCCAACTGGTTCGTGCTCGCGTAGAACCGCTGCCAAGCACGGAATTCCCGATCCGAGCCGGTCAGTCGCGCGAAGCTCGCCGCCGTCGGCGTCGGCAGGGACGAGACGAGCAGACCGCCGTCGCCCACCGGCGTGTAGGACGAGACCGCCCGCCGCCGGGTCTCGAACCGCAAGCCCAGGTCCTGCACGATCGAGCGCGGCAGCAGACTCACCAGATACGAGTAGCGCGACAACCGCGCGTCGACGCCCGGGAAGACCCGCGCCGACACCGCCGCGCCGCCGGTATGCGGCTGCCTCTCCGCCACCAGCACCGACCGCCCGGCCCGCGCCAGATACGCGGCGGCCACCAAACCATTGTGGCCACCGCCGACGATCACGACATCATAGAAAGAGCGCGTCGGCGTCATCCGTTCTCGATAGCACGATCTGGCGCTGGACGACAGCGACCCCGCCGACAGCGGCGAAGAATTCAGCCGCGGCACGTCGAGTCGTTCCGAGGGCTCGGGGACGAGGATTTCGCAGCTCTCGACCGCTGTCTGCGGACGATCCGAGTCACCCGGATCGCGGCTGGGCTCACGTTCGGTCGAGGGACGCGCGGGCACGGAGTTCCGCGACGGCGGAGGCCGGGTCTTCGGCGAAGTAGCGGAAGGTGCGGGCCGCTGCCTGCTTGCCCAACGGGCGGGTGAAGGTGATCGGTTCGGTGAGTTCCACGGTGATCGTCGTCTGGCCGGCCACGGCGAGGTCCGCTCCGGCGTTGTCGTCCACGGCCGCCAGCGCGCTGTCGGGGTATCGGCGTTGGACGCGGGCGGACGCGATGCGCCGGGCGGGGATGTGAATGTCCAGCAGCGCGCCGTAGCGCAGTCGCAGCGAGCCGTCGGCGCCGATGACGTGCGGGCGTACGACGCAGGCGGCCTGCAAGGCGACGAGGAAGAACACTCCCCAGACGTCGAGGACGAGGACGATCGCGTGCACCACGGGCCAAGGGATGAGGTACGCGAGAGCCACTGTCTCCACGACACAGACGACCAGGAAGCCGTACACGACGGCCGACTGTCCGGAGGCGTACGGCACCGCCGTGTCTCCCTCGCGCACACCGTGCGGCCCGCGTCGAGCCAGCCAGCGCAGCAAGCTGGTGAACAGACGCAACTCGTGCACGATGAGCTTGCGCACCACCACGGGGACGAGATCCGCCACGGCCGCGGAGACGGCCTGGCGCCGGGTGCGGGCGCCGCGCCGGTGACGGTGATAGTCGAGAGCCAGCAGGACGGCCGCGGCCGGCGTCACGGCGAACACCGCCAGCTCCACGACCGTGCGCGCGAGCGGGGCGACGCGTACCCCCGATACCAGGCAGAACACCAGCGCCAGTTCACCGGGCACCACTGCCGCGCAGGACCACCGCACTGCCGTGCGCAGTGCCCGTAGCCGCCTCATCGGGTCGGCTCTTGCAGCAACTGGATGGCGCGGCGGATCGCACCGGCCTGCGCGGGCGCGAAATCGGCGAAGAACGCTTTCGCGAAACCGCTTTCGCCTATCGACTTCAGGTCCTCACCGCCAGGGAACCGCATCGCCTCGAGCAGCCCCTGCGGCATGCTGTCGACAATGGCACGGGCGGCCGTCTCCACCCGGGGATCGTCCTCAGGCGCGCCCGACAGCTCGTCGAGCTGGGTATAGATCTCGTACGCCCGCGCGATGGCCTGCGGATCGGATTTCAGCGCGTGGGTCAGCGCGTCGAGCCAACCACGGTCACCGTCCGGGGCGCTGGATTCCAGCAGCGCCAACAGCTCGCGGTCCTTGACCGCCATCGCGGGCTCCGGCCCGGGATGCTCGGCGGCGGCATGCGCCATGTCATCGAACAGCGCGGCCAACGCCGGTGAGACCGGCGCCTCGACCGGCAGCCTGCCGCCTTTCTCCGCCTGCCGCAGCAATCGCGCCAGGCGGGCGCGCCGCTGCCGGATGGACTGTTCCTGGCGGGCCATATCCGCGTCGAGCTCGACGAGCACCTCGGCCAAGTCCTTGCCCGCGTCCTCGGCCAAGACATCGCGGACCTCGTCCAGGCTCAATCCCAGTTCGGTGAGACGGCGGATGCGGGCCAGTTCGACCGCGTCGCGCAGCGAGTACCGACGGAACCGTTCGCCTGACGCGGGGGTTCGGGCAGCAGCCCGATGCGATGATAGTGCCGCACGGCTCGTGTGGTGACGCCGACGACATCGGCCAGTTCTCTGATCCGCATGACACCAGTGAAAACGTTGTCGCCGCGACAATGTCAAGCGCAGTTCGCCGCCGGTGGCATCCGGGAGGCATCGCGACAATGCGAACCGCACCACGCTCGCCGTCGAGCAGGATCACCGGCGACGCCATCGCTCGAGACGCTCCGGACGGGAAGACCCCGCCCGGCGCTATGGCCGGACGGGGTCGGGTGTCCCCCAACGAACGAGACGTCGGGTTCTTCTCCGCTATCTACTTCGCCTGAACCGGAGGAGGCTGGTTGATAGTGGTGAAGTACTGGATGGCGGCGCCGATGGCGACCGGGGCGGTGACCAGGATCTGGCCCGCGATGGTGCCGAGGGCGCCGATCGCGATGATGCCGCCGAGGCAGCCGATGGCCGCCGCCGGGATGAACGCGCCGAACAGGCCGACGATCGCGGCCGAGGCGACGGTCGCGCCCGCGATGCCGCCGAGCACGCAACCGACGGCGCCGCCGCCGATGCCGCCGACCAGGGTGCCGATGGTGGCGCCCATGGTGATGGTGCTGGTCATGCGCGACCAAGCGGCCTGTTCACGGTCGTACTCGTTCTTCCACGGCGCCTTGTCCTCGAACGGCAGGGCGACCGGTTTGTAGGCCGCGTGCGCCATGTCGAACCGGGGGGTCAGCGTGGCGGTGCGACCGGCGATATCGGCCACGATCGGGAACTCGAACTCATCGACGCGGAACTTCAGCGGCATACCGGTGAGCACGGTGCCGTTGGCGGCCTTGACCTTGAAGACGCCCTCTTCGACCACCATCGAACCGGCATCGGTGGTGACAATGGACTGGGTGTCGGTGGCGTAGGCGGTGAAGTCGACGGCGTCGTCGCTGTCGGGCTGCGCGCCGGCCGAGCCGGACGCGATCCCGACTGCGGCGACCAGCCCCGCGGCCACCGCAACGATTTTCCTCATCCTTGGTTCTTTCCTCTCGGTTTTTCAGGGGAAGCGGCCGCGCCGAGCGCGCCGCATGCCTGCCGCGGTCGCGGCGGGCAGGTCAGAGGTCGAGGACGAGCGGGCCGGACCTGGCCCGGGAGACGCACAGCATCATCGTGTCGCCGCGCGCCCGCTCCTCGTCGGTGAGCAGTTCGTCCCGGTGCTCGATGTCGCCGCTCAGCACCGCGGTTTCGCAACTGCCGCAGGTGCCTTCGCGGCACGAGGTGACGATGCCGATCCCAGCGGATTCCAAGACGTCGGCGATGGACTGGTTCGGACCGATCCGGAAGGTCTTGCCACTGGCCGCCAAGCGCACCTCGAACGGCTCGTTCGGCGCGAACCGCAGCTTGCGCGGCACGAAGCGCTCCACGTGCACCGGCACCGCGCGCCGTGCGCCTTCGTCCTCCGCGGCGGCCAGCAGCGGCTCCGGCCCGCAGCAGTACACGGCGGTGTCGCCGAGGCCGGTGAAGATCTCGGCAAGCGGCAGCAGCCCGTGCTCGTCCTGCGGCAGCAGCTTCGCCCGCGGATAGCGCTCCGCGATGGTGTCGGCGAACGCCATGTGTCCCTTGGTGCGTCCGCCGTAGTACAGCGACCAGCGCGCACCGGCGGCTTCCGCGGCGGTAACCATGGGCAGGATCGGCGTGATCCCGATTCCTCCGGCGAGGAAGACGTACCTGTCACTGCGTACGAGTTCGAAGTTGTTGCGCGGCGCGGATACTCGCAGCACGGAGCCGGGCTGCGCGGCTCGGTGCAGATAGGCCGAGCCACCGCGCCCGTCCGGTTCGTGCAGCACCGCTACCCGCCAGCGCGCCCGGTCGGCCGGGTCGCCGCACAGCGAGTACTGCCGCACGCCCGCCGCGCCGACCGCGACATCGATGTGGGCTCCCGGCGTCCACGACGGCAGTTCGCCACCGTCGACCGAGGCCAGCTCGAGCGAGAACACGCCCTCGGCCTCGTCGCGGCGGCGCCAGACTCGCACCGCTATGTCAGTCATTTCGTCCCCTAGCCCGGCAACGTCTCCGCGATCACCGTCGCCGAGATGAGCCGCCCCCGCAGCGGACGAATGGGCAGTCGATTCGCACAATCGACGTTGACTATCGCGCCCTCCCCCGGCCGGCGCCGCCCCGAGACTGACGCCATGACCACTGTGGCGCAATTGGTGGACAAGACCACCCAGTTCATTCGGGACCAGGTCGTTCCGGTGGAACGCGAGGTCGTCGTGGACGGGCGGGTGATGGACGACGCTCTGCGGCTCGAGCTGCAGAAGAAGGCCAAGGAGGCCGGCGTCTTCGGCCCGCTGTCGGACCCGCGGTACGGCGGGCTCGGCCTGGACACCCGCGCCCAAGCGCAGGTGCTCGAAGCCGCGGGCGCCAGCCTGCTCGGCCCGATCGCCGTCAACGCGTGGGCGCCCGACGACGGCAACATCCACCTGCTCGCGCACGTGGCGAACGAGGAGCAGAAGCAGCGCTACCTCGCGCCGCTGGCCGCGGGCGACGTCCGTTCCGCGATCGCGATGACCGAACCGGCCCCCGGCGCCGGATCCGACCCCGGCATGTTGCAGACCGTCGCCGAGGAGACCGACTCCGGCTGGGTCGTCAACGGGACCAAGCATTTCACCACGGGCGCGCAGGGCGCGGCGTTCACCATCTGCGTGGCGCGCACCGGCGACGGCCCGACGATGTTCCTGGTCGACCAGGACAACCCCGGGATGCGAGTGGGCCGCCGCATGCCGACCCTCGACCACACCAGCGCGCCCGGCGGCCACTGCGAGGTCACCTTCACCGACTGCGAGGTGCCCGAATCCGCCGTGCTGGGCCAGGTCGGCCAGGGTCTGGCGCTCGCGCAGGTCCGGCTCGCGCCCTCGCGCCTGGTGTTCTGCATGAACTGGCTCGGACTCGCGGTGCGGGCGCACCGGATGACCATCGAGCACATCGGTACGCGCACGTCGTTCGGCGTCCCGATCGCCGAGCACGGCATGGCCCAGGGGCTCGTCGCCGACAACGAGATCGACATCGCCGCCGCGCGCGGCGTGATCCGCACCGCCGCCGAGACCATCGACGCGCAGGGGCCGACCTCCTCGCAGGCGCGGCACGAAGCCTCGATCGCCAAGACGTTCGTCTCCGAGGCGGTCTGGCGGGTCCTCGACCGGGCGGTCCAGCTGCACGGCGGGCTCGGCGTCTGCGAGGACCACCTGGTCGCCCGGTTCCTCGTCGAGGCCAGGGCCTTCCGGATCTACGAGGGACCGTCGGAAGTCCTGCGCTGGTCGATCGCCCGTCGCGCCCTGCGCACGAAACGCTGAAGGAGCAAACCATGACCACGCGTGAGATCGCCGGCTTCGCGGCCGCCTATCCCGAACTCGACTGCGCCGCTGTCGATTACGAGTACCTGCGGGCGGTGTCCCAGGAGATGGTGCCGTTCGGGCGCCACGTCGGCACGCTCATCGCCGAGATCGGGCCCGACCGCGCCGTCGTCGAGATACCCGCCGTCGGCGAGGTCCGCAACCACATGGGCACCGTGCACGCCGGAGCGCTGTTCACCGCCGCCGACATCGGCGGAGCGGCCGCGTTCGTCGGCGCCGCGGCCACCCGCCTGCGCACCGTCGAGCGGCTGGTGCTGCGCGGCGGCAGCGCGTCCTACCGCAAACCGGCCATCGGCCGCATCCGCGCCGTCGCGACCGTCGACCAGCGCGAACTCGCCGACGTGCTCGCCGCCACGGCCTCGCGGCGTTTCGAACTGACCGGAAAGGCCAGTTTGCTCGATGACGGCGATGTCGTCGTCGCGAAGTTCACCTTCGACTACGTGTGTGACGTGACCATCGGGGAGGGCGACCGATGACCACCACGGCGCCCGAGAACCGTTCGGAGTTCACCGCCTTGGAGTCGGCCGCGGTCGACACCGCCGACGGCGTCACCTTCATCGTCCGCTTCCTGGCCTCGAAGAAGCCGGGCGCGCCCGTCGTGCTGATCCTGCCCGCGATGGCCATGAAGGCGAAGAACTACTTTGCCCTCGCGAAAGAGCTTCACGCACAGGGCATTTCGGTGGCAATGACCGACTTGCGCGCGCACGGTGAGGCCAAGCCGGAGCTGGGGCTGCACCGCGACTTCGGTTATCGGGAAATGATCGAGACCGACCTGCCCGCGCTCGTCGCGGCGGTGCGGGCGCGTTTCCCCGAGGCGCCGATCCAGCTGTTCGGGCACAGCTTGGGCGGACAGCTCGCGCTGCTGTTCGCCGCGGCCGAACCCGACCGGGTCGCGGGCGTGACCGTCATCGGCACCGGCACCGTGTTCTGGTGGGCCTTCGGTGTTCGCCGCTGGTGGGAGGCGCTGAGCCAGATCCAGTGGATCGGCCTGGTCTCCCGCTGGAAGGGGCACTGGCCCGGCGGCGTGCTCATCCCGGCCCCGATGCCGGGCGGCGTCATGCGCGACTGGTCGATGCATTCGCTGACCAGCTACTACCGCCCGAAGGGCAGCAAGCGCCGGTACAACACCCTGCTGCGCGAGCTGACCGCGCCGGTGCTGGTGATCTCGCTGTCCGACGACGCGCTCGGCCCGAAGTCGAACGTCGACTTCCTGGTCTCCCGGATGCCGAAGGCGCGGGTGACGCACTGGCACATCGACGAGAACTCGCCGGTGCGCCACCGCGACCACTTCCTCTGGGTGAAGGATTCGCCCGCGATCGCGGCCAGGGTGGCGACCTGGATCGTGGCCGGCGAGCTGCCGGGCTGAGGGGCGACGGTGGCACGACTGCGAATCGAAGCGGTGTCGAAGCGATTCGGCGCCGCCCACGCGGTGCGCGAGGTGAGCCTCGACATCGCCGACGGCGAATTCATGGTGCTGCTCGGCCCGAGCGGCTGTGGCAAATCCACGCTCCTGCGCATGATCGCCGGACTGGAGGACCCCTCCGACGGCCGAATCCTGCTGGACGACAGGGACATCACGCACCAGGCGCCGCAGCAGCGCGATCTGGCGATGGTGTTCCAGAGCTACGCGCTGTACCCGCACCTGACCGTCGCCAAGAACATCGGGTTCCCGCTGCGCGCCCGGCGCACGCCGCGGGCGAAGATCACCGAGCGGGTGTCGGAGGTGGCCGCGGTACTCGGTCTGAGCGAATTGCTGCGCCGCAGGCCGTCCGCGCTGTCGGGCGGCCAGCGTCAGCGCGTCGCGCTGGCGCGCGCCATGGTGCGCGATCCCGGCGCGTTCCTGATGGACGAGCCACTGTCCAACCTGGACGCCAAGCTGCGCAGCGCCACCCGCGCCGAACTGATCGGACTGCATCAGCGTCTCGGCGCGACCTTCCTGTACGTGACCCACGACCAGGTCGAGGCCATGACCATGGCCGATCGGATCGCGCTGCTCAACGAGGGCCGGGTGGAGCAGGTGGGCACGCCCACCGAGCTCTACGACCGTCCCCGGTCGACCTTCGTCGCCGGTTTCCTGGGCGCACCGCCGATGAACCTGTTCCCGGCCGTCGTCACCGAGCGTGACGGTTCACTGCGCGTGGTGGCCGACGGCATCGACACCGGATTGTCCATCGGCGCCGGTGATTTCGGCGACGACCTGGAAGTGGTCGCCGGGATCCGCCCGGAACAGCTGCGCCTGGACCCGACCGGCGCCGACATCCGCGGCCGGGTGACGATGGTGGAGAACCTCGGCAGCGAGGAACTGATCCATTTCACCACCGGCGATCGGGTTCTCTGCGCCAGAGCGCCCCGGCCCGCGGGCGTCACGGTCGACGACAGCATCGCGCTGCGGGCCGACCCGGCGCACATCCATCTCTTCCACGCCGCCTCCGGCCTGCGCCTGACCTGGCAGCAGACGCGGCAGGACGCTCGAATCGACAGCGCGGGCGAACCCGTCGCTGTCGCCTGAACCCGGAACACCCCCAACTCGATGAGGAGAACACCGTGAAACGCACCGCGCCCATTCTGGGCCTGGTGTTCGCAACCACCGTCGCGCTCAGCGCTTGCGGCGGACTCGGGAGCACCACCACCGACTCGAACGCCGGCAGCGCGCAGATCCCGGAGCTGAAGCCCGATCAGCAGGTGTCGATCGTGTTCGAGTCCTACAACTACGGACTCGCCGGCGCCTGGACCGATACCTTCAACTCCTTGATCGCCGATTTCCGCACGAAGTTCCCGAACATCACGGTGACCGCGCAGAAACCGCAGGGCAACAGCCCGAACCCGGCCACCGACACCGTCTCCAGCATCCAGAACCAGATGGTGGCGGGCAACCCGCCGGACGTCGCCCAGCTCGGCTTCAGCGACCTGGACTTCACCATCCACCAGCTCGGCGCCAAGCCGCTGGACACCCTGGTCGGCAAGCAGGACGTGCAGCGCAATTTCGACGGGGCGAAGCATCCGTTCGCGCCGAAGGCCCGCACGCTGGCCGACTGGGACGGCCACACCTACGGTGTGCCGTTCGTGTTCTCCACGCCCGTGCTCTATTACAACGCCTCGCTGTTCGCCGCGGCGGGCCTGGATCCGGCGAAGCCTCCGGCCACCTGGCAGCAGGTCGCCGAGGCCGCGACGGCGATCACCGGGAAGACCGGCAAGGGCGGGGTCTACATCGACTGCCTGACCAAGACCGCCAAGGACTGGTGCTTCCAGTCGATGGTGCGCTCCAACGGCGGCCGGGTGATCTCCGAGGATCGCACGAAGCTCACCTTCGCCGACGCTCCCGCGGTCGAGGTCGCGGCGATGAGCCAGCAGTTGGTCAGCTCCGGCGGCATGCCCAAGCTCAACCAGAAGCAGGGCTACGAAGCGTTCGCGCGCGGTGAGATCGGCATGATCCTGGAGACCAGCGCGATCCAGGGCACCTTCGTCACCGGAGCCAAGGACAAGTGGGATCTGCGCTCGGCGCCGATGCCTAGCTTCGCGGGCAAGCCGACCGTGCCGACCAATTCCGGCGCTTCGCTGCACATCCTGTCCAACGACCCGGCCAAGCAGCGCGCCGCCTGGGAACTGATCAAGTTCCTGACCAGTGAGTCCGCCTACAGCAAGATCTCCCAGGGCATCGGCTACCTGCCGCTGCGCACCGGCCTGATGGACGATCCGGACGGATTGCAGGCCTGGTCGAAGCAGAACCCGCTGCTGGCGCCCAACGTCGCCCAGCTGGCGAACATGGAACCGTGGATCTCCATGCCCGGCAACAACTATCTGCAGATCCGCGACGGCATGATGGACGCGGTCGAGGCCGTCGTCTTCCAGGGCAAGGACCCGCAGTCCACCCTCACCGCCGCCCGCGATCAGGGCGCCGAACTGCTGCCGACGTCATGAGCGAGGTGACGATCGTCCAGCTCACCGACACCCACATCCGGCCCGCCGGGGAATGGGTGCACGGCATGGTGGACACCTACGCCAATCTCACCCACGCGTTGCAGCAGCTGCGGGCCTCCCGGCAGCGCGTCGACGCGCTGGTGCTCACGGGAGATCTGACCGACACCGGGTCGCCCGAGGCCTACCAACGGCTGCGCGGCGCGGTCGAACCGGTGGCCGCGGAACTCGGCGCGCAGACCATGTACGTCATGGGCAACCACGACGAGCGCACCGCCTTCGCCACCGAACTGCTCGGAGCCGATCCCGCCGAGATCGACCCGGACACCACGCACGACCAGGTGGCCGACGTGGCGGGTCTGCGGGTGATCGCGCTGGACAGCACGACTCCGCGACGGCACGACGGCCGGCTCGAGCAGCGGCAGCTGGACTGGCTGGCCGAGCAGCTGCGCGAACCGGCGCCGCGCGGCAGTCTGCTGGTGCTGCACCATCCGCCTATTCCCTCGCCGGTCGCGGCCACCGAATACTTGCGGCTGGAACGGCCCGAGTTGCTGGCCGAGGTGCTGGCGGGCTCGGACGTGGGGCTGATCGTCTGCGGGCACAATCACCTCACGGGCGCGGCGGCTCTGGCGGGCATCCCGGTCTGGATCGGGCCCGCGCTGGCCTACCGGATCGACACGATCGCGCCGTCCGGACGGCACCGGGGATTGATCGGATTCGGCTACAGCCGGATCGATCTGCTCGGCTCGACGCTGGTCGCCACCGCGATCGAGGCGACGCCCGCCGAGACCCTCTACGACCGGCCCGAGCAGGACGTGCTCGACCAGCTCGCCGCGCTGGCCGCGGAGGCCGGATAACTCGATGTTCGTCGTGGAATCACCCTTGGTGACCGCGGAGCCGGCCGAAACGGTCGCGCCGTCGCATCGCCCCGCCCGGTTGCGCCGGGCGGGGCGGTTCGCCGCGCCCTACCTGTATCTGGCGCCCGCGCTGGTGTTGCTCGTCGTGTGGATCTACCGGCCGCTGGTCCAGGCGGTCGAACTGTCCACCTATTCGTGGAACCTCTTGCCGACCGCGCCGATGAAACCGGTCGGCACCGGAAATTACGAACGGCTGCTGGAGCTTCCGGCCTTCTGGGACTCGGTCGGCCGCACCGGAGTGCTGATCGCGGGCATGCTGCCGTTCACGGTCGTGCTCCCGCTGCTCGTCGCGCTGGCCAGCCGACGGGTGCACGGCCGGGCGCGGACGGTGTACCACGCGTTCGTCTTCGTGCCGTTCCTCGTCGCGCCCGTCGCGGCGGCGGCGGTGTGGCGCTGGTTGCTGCATCCGGGCAGCGGCTTCGTCGATCAGGTCCTGCGCTCGGACCGCAACTGGGTCTACGACGTGGGCACCGCGCACGGAGTGATCATCCTGATCACCGGATGGCAGTTGCTCGGGTTCGCCGTGCTCGTGATCTGGGCGGGGCTGGCCGGCATCAGCGGCGACTACGACGAGGCCGCCCGGGTGGACGGCGCGAGCGCCCGGCAGATCCGCCGGTGGATCACCTTGCCCCTGCTGTCCCCCACGTTGCTGTTCCTGGTGCTGACCACGGTTCTGCTCAGTCCGACCCTGACTTTCCCGCTCATCGACTCGATGACCCAAGGCGGTCCGTCGCAGGCGACCACCAACATCTATTACCTGTTGTGGGATTACGCCTTCCACAGTTTCGACGCGGGGCTCAGCGCCGCCGCCGGTGTGCTGCTGTTCGCCGGGTTCGGAGTGATCGCGGGGATCTTGGTTTGGGTCTCGGAAAAGGTTGCCTTTCATGATGATTGACCGATTACGCACCGCGGGCAGCCACCTGCTGCTGGCCGCGACCGCCGTGCTGTGCGCGTTCCCGATCTACTGGCTGTTCGCCACGTCGCTGCGGCGGCCCGAGGACGTCACCTCGCTGTCGCCGATCCCCTGGCCGATCTCCCTGGCCAACTACGGCGACGTGGCCGACAAAGTCGACGTGGTCGGCCTCATCGGCAACACTTTCTTCGTCGCGGCGCTCTCGGCGGCGGGGCAGCTGCTGATCGCGCTGCTGGCCTCCTACGCGTTCGCGATGTACACCTTCCCGTTCCAGAGACTGCTGTACCTGGCATTCGTCGGCACCTGGCTGGTGCCGTTCCAAGTGACGATGCTGCCCAACTACGTCCTGCTCACCGAGCTCGGCCTGATCAATTCGCTGATCGGCGTGGTGCTTCCGACGCTGTGCTCGGCGCTGGCGGTGCTGCTGCTACGCCAGCACATGGCCGGCTTCCCCAAGGAACTCGTCGCGGCGGCGAAGATCGATGGCCGATCCTCCTGGTCGATCCTGTGGACCGTGGTCGTGCCGAACCTGCGTCCCGCCCTGGCGGCGTTGGGCATCCTGCTGTTCATCAACGCGTGGAACGAATACTTCTGGCCCGCGGTGGTGCTGCGCCAGTCCAACAGCGTGCTCCAACTGGGCCTGCGCAGCTTCATGGGCACCGAGGGCGACCAGTGGGGGCCGATGATGGCGTTGGCCAGCCTCGCCTGCCTTCCAGTGCTACTGATGTACCTGCTGCTGCAACGTCATATCGTCAACGCGTTCGTGCGGTCGGGGTTGAAGTAGGGCGCTCTACGCGCCCCGCTCGCCTCGCGGTCCGTGCTACCGACGCACTCGCTCGTGCGAATGCCCTCATGGTTTACGCCTTCCCAAACCCTAGGGCTCGAACCGGCGACCGCATCGCGCGATCAGAGGACCTCGAAGATACGGTTCTCGCCGCCCTGCACGACCCGGCAAGCCGCACCTACAACGACCGGAAGCGCGGCGAGGGCAAGAAACACAACGCCGCCCTCATCTGCCTGGCCCGGCGCCGCCGCGACGTGCTCTACGCCATGCTCGGAACCGAATTCGAGCGAAATCCGCTGGCCCCAGCATCGACATGGTGCCACGATCACGTGACATCACGTCGTGACGACCGCGCTGAGAGGACGCCGCATGATCGCGGATCTCCGCATCCGTTTCGCTGTCGACGACGAGGTGCTCTCGCGGCTGCACACCGACGCGTTCGGCGGTGGCCATGAGCTGAGCCCTTGGAAGGCACGCCTGGAACGGCACAGCAGATCGTGGGTCGGTGCGTTCGTCGGCGATCGGCTTGTCGGCCGTCGGCGAACACATAGCCGACGGGGTGCGCCGCCATCGGACGCGGGCCGTCACCGCGTCCGATGGCGGCGGCTTCATGAGGCGACGCGCGACACCGTGGTGAGGGTCCCGATGAGGGCGGTGTCGTGGTCCGCGGCGCGGAAGCGGGGGTGGTCGAGGATGTCGTGCAGGAATTCGGTCGTGGTGGCGATGCCTCTGCCACGGATTCTGGTCTCGGCCAGCGCCCTGCGCATGCGAGCGATGGCCGTGCGCCGGTCGGGCGCCCAGACGATGATCTTGGCGAGCAGCGAATCGTAATGCGGCGGAATGGCATAGCCCGGTGAGACGTGGGTGTCGATACGGACGAACGGCCCACCCGGGAGGGCGCACTCGGTGAGTGTGCCTGGCGCAGGTGCGAATGCGCGTTGCGGATCCTCGGCGTTGATCCGGCATTCGATGGACACTCCGCGCGGGGTTGCGGCATCGACGGGCAGCGCCAGCGGCAGGCCCGAGGCGATGCGCAACTGCTCGGCGACGAGGTCGATGCCGGTGACCATCTCGGTGACCGGATGCTCGACCTGCAAACGGCAGTTGACCTCCATGAAGTAGAAGCGCCCCTGCTGGTCCAGGAGGAATTCGAAGGTTCCGGCTCCGACGTAGCCGACGGCCTCGGCGCCCCGCACGGCGGCCGCGCCGATCCGGGCCACGAGTTCCTCGGACAGTCCCGGAGCGGGCGACTCCTCGACGAGCTTCTGGTGCCGCCGCTGCAACGAGCAGTCCCTGGCGCCGAGATGCCGCACCGTGCCGTGCCGATCGGCCAGGATCTGTACTTCGATGTGCCGCGCCGAGTCGAGGTAGCGCTCGACGTACAGGCGGCCGTCCCCGAACACCGCGGTGGCATTGGCGCGGGTCTCCTGCCAGGCGGCGGAGAAGTCGGCGGAGTCCCGCACGACCCGCATCCCACGGCCGCCGCCGCCCGCCACCGCTTTGATGATCACCGGATAACCGATGTCGTCGGCGAGGGCGTGCGCCTCGTCCACCGTCTCGAGCGGATCGCGGCTGCCCGGCAGCAGCGGCAAGCCGGCCGCGGCCATCAGCGACCGCGCCGTCGACTTGTCGCCGAGATCGGCCATGATCGCCGCGGGCGTGCCGACGAACACGAAGCCCTCCGCCTCGCACACTTCGGCGAAATCGGGGTTCTCGGAGAGGAATCCGTATCCAGGATGGATCGCGTCGGCGCCGGTGGCCCTGGCGGCCTCGATGACCGCCGGAATGTAGGAGTAGCTGCGCTTGGCGGGACCGGGACCGATCCGGAACGCTTGGTCGGCCAGCCGTACCGCCGCCGAATCGGCGTCGGCCGCGGAGTACACCGCGACGGTGGCGATCCCGAGTTCGGCGCAGGTGCGGATGACCCGCACGGCGATCTCGCCGCGGTTGGCGACGAGCACCTTGCGGATCGGCCGCGCGGTCATCGC
>NZ_BAFS01000125.1 GCF_000308415.1 Nocardia asiatica NBRC 100129 | reverse complement strand
GCAGATCGGGATGCTTGGACCGCTCGAGATCCGAGCAGATGACGGCGGATCGATAGCGATACCGGGCGCTCGGTTACGGGCCTTGTTGATCGCCCTTGCCCTCGAACCGGGCCGCCCGGTTTCGAAATCGGCCCTGGTCGAGTGGATCTGGGGGGAGCAACCGCCCGCCGACGCGGCGAACGCCTTGCAAGCACTGGTCTCCAGGCTGCGCAGGGTGCTGCCGGACGGGTCGCTCGACGTGCAGGCGGGCGGCTACCGGCTGATCGTGGAACCCGGCGCGGTCGACGCCGTGCGCTTCGAACAGCTCATCGACCAGGCTCGCGGTGGTGCGGACGGACGACAGGCCGAGCTGCTGCGCGAAGCACTCGAGCTGTGGCGCGGTGGACTGATGCAGGACGTCGGCATGCAGGACAGCGCGGCTTTCGACGCGGTGGTCACCCGGCTCGAGGGGCTGCGCCTGGCCGCCATGGAGGATCGGTACGAGGCGGAGATCCGCCTGGGCCGGGGCACCGAGCTGATCACCGAGCTGACCGAGCTGGTGGCCCGCCACCCCGTGCGGGAACGGCTGGTCGCCGCGTTGATGCGTGCGCTCGGCGGCGCGGGTCGTGCCAACGAGGCACTGGTGGTGTACCAGCAGGCCCGGGAGGCCCTCGCCGACACGCTGGGCGTCGACCCCTCCCCTGAACTCTCCGAACTGCACGTCGCGCTGCTGCGCGGCGAAGTGCGAGCAGAGGAGACCGATCGCAGGACGAACTTGCGGGCCGAGTTGACCACTTTCGTCGGCAAATACGCCGACATCGCCGCCGTGCGCGAACTCATCGCGCACCATCGGCTCACCACGTTGACCGGGCCCGGTGGCTCCGGCAAGACCAGGCTGGCTCTGGAAACCGCCAGGACCCTGCTCGACGACCTACCGGACGGAGCCTGGCTGGTGGAGCTGGCGTCCGTCGGAACGAGCGGTGACGTGGCACAATCGGCGCTCGCCGCGCTCGGGCTCCGGGACGCGCTGCTGGGCGGCGCACCGAACGCGGAACCGATGGACCGGCTCGTCGCGGCGATCCGCGAGCGTGAAACGCTGTTGATCCTGGACAACTGCGAGCACGTGATCGAGGCCGCGGCGGCGTTCGCGCACCGGCTGCTCGGAGAGTGTCCCCGGCTGCGGATCCTCGCGACGAGCAGGGAACCGCTCGGCATCACGGGTGAGGCGTTGTGGCAGGTCGTGCCACTGGCGTTGCCCACCGAGGACGCGGAGCCCGGCGCGATCGAGTCCTCCCCGGCCGTTCAGCTGTTGCGGGACAGGGCCGGTGCGGTGCGCCGGGATCTCGCGGCCGATGCCCGCGCACTGTCGACCATGGCGCGGGTGTGCCGGGCGCTGGACGGGATACCGCTGGCGATCGAACTGGCCGCGGCCAGGCTGCGCACCATGTCCCTCGATCAGCTCGCCGACCGGCTCGACGATCGGTTCCGCCTGTTGACCGGCGGCAGCCGTACCGCGCTGCCACAGCACCGGACGCTGCGGGCGGTGGTCGATTGGAGCTGGGAGCTGCTCACCGACGCCGAACGGCTGGTCCTGCGCAGGCTCGCTGTGTTCGCGGGCGGCGCGAGTCTGGACGCGGCCGAACAGATCTGCGCAAGCACGGAAAGCGGGCCAGAAGGGCAAGCGGACGGGAAGAACGTCGCGGTCGAGCGGTGGGAGGTGCTCGAACTGCTGACGGCGCTGACCGAGAAGTCGCTGCTGCTCACCTCGGGGGACAGCGGGCCGCGCTATCGGATGCTCGACACGATCAAGCAGTACGCCCGGGAACGGCTCGTGGATGCGGGTGAATCGGATTCGGCGCGCCGAGCGCATCTGGCGTACTTCACCCGGCTCGCCGACACCGCGGAACCGCACCTGCGCCGCGCCGAGCAGTTGGAGTGGCTCGCCACGCTCGAGGTCGAGCACGACAACATCGCTGTCGCGATGCGCGGCGCGCTCGCGGCCGAGGACACGACCGGGGCGATGCGGCTGGCGGCGGCGGCGGGCTGGTACTGGTGGCTCAGCGGGCACAAGGCCGAAGGCATGGAGCTGATCATCGCGGCCGCTGACCTGCCCGGTGAGGTGGACGACGAGATCAGGGCCAGGGTGTACGGGCTGGTCGTGCATTTCCTGAGTTCCGGGCCCAGTGACGAGCACCATGTGGAGGAATGGATCCACAAGGCATACCGGTTCAGCCGGAGCAATCAGGGCGGATACCCGCTGCTGGGGTTCGTCGCCGCGCTGGAACGCATGTTGCAGGGGCCGGACGCGCTGCTGCCCGCGTTCGAACCGCTGCTCACCCACGACGATCCCTGGGTGCGGGCGCTGGCCCGACTCCAGCTCGGCAAAGCGCGGATCGCGCTCGGGCAGGAGGAGCGGGAGGCGGACGCGTATCTCGAGGCGGCGCTCGCCGAGTTCCGGGCCATCGGCGAGCGCTGGGGAATTTCGTTCGCGCTGACCGAGGTGGCGAATCGAATCGCCACGCGCGGCGAGTTCGCCGGTGCGTGCGCGCATCTGGACCAGGCGATCGCGGTGGTCACCGAGGTCGGCGCGATCGAGGACGTTTTCCTGATACGGGCGCGGCAGGCCCAGCTGTACTGGCTGCTGGGCGATGCGGAGGCGAGCGCGGCCGCCATGGCCGAGGCGCAGCGGTACGCGGATCGGTCCGCGTGGCCGAACGCACTGGCCGAACTGGCCCTGGCGAATGCGGAGCTGGCCCGCTGGCGGGATGACACGGAGGAGGCACACCGGCAGATCGACGTCGCGACGACCCTGTTGAGCAGCGATGCGGAGGGGGTCTACGTCACCGCGGTAACACACAACTTGCTGGGCTACCTCGCCGATGGACTCGATGAAGCCCGCGAACGACACGCCACGGCCTTGCAGGCGGCAGCCGCGACGGGATACGCGCCCCTCATCGCCCAGGTACTCGTCGGAATCGCGGACCTGGCGCTGCGTGAGGACCGAGCCGAACAGGCCGTGCGGCTGCTCGCGGCGAGTACGCGAGTACGCGGCCTGCCCGATCGTTCCAACCCGGACGCGACCCGGATCGAGCGGACCGCACTAGGCCGCCTCGATGAAGCGCGATTCACCGAGGCGACGAGGGAGGGCGCGCAAGCGAGCTGGCGTGAACTGGCCGCCACAACGCTCCCCTGCTGAACATGGCGGAACCGGCTGCGCCCCGGTGCACGACGCTGAGGCGGTGTCGTGCACCGGGGCGCCGGTGCGGTCGGTTCGGTGGAGCCGGCTGCGCTAAGCGGCGGTCGCGTGCCGAATGATGATGTCGCCGTAGGAATTGCGTGCATACACCTGCACGGTTTCCGCGCTGTCGCGCGGCCGCTCGACCGGTCCCATCTGGTTCCGCACGGTGCCGTGCTGGGCGTTGACTTCCAGCCGTGCCGCGCTGCCCGGATGGATGCCCACCTCGAGTTCGCCCATGGATGTCTCCAGCCGCAGCACGCCGCGCGACGCTTCGCCGATGCGGATGTCGCCCTTGGCGGTTTTCGCGGTCACCGAACCGCGTGCGCGCTCGAGTGCGATGTCACCGGCGGACACCGCCAGGTCGCACTGGCCGAGTTCACCGGAGCCCAGCAACCGGCCCACCGCGGCGGTGCCCTTCAGCCGGGAGCCGTTGGGTACCTCGATGGTCACCTCGATCGACGGGTTACCGCCGAACGGGGTGTAGGTGCGCCAGTCCTTCGGCGTTCGCACAGTGAGGGTTCCGGCGGCGAAATCGACCTGGGTTTGCTCGGCGGCGCGCACGTCACCCTTCTTGGAGTCGTCGGCAGGCCGGACCTCGACGACGGTGTCGGTGCGGTCGGAGGCGATCACGGTGACGCTGCCGGAGAGCACCTCGACGGTGACGGCGATCGGTTCCGGTGTCTCGAAAGTAGGCATGGCGGTATTCCTTCGGGTGTGATGAGGATTCGGTGTGTGTGCGTCGGGCGGCCGACCCGGCCGACGAGCCGATCGGTGCTGCCGACGCCGGCGGAGCGCACTCGATGAGCACCCTCGGCCGGGCTGGCTACGTGGGCTGTCCGCCCCTACGCCCGCTTGGTGAACGTGGCGCGCGACCACAGGTAGCCGACGAGGGCGAACCCGGCGCACCAGGCCAGCGCGGCCGCCGTGTGGCCGCCGGACGGGTGACCGGCGAGAAACCCGCGCATCGCTTCGATGATCGGCGTGAAGGGCTGATACTGCGCGAACTGCCGGATGCCCTGCCCCATCTGGTCGGCGGGCACGATCGCACTGCTCACGAAGGGCAGCATGATCAGCGGCACCACGGTCATGCCCGCGGCTTCCGGAGTCTTCGCGGCCATGCCCAGTGCGACCGTGAGCCAGGCGGCCGCGAACGACGTCGCCGCCATGATGCCGATCGCGCCGAGCCAGTGCAGTGCGGTGGCCGAGGACCGGAACCCCAGCGCGAAAGCCACCCCGAGGACGGCCGCGATGGCTACCGCGTTGGTCGATATGGTGGCCACGACGTGACCGGTCAGTACGGCGCCACGGGAGACGCTCATGACCTTGAACCGGTTGATGATGCCCTTCGCCATGTCGGAACTCACCGAGACCGCGGTGCCCGACAACCCGTAACTGATGGCCAGCAGGATCATGCCCGGCGTCGCGTAATCGATGTAGTTCTCGCCGACGTCGAACGCGTTGCCGAACACGTACACGAAGATCAGCATCATCACGACCGGCATCAGAGCCGCGTTGAATATCGTGACCGGAGTTCGGGCGATGTGCTTGAAATTGCGACGCAGCATGATCGACGAATCGGCCAGCGGTGCGGAAATGGTGCTCATTGTGCGTTGGCCTCCGTGGTCGCGTGACCGGTCAGGGAAAGGAAAACGTCGTCGAGGTCGGGGGTGTGGACGGAGATCTCTTCGGCCTCGATCGAGTGTTCGTCGAGCCGATCCAGCAGCTCCCGCAGGGACTTCGTCCCGCCGTCGCCCGGGACCCGCAAGGTCAGAGCCTCGTCGTCGCGGGTGGCGCCGGGCAGGATTCGCGCGGCCGCGGCCAATTCCGTGACTTGGATGAACCGGAGCCGGATGTGGCTGCCGGGTACTCGGCGCTTGAGGTCGTCGGGAGTCCCCTCGCCGACTATGCGGCCTTGGTCGAGCACCGCGATCCGGTCGGCCAGCTGATCGGCTTCCTCGAGGTACTGGGTGGTGAGGAAGATCGTCACACCGTCGGCCGTCAGTTCCCGGACGATTTCCCACATGGTGCGGCGGCTGCGCGGATCCAGTCCGGTGGTCGGCTCGTCCAGGAAGACGATGTCCGGCTTGGTGACCAGCGTCATCGCCAGGTCCAGTTTCCGGCGCATCCCGCCGGAATACGCCGACGCAGGCTTTCGCGCAGACTCCACCAGATCGAACCGTTCGAGCAATTCGGTGATCACCCGTTTGCTCTCCCCGGCCCGCAGATGGTGCAGATCCGCCATCAGCCGCAGGTTCTCTTCCCCGGTCAGCAGATCGTCCACCGCCGCGAATTGACCGGTGACCCCGATCGCCGCGCGTACCGCTTTCGGCTCGGTCGCGATATCGTGCCCGGCTACGCGCGCCGTGCCGCCATCGGCTTTCAGCAACGTGGTCAGCACGTTCACGGTCGTCGTCTTACCCGCCCCGTTCGGGCCGAGCAGCGAGAAAATCGTACCGGCGCCGATATTCAAATCGATGCCATCGAGGATCGTTCTGTCCCCGTACGACTTCCGAAGCCCGGAAGCCGTAATCGCTGAGCTGTTCATGTGAACACTGTCGCCAGCCCCGCTGATACCGGCCTGATACCGGCCTGACACGTCCGCTGACACGATGTTCGTGCTGGTCACAGGGACAGAGAAGGGGCGGACGGCCTCTTTCCGGACGCTTGGTCAGTGGTCCGCGAGGGCGCCCGCCGCTTGCCCGGTGGGCGGATTCAGCACGTATCGCCCATCGCTCTGCCCGATCGAGCGCGCGCGAATCTCACCGGCGTCGCGGCCCCGTTACGCTCGGCGCGGCGCGATGCGGCGTCGAGCCGGAAATAGTTGCGCGCCTCGCGAATGGGAGGGTAGCAACCGGTCCGGTTACGACCGATCCGGCCGGGACCGATTCGGTTGTGACAGATGGGGTTACGACGCCTGGGGTTACGACCGATCCGGGTGCACCGCGCACGGCTGCGCTCGCAGCGCCGAGGATTGCCCTGATGCCGACCACGCCGATTGCGAGCGGTTGCGCAACTCCCGTCCCTCGACGGGAAGCTCGTGACCTATCGGCGGTGGAACGAAATCCCTGATGGCCGCCTCGTCGGGTGAGCGCAATTCGGGTGAGGGCAATGGGGACAACTTCGTGCCGCGCGCAACGCCGCAGTGAATTCACCTCGAGGCTGACCCGCTAGCCGCTACGGTCCGAGGTGGGTGCAGGGTGCCCACCCCCTGAGGGTGCCCCACCCACCCGGGGGGTGGGCACCCTCCACCCCCCGGGGCCCCGAAGGGCTTGTGTGGGTTCGGCCCGCACCGTCGCAGACCACCCATAGCAATCAACTCTAAGTCCCTGCACGGCCGTAGGCGATAGTTCGCTCCAAGTTGGCCCTTGACCGGCCGATCCTCCACGCCGGAGCGTTGACCAGCGCCTACGTGAGAGATGCTGGCTCGCCGCCTAGTTCGCTCTCAACCTGCTTCGTGGCAGGAGAAGGCCGCCGGAAGGACTGGGTAGCTAGATTCGGGTGCGGGAAGGCGTTGGTGTCAGGGCTAAGGCGGCGGCGATGGCCGCTGCGGCGAGAGCGGCGGTGGCGGGCCAGCCCAACCAGCCCACACCGGCAGCCCCGATGGCGGTGCCCGAAGTGCCGCCGATGAAATAGACGATCATGTAGGCGCTGTTGAAGCGGGCCGGCGCCGCCGGGTCTATCGCGAGAACCGTACTTTGATTGGCCACCTGAGCTGCGAACAGTCCGGCGTCGAAGAGGCCGAGGCAGACCAAGGTTACGGCGGCATGCGACAGGAAGACGCTCAGCGCCGCGGTGGCGGCGATAGCGAGCACGAGCCCCGCCACGATCACTCGCTGGGCACCGATGCGATCGGTCCATGCCCCCGAAACACGGGTGGCTACGACGCCGAGGAGACCGGCGAAGGCATACATGCCGATTTGTTCGGCCGAGTACGAGAACGGCGGCTGGGCCAGTGCGACCGCGAGCCCGGCCCAAACCGCGCAGAAAGCGAAGAACCACAGCGCGCCGCGACCGGCGGCCCGGCGCAGCGCCGGAAACCGGGTGTACAGACCGGGTGTCGCGCGCAGCGTCGCCAGATAATCGACAGCGGCACTCCCCTGCGCGGCGGGTAACACGAAACGAGCGACGACCGCGACGGCGGCACATGCCACAGCGAAGACGGAGAGCATGCCGCGCCAGCCGATCGAATCCGTGAGCCACCCTCCGACGATTCGGCCCGCGAGCACCCCCGCCGAAATGCCCGCTGTCACGATTCCCAGCGCCGTGGCCTGCCGCGCCGCTCCCGCGAAACGCCCGGCGATCGAACTCAATTGCGCACCGACCGACGACCCCGCTCCGATCAGGCCGACTACGAATCCGAGCAGCCAAGGAGAACCGACCGCCGCATTCGCCGCCAAGGCGCCTGCCAGTGCGCCGAATTGAACCGATACCACGGTGCGCGGCGCGAATTGGTCGACCAGTGGCACCAAGAGCGCTAGCCCCACGAGATAGCCGATCGGTCCGCAGGCCAGAGCCGTGCCGATCGCCGCGAAGGAAGTGTGCAGCGAACCAGCCACCTCCGCGATGGCCGGTTGCAGCGGGTAGACAGCGGCGGTGCCCAGCGCGGCCGCCAGCGCCATGAACCAGACGACGAGGCTCCGCAAAGCGGTAGCGCCCCTCTTACCCGGAACGAGATCGGTTTCCATTGCATCGACGCTAAGAACACCGAGCAGCGGATTCCGGCGGGAAAAGGACGCGACCGTCGGCGACGGCCGCGGCGGGTTCGACTCAGCCGGCGGGTTCGGTCGATTCGACGGCCTCGTCGTACACCTGACATGCGTCGCGGACTTTGGTCGCGAGGAATCGCAGACGCTCGGCGGTGAGGTAGCCGCCGCGAAAAGCGGTCTGGTCCAGCTCGGCGGCCACTTGGTCCAGCGCCAACCGCGCGAATCGGATCTGATCAGGCATGATCATGTTTTACCGGCGATTCCCGACAAAAACACCACCCCACGCCGGGAAGGGGAAATGGCAGCCCGACGATATTCGGCCGTGCCGATTTCGAATAGGTCCAGGACGCACGGCCGAACGATCAAGAATTATTCGACACGGCCTGCCGGATGGCGTTTACGGCAGCGGTCGGGGCGTAATCAGCGGGAACGCCTTCCACCAGAATGATGTCGCCCTCGATGTGCCGCGAGCGCAGCGGTGCGATCTCTCGATAAGCGGGTGAATCCCACCAAGCCCGCGCCTCGGCGATCCCGGGAAAGCCGATCATCACGACGGCGCCGGGCCAGCTGCCTTCCTTGACCTCATGTTGTGCCGCGTGCACGAGATAACGGCCGCCGTAGGGTTCGAAGGTGCCGGGGAGGCGCTCGATGTAATCGGCGATATCCGGGTGGGGATCAGCGTCTTGCAGGCGGGCTATGGCGTAGGCGGGCATGGCTCGTATCTCCGGTCGATCAGGTTTCGTTGTGCCGTGATCGTGGCACGCCGAAGGCCCGAGGTCGATTACCCGCCAGGTAAGCGGCACTGGGCTTGCGCCCCTGAGCCGGCAGGCGCGAGCCGCGCGCCGGTAGTCGGCTCTGCGCGAACCCGAGCCGCACGGTCCTGTGCGTACGCGATGACCTTCGCCGCGTTGACCGACGTGTCCCGCGCCGTGGCGCACACCTGGAATCGGTGGCATGCCTCGTCCAGCTGCGGGCCTGGTCCGCGCTCGGCGAGCAGCACGACGATCGCCTCTCGCGCGCCGATCTGCTGATCCGGGAGGGCCAGCAGTTCATCGAGGTAACGGCCCGGTTCCAGCAATCGCAGCGCACGGCGCGCGCAGGCGTGCACCCGCCGGGGCAACTCGGCGCGGACGGCGTCGACGTCCGCCTGCAGCACCCGGCCAGGTTGGGCCGGGTCGACCCGCAGGGACCAAAACTCGGTCGCGGCGCCGGGCATACCGTGGGCGTCGATCAGTCCGGGACCGCTCGCCTCCTGGAACGGCGCGGGTGGCAGACCCAGCTGCGCGTCGCGCCAGTTGGCGAACTCCCACCAGGCGGTGGGCGTGGCACTCAGGCTCAAACCGAACTTCAGCTCCTGCTGCCCGTCGGTCCAGGTACGCGATGTCCTGGTGCGGCCGACACGGGCCACGCCCTCCGGCACGACCCGCACCCAGCTGGCCTCGGAGCCGTCGAAGCCGTACGGCTGCAGCAATTTTCCCGCCGCGCGCGTCAGTCGGCGCAGCGCCGCGTCCGGTCCGACCATGCGAGCAGATTAGCCGGGCGCACCGACACGTTCGTCGAGCCGATAGCGAAACGGGCACGGCGGCGTGCCGTCGGCCGGGCCGGGTACCCAGTTCGCACAGCGACCATCGATAGCACCTGGCACACCACGCCCTTGCGCACCCGGCCCTGGACGACTGAAGGAGAGCGCTATGCCGGCGCGACACCGCACCTATCTCGTCCGTCTCGACCCCTACCTGCTCGTCGAAAGTGCGACACCGAGGGGGATTCGGGGGAAGTTCTTCGACTGGTTGCAGACCGTCGACGCCGAGGTCGTCGAACTCTGCGGCGCCGATCGCGTCGTCATCGCCGCCGCGCCGGAGGTAGCGGACCGGATCAGAGACCTCGAGTACGTCCTCGACGTCGAGCGGCACGAATAACCGGGCCGCAGCGCATCCCGCTCCGGCGGTGCGGGTCAGCCCACATAACGGCGGGCGACAGAACGCCGCTGAGATCCTTCCAATCGGACGAGACCGGCCTCCACCTGCGGCGGGAGCACTCTTCGTTCGCGCAGCACCCACGGTAGTCCGCGCAGTGTCTCGAAAACGGCCGCGGCCGTCGTCAGATCGGGCGGGGCCGACCTGAGCACGACGGCGGTCCGGCGGGCGGCGCTGCGGGCAGGTCGGCGCAACCACAGCGTCCACAACGTGTTGCGGATACCGAGTCGGCGACGAAGGGTCGAATCACGGCTGCGGGAGGGCTCGTGATGGATGAGCATGTCCTCGATCCAGCACATCCACCAGCCCCGCGCGGCGAGGTCCAGCGCGAGCAGTTCCTCCTCGCCGCCGAACCACAAGCGCCGGGAGAAGCCGCCGACCTCCCGGAACGCGCTGACCCGGAAGGCGGACAGCGCCGCCAGCACGCCGAGCAGGGCGGGACCGGGCAGCCAATCGGGCCCGTGCACCGGTGAATCGCGCAACTCCGGCGTGATCGGGTCCTCGCGGAGCTCGGGCGCGACCAGGCATCGCCCGGTCACCGCGGCCAGGCCGGGGAACTGGTCGAGCAGGTCGGCGGCGCGGGTCAGCGCGCCCGGCTGCCATCGGGTGTCGTCATCGCAGAAGGCCACATAGGGCGTGACCACCCGCTCGACCGCGATGTTTCGCGCCACCGCCCCAAGATTGTCGCGCGAGCGGATGAGCCGCACCGTCGGGAACGCCGCGGCGACCGCGTCCGCGGTGCCGTCGCTCGACCCGTTGTCCACGAGGATGATCGGCGCGGCGTCGGCGAGCGCGGTCATGTGCGCGAGCGTTCGCAGCAGTTGTTCACGCCGGTTGTGGCTGATGACGACGACCGTCATTCGTTCCGCGACCATCCGGCGACCTCCTTCCATCGGCGAGTTCCAGCAGCCTGGCCCGGTGCTCCACGTGCGGCGGCAACAGACGCCGCTGCGCCAACGCCCACGGCAGACGGCGAATGATCCCGCCGACCGCCAGCAACGTCGCGGGGTCGCGCGCCGCTCGACCCAGCAGACCGGCGGATTCGGCCGCGCACCGCCGTAGCGGCCGCCGCATCCAGGCGATCAACGCGTTGTTGCGCTGTTCGACCCGTCTGCGCCACGCGTGCGGCGGTCGTCGCGCCGAGGGGTGGTGGTGGGCGCGCACCTCCGCCACGTAGCAGAGGTCCCAGCCGCAGGCCGCCAGATCGAGGGACAGCAAGCGTTCCTCGGCGCCGAAATGCAGCAGTGAGCTGAATCCGGCGGCCTGCAGGTACGCCTCCTTCCGCACGATCGCCGCACAGGCCAGGAAGCCGAGCACCGACGGACCGGGCAGTTCGGGAGGATGTCCGAGCGGGCTGGTCGCCATCAGTTCGTTGACGGGATCGTCGCGGTGGTCGGGGCCGACGAGCGTGCGTCCTGCCACGAGGCCGAGCCGGGGATGCGCGTCCAGCACCCGCTCGGCTTCGGTGAGCGCGTCACCGGCCCACCACGAGTCGTCGTCGCTGAAGGCGACGTAGGGCGTCCGGGCGATCGCGACGCCGAGGTTGCGCGCCGCCGCTCCGAAATTGCGCGGGAGCCGGATGACTTTCACATCCGGGAACGCCTCCGCGGCGATGGCGGTGTCGTCGGCGGACGCGTTGTCCAGCACCACGATCGCGGGACGCGGCCGCAGTGCGCGCAACTCGGTCAAGGTGCGGATCAATTCGGGAGCGCGGTTACGGGTTGCGATGACGACCGTGGTCCTCGCCCCGGCCCGAGCGCTCACGCCGAGCGTCCCAGGCGCGACCCGTCTGTCGGGTTCTGGATCGAGGCGACGGCCGCCTTCCCGGCCGTCGCCTCCGCGTGTACAGAACTGGGCCACCCGGTGACAAGTACCCGCATGTCTCGGCGCGTACCCCGCTGCGCGGCTACCCAATCAGCATCCCAGCGATCTTTCGGCAACGCTTCCGGCCACCGTCGTCTCGGGGGTATGTGGCAGGCCGGACGAGCAGCGGCCGGAAGTCGCCGTGCCGGGCAGCGTCTCGGGCCCGTTACGGGAGCCGTGGCCGCCTAGCCGCCGGCAGGGCGCAAGTGGACGACTTTGGTCTGGGTCATCTCGTCCAGCAATTCAGGGCCGTAACCGAAGCCGGTTCCGCTGGCACGGCGGGGGTGCGCCGCTCCGCCGGGCGCCCCACCGAACACCGCGTTGATCTTCACCGTGCCGACCGGCAGTTCGCGCCAGGCGTACTGGGCATGGGCCAGCGACGGAGTGAGCACGGTCGCCGCGAGCCCGTAGTCGTCGTTCGCGGCCTCGGCGATGCCCTGTTCGAACGAATCCACCACCCGGACCGGCGCGACCGGACCGAACGTTTCCTCACGCATGATCCGCATGGTCGAATCACAGTGAGTCAGCACGGTTGCCGGATAGTGCGCCCCGGCGCCGTTCGGAATGGCTCCGCCCGCCATCAGGCCGGCCCCGCGTGCCACCGCGTCGTGTACGTGGGCATGCACATGATCGCGATGACGCCGGTCGACAAGCGGCGCAGGGCTCCAGGACTCGGCTTCGGTGATCAGGGCCGCGAGAAAGGCATCCGCGACGTCCCGGTGCACGAAAATTCGTTCCACCGACACGCAGATCTGCCCGGAGTTGGCGAACGCGCCGAGCGCCGCCTGCCCGGCGGCCCAGACGGGATCCACACCGGCGTCGACGACGAGGGCGTCGTTGCCGCCGTTCTCCAGCAGCGCCTTGGCGCCGGTCGCCGCAGCGCTTTTCGCGATCGACCGGCCCGTCGCCGTGCTGCCGACGTGCGCGATGACGTCCACGTCGGACCGTGCGGCGAGGAGTGCGCCGACCCGCCCATCGCCTTGGACCGTCTGGAGCACGCCCTCGGGCAGCCCACGAGCGAGTAGATCGCCGAGCAGAGCACCGGTATGCGGTGCGCGTTCGCTCGGCTTGTACACCACCGTATTCCCGGTGACCAGCGCCGCGCCGAGCAAACCGCAGGACACCGCGACGGGGTCGTTCCACGGCGTCAGGGCGACGACCACACCGCGAGGTTCCCACACCATGAAGTCGGTCGCTTCGAAGTCCCCTTGCAGGCTCTTGCCGCGGTGCACCGGTCCCAGTTCGGCATACTGCTCCAGCGTCGCGGCGCCGGCCAGTATCCCCTCCTTGCCCTCGGCCCGCGGGCGTCCGGTCTCGGCCCGGTTGAGTTCGGCGAGCTCATCGGCACGCTCGCGCAGCAGAGCGGCGCCCGCGCGCAGCGCAGCGGCCCGCTCGGCCGCCGGAGTTCGTGCCCACTCGGACCGAACCCGATCGGCCAGCGCTACCTGCCGATCGATCTCCGCGATGCCGGTCATGGGCACCGTACCGACGGCGGCGCCGGTAGCGGGGTCGCGGATGTCGATCGTCTCGGTGGCCCGATGGTCAGTGGGGAACGTGACGGCGTTCGGTGCGCTCATAGTCGCGGGCGTTACCTGGCGCGAACGGTTCAAACCATCGTCGGCTATCGGCAGCCGTCGGCGCGGGGCCAGGTTTGATCCTGCGGTTAGAGGCAAGAGCTATCGACATGGCCGAGATGACCGGACGGCTCACGGTGCTGTTGTGGCACGTGCACGGGTCCTGGACGACGTCGTTCGTCCGAGGGCCGCACCGCTATCTGGTCCCCGTGGTCGACGGCGGCGGCCCGTGGGGCCGCGGACGGTGCGGCCGCGACTGGCCCTCCGCCGAGGACGTGCCCGCGGCGCGATTGCGCGCGACCGAGCCGGACGTGGTCGTTCTCCAGCGCCCGGAGGAGATCGAGCTCACCGAGCGCTGGCTCGGTCGTCGTCCCGGCGCGGACATCCCGGCGGTCTACGTCGAGCACAACGCTCCGCGCCCCAGCGCGGCGACCACCCGGCATCCGCTGGCGGATCGCACCGACATCCCGATCGTGCACGTCACGCATTTCAACAACCTGATGTGGGACAACGGGAAAGCGCCCACCCGGGTGGTACCGCACGGCATCGTGGACCCCGGCCCGCTGTACACCGGCGAAGTGCCACACGGCGTAGCGCTGATCAACGAACCGGTGCGGCGCGGCAGGATCACCGGAAGCGATCTGCTGCCCGACTTCGCGATGGCGGGGCCGATCGACCTGTACGGCATCGGGGCGGACGAATTCACGGTGGACACCCCCACCGGGCACCCGATCCGCGGCATCGGCGACCTCCAACAGGGCGCGTTGCATCCGGAAATGGCGCGCCGAAGGGTGTATCTGCACACCGCGCGGTGGACCTCGCTCGGATTGTCCCTGCTCGAAGCCATGCATCTGGCCATGCCGGTCGTCGCCCTCGCCACGACCGAGGCCGTCAGCGCGGTGCCGCCGGAAGCGGGCGCCCTCTCGTGCGACGTCGCGACACTGACCGCGAAGTTCCACGAATTCCTGCACGAACCCGATCTGGCGGTGCTCGCGGGCAAGTCGGGACGGCAGTTCGCGCTGGAGCATTTCGGCCTCGAGGTCTTCCTGCACCGGTGGGATTCCCTCCTCGCCGAGGTCACCGAATGAAGGCAGTGTCCCGGAGTGCAAAGGCGGAATCATGAAGATCGCGATGGTGTCCGAACACGCAAGCCCGCTCGCCGGATTGGGCGGCGTCGATGCCGGTGGACAGAACGTCCACGTCGCGGAGCTGTCCGCGGCTCTGTGCAGGCAGGGGCACGAGGTCACCGTCTATACCCGCCGCGAGGACGCGCAGGCGCCGCCCACGGTCACCACCGATCAGGGTTATCGGGTGGTCCATGTCCCGGCCGGGCCCGCCCAGCCGTTGCCCAAGGACGAGTTGCTGCCGTTCATGGGCGATTTCGGCGCCTTCCTGCACCTGCACTGGCGCCGCCTGCGCCCCGATGTGGTGCACGCCCACTTCTGGATGTCCGGGCTGGCCGCGCTGCGGGCCGCTCGCCCCGCCGACATCCCGGTGGTGCAGACATTTCACGCGCTCGGCGTGGTGAAACGCCGTTACCAGGGCGCGAACGACACCAGCCCGCCCGACCGGGTGCGCCTGGAACGATCGATCGCCGAACAGGTCGACCGCATCATCGCCACGTGTTCCGACGAGGTTTTCGAACTGGCCAGGATGGGCGTGCCGCGCTCGCGAACGTCGGTGATTCCCTGCGGCGTGGATCTCGAGCAGTTCACGCCCGACGGGCCGAGCGCGCCGAGGTGGGCCGAGCACCGGATGGTCAGTGTGGGCAGATTGGTGCCGCGCAAAGGTTTCGACACCGCCATCACCGCGCTCACCGACCTGCGCGACACCGAGTTGGTCGTGGTCGGCGGTCCGGACCACGGCGAGCCCGCCGACGACCCGGAAGGCAGGCGATTGCTTGCACTGGCGGACGAACTCGGCGTGCGCGACCGGCTCCACATGCTGGGGCAGGTGCCGAGAGCACGGATGGCCCCGCTGTTGCGGTCGGCGGATGTGGCGGTGTGCACGCCGTGGTACGAACCGTTCGGCATCACACCGCTGGAAGCGATGGCGTGCGGGGTTCCGGTGGTGGCCGCCGCCGTCGGCGGTCTCATCGACACGGTCGTCGACGGTGTGACCGGCAGGTTGATCCCGCCGCGGGCGCCCGCGGAACTGGCCGCGGCGGTGCGCGATCTGTTGGTCGAACCCGAGACCAGGCAAGCGTACGGTCGTGCCGGACACGATCGGGTCGAGGCGCGTTATTCGTGGGAACGGATCGCCGCGGAGACCCTCCATACGTACCGCCGGGTGACCGCTCAGCACGAGAGCGGTCCCGGGGACAGCGGTCCGGATCGCGACGTTCGCGCGAGCGGTCAAGGGTAGGTGAGGACGTGACCGAACCACGAGAACGCGCGTTGGTCACCGGCGGTTGCGGATTCGTCGGATCGCACCTGTGCGAGCAGCTGCTGGACGCGGGCACAGCCGTGGTCGCGCTGGACAACTTCGCCACCTCCGCACCGGACAATGTCGCCCGGCTGCTGGACCGGCCCGGGTTCGAACTCCGCCGGCACGACGTCACCGATCCGTTGCCCGCGATGGGCGGTTTCGACGTCGTCTTCCACCTCGCGTCGGCCGCGTCGCCGCCGGACTACCTCCGGCTGCCGATCGAGACGCTGCGAGCGGGTTCGCTCGGGACCGACAACGCCCTCGGCCTGGCCGAGCGGAACGGGGCTCGCTTCGTGCTCGCGTCGACGAGCGAGGTATACGGTGACCCGGCGGTCCATCCCCAGCCCGAGGGCTATTGGGGGCACGTCAATCCGGTGGGTCCACGCAGCGTCTACGACGAAGCGAAACGGTATGCCGAGGCGCTGACCATGGCGTATCGCCGGAAACGAGGCGTAAATGCCGGAATAGTCCGCATTTTCAACACCTACGGTCCCGGGATGCGCACCGACGACGGCCGGATGGTGCCCACTTTCATCGCACAAGCTCTGGCGGGCGAGCCTCTCACCATCGCGGGGACCGGCGAGCAGACCCGCTCCCTCTGTTACGTCCTGGACACGGTGCGCGGCCTGCTCGCGCTGGCGTCCACCGACCACCCGGGACCGGTCAACATCGGCAACCCCCACGAGGTCTCCGTGCGGTGCCTGGCCGAGGAGATCCGGGCGATGACCGGCAGCCGGTCCCCGGTGACGTACGTCGAGAGCCCGGTCGACGATCCGCAGCGGCGCTGCCCGGACATCTCGCTGGCCCGGCGCCGGCTGGGCTGGTGGCCGATGGTCACCCGCGCGGAGGGGCTGCACCGCACCATCGACTGGTTCGCCGGACGCGCTTCCGCGTCGGCTGAGGAGTCTTTGCGCTGATCAGCGCCGTGCCGCGAATCGGTTTAGTGGTGACTTCAGCGGGTAGCGCCAGACATATGTCAGCGGGCAGACCGACAGGTCCCGCGGCTCGAACAGAAAGGCGGGCCCGTGCGCATTCTCGGTATCAACGCGGTTTTCCATGACCCTGCCGCCGCCCTGATCGTGGACGGCGAAATCGTCGCGGCCGCCGAAGAAGAGCGGTTCACGCGCCGCAAGCACGGTAAGCGACCGGTGCCGTTCTCCGCGTGGGAGCTGCCCGAGCAAGCGGCCGCCTGGTGCCTGGAGCGAGCGGGATTGCGTCCCGATCAGCTCGACGCGGTGGGCTACTCCTACGACCCGGGACTGGTCGACCATTCGCTCGGCGGTCTCGACCGAAGCAGCGAGCAGACCCGGACGGACTACGCTTCCCGAGCGCCCGCGTTCCTCGCGGCCGCGTTGCCCGGCCTCGATCCCGCGATCGTGCGCTTCGTGCGACACCACCTGGCGCATGCCGCGTCCGCGGCGCTCGCGGCCCCCTCGGGCGACTGCGCGGTCCTGGTGGCCGATGGGCGCGGCGAGAGCCAGTCCTATCTCGCCGGAGAATACCGCGACGGCAAGTTCGTGGAGTTGGCCTCGCAGCGGCTGCCGCACTCGCTGGGACTGCTGTACGAAGACCTCACCGCACACCTCGGATTCACCAGGTCGAGTGACGAATACAAGGTGATGGCGCTGGCCTCCTACGGCACGCCCCGATTCCTCGACCGGTTCCGGGAACTGGTGTATTCCACCGGTGACGGTGGTTTTCGCACCGAGCCCGTGGAATGGGCGAGCTTCGCTCCCGCCGTGACCGGTGGTGAGATCGGCCGGGATCATGCCGATCTCGCCGCGAGTGTCCAGCGACGACTCGAGGACGTGCTGCTGGAGCTGACCTCCTGGCTGCATCGTCAGACCGGGCAGCGGACCCTCACGCTGGCCGGTGGCACAGCGCTGAACTGCGTGGCCAACAGCCGACTGCACGCCGAAGGCCCCTACGAGCAGATCTGGGTGCAGCCGGCCGCGGGTGACGCGGGCACCGCGCTGGGTGCCGCGCTGCAATTGGCGGCCGAGTTCGGAGAGCGCGCCGCCCCGATGCGCGGGGCCGATCTCGGCCGCGAGTGGACCGACGCGGAACTGGAAGATGTGCTGCGCACGGCGAAGGTCGGGTACACGAAGTCCGAGGACGTCGCGGCCGACGTGGCGCAAGCCCTCGCGCAGGACCGGGTGGTGGCCTGGTTCCAGGGCCGGGCGGAATTCGGCCCGCGCGCACTCGGGCATCGCTCGCTGCTCGCGCACCCCGGCCGGCCGGAGAATCTCGAACGCCTCAACGACGTGAAGGGGCGCGAACAGTTCCGGCCGCTCGCCCCGATGGTGCTGGCCGACCGGGCGCCGGAGATCTTCGCCCGCGGGCCGTTGCCGAGCCCGTACATGCTGTTCGTCCACGATGTCACCCCGGCATGGCGAGCCCGCATTCCCGCGGTGACGCATGTGGACGGCACCGCGCGGGTGCAGACGGTCGATCCCGCGGACAACCCGGTTCTGTCGAGGATGCTGGCGGAGTTCGACCGGCGCACCGGCCTGCCCGTGGTGGTCAACACGAGCCTGAACACCGCGGGCAGGCCGATGGTCGATTCGCCCCGCGACGCCCTCGAATGCTTCGGTTCCGCCCCGATCGATCTGCTCGCCCTCGGCCCGTTCCTGGTGCGCCGCTCATGAACGACCATCGAGTGGACTACAGCATCGTCATTCCGACCATGGGCCGGGAAAGCCTTCGATCGCTGCTCGAGACGCTCGACAACGCGGTGGGTCCGAAGCCACGAGAGATCATCGTGGTCGATGATCGGCCTGCCGGCGGGCCGCTGCCGCTGCGCGATACCGTGCCGCCGGTGCGGGTCGTCCGCTCGGGCGGCCGCGGACCCGCCGCGGCGAGAAACGTGGGCTGGCAGCACGCCACGGGCGCGTGGATCGCCTTCCTGGACGACGATGTGCTCACCGCGCCGGATTGGCCTGCCCGCCTGGCCGGCGACCTGCACGGTCTCGACGAGACAACGGCGGCCTCCACCGCCCGGATCGAGGTGCCGCTGCCGAGGCACCGCAGGCCGACCGACGAGGAACGCGCGACCGCCCGCCTGGCCACCGCGCGGTGGATCACCGCGGACATGGCCTATCGCCGCTGCGCGCTGGTCGCGGTCGGCGGCTTCGACGAACGGTTCCCCAGGGCCTTCCGCGAAGACGCCGACCTGGCGCTTCGCGTCTGTCTCGCGGGTTACGTCATCGCGCCGGGCCGGCGGCTGACCCGCCACCCGCTGCGCGGCGGGTCGGGGCCCTTGGCCAGTGTGCGAGCGCAACGCGGGAACGCCGACAACGCGTTGCTGCGGCGAAAGTACGGCGCTCGGTGGCGGCAGCGCATCGGCGAAGACACCGGGCTGCTCCCCCGCCACGCCCTCACCACGACCGCGGGTGCGGCGGCGGTGGCGCTCGGCGTCGCGGGCCGGAAACGTTCCGCCCTCGCGTTCGCAGCGCTGTGGACGGCGCTGACCGGCGAATTCGCCACGCGCCGAATCCTGCCCGGGCCCCGCACGCCCGCCGAGATCGGCCGAATGGCACTGAGCAGTGCGCTGATTCCGCCCGCCGCGTGCTGGCACCGGCTGCGCGGTGAGTGGCGCCACCGCGAAGCGACCCACGCGTCGCCGCTGGCGCTGCTGTTCGACCGGGACGACACCCTCATCATCGATGTGCCCTACCTCACCGATCCCACCCGGGTGCAGCCGGTGCCGGGAGCCGTCGACGCGCTGCGGCGGGTGCGCGAGGCGGGCATCCAACTCGGCGTCGTGAGCAACCAGTCCGGCGTCGCGCGTGGCTTGATCAGCCCGCGACAGCTGGCCGCGGTGAACTCCCGGGTCGAGGAACTGCTCGGACCGTTCGCGACATGGCAGGTGTGCGTGCACGGCGAAAGCGACGGCTGCCCGTGCCGCAAACCGCAGCCCGGCCTGGTTCGACGGGCCGCGGCGGAACTCGGCGTCGACGTCGGAAGGTGCGTGCTCATCGGGGACACCGGCGCCGATGTCAGCGCGGCGATGTCGGCGGGCGCCCGCGCGATTCTGGTGCCGACGGCCAGGACTCGCCCCGAAGAGGTGCGTCGCGCGCATCGCGAAGCGATCGTGGCGCGAGACCTGCCCGAAGCCGTACGACTGGCGATGGCCGGTGTGCCGTGACCGGCCGGGCGCTGGTGGCGCGCATGGACAGTCTCGGCGACGTGCTGCTGGCCGGGCCGTGTGTGCGCGCGGTGGCGGCGCACGCCGATTCGGTGACGCTGTTGACCGGGCCGCGCGGCCGTCGCGCCGGTGACCTCCTGCCCGGAGTGCAACAGGTTCTGTCCTGGTGCGCGCCGTGGATCGATCCCGAGCCGCCCCCGGTCGCATCGGCGGACGTCACCGCGTTCGTCGACCGCATCCGCGCGCTGGACGTCGATCTCGCGCTGATCCTCACGTCCTTTCACCAGTCGCCACTACCGCTGGCGCTGCTGCTCAGGATGGCCGGTGTTCCGTGGATCGGCGCGATCTCCGACGACTACCCCGGATCGTTGCTCGACCTGCGCCATCGCGTCGAGGGCGATCGGCCCGAAGCGGAACGCGCGCTTTCGCTCGCCGAGGCAGCCGGTTTTCGGCTGCCCCCCGGTGATGACGGAAAACTCGCCCTTCGGCAGCCGTTGCCGGACGTGGGCGGCCTTGCCGGCGCACCGGGCTACGTGGTGGTGCATCCCGCCGCGTCGGTACCGGCGCGGCAGCCGTCCTCGTCCCGATCGGCGGCCATCGTCGCCGCACTGACCGGCGCCGGGCACCGGGTGATCGTGACCGGCGCCCCCGACGACCGCGCACTCACCGACGCTGTCGCGGGCAGCCACGCCCTCGACCTCGGCGGAGCCACCACGCTGGCCGAACTCGCCGCCGTACTCCGCGGCGCGAGCGTGGTGGTGGCGCCCAACACCGGCCCGGCGCATCTCGCCGCGGCCGTGGGGACACCCGTGGTCTCCCTGTTCGCGCCGGTCGTGCCCGCCGAGCGCTGGGCGCCCTACGGCGTGCCGGTGGCCATGCTCGGTGACCAGAGGGCGCCGTGCCGGGGCAGCAGGGCCCGCGAGTGCCCGGTCGTGGGCCACCCGTGCCTCGACTCGATCACCCCGGAACAGGTCGTCATGGTGGCGGAAGAACTCGGCGCAGGCCGGCGGGAGCGGCTGTGGACAGGAGGTGTGCGGTGATCGAGGAACATTTCGCGGCTTTGCGCACGGCACTGGAGCGCACCAGTCGCTTCGCACCGAGCATCCGCAGATGGGGGCGGGAACTGGCGGTGGTGCTGGACAACGGCGGCAGATTGCTCGCCTGCGGCAACGGCGGCAGCGCAGCCGAAGCCCAGCACCTGACCGGGGAACTGGTCGGCCGCTTCCGCCACGAGCGCCGCCCGCTCTCGGCGATCGCCCTGCACGCCGACACTTCGGCGAGCACCGCGATCGTGAACGACTACGGCGAGATCGAGCTGTTCGCGCGTCAGGTCCGCGCGCACGGCAGGCCCGGCGATGTCCTGGTCCTGCTGTCCACCAGTGGCACCAGCCCGAACGTCGTGGCCGCCGCGAAGGCGGCGCACGACATCGGCGTCACCACGTGGGCTATGACCGGGCCCGCGCCGAATCCGCTCGCGGCGCTGTGCGACGAGGCGGTGTCCGTGGACGCGCCCAGCACCGCCACCGTGCAAGAAGTGCATCTGGTCCTGGTGCACGCCCTGTGCGCGGCGCTCGACGACGCGCTGGGAGTGCCCACGTGAAGCCGCTGGTCGTGGTCGGCGACACCATCCTCGACGTCGACATCGAGGGCGCCGCCGACCGGTTGTCGCCCGAAGCGCCCGTGCCCGTGGTGGACGTGCGGCGCCAGTGGGTGCGCCCGGGCGGCGCCGGTCTGGCCGCCGCGCTGGCCGCCAGGTCGGTCGCCGAGGTCTCGCTCGTCACGGCGACCGCCGACGATCGGGACGGCCGCACCCTAGCCCGTTTGCTCGACCGGGACGTGCAGGTCGTTCCGATGCTGCTGCGCGGCGAGACGGTACGCAAGACCCGCATCCGCGCCGCCGGGCAGTCGTTGCTGCGGCTGGACACCGGCGACGGCACGGCGGACGGCGGTTCGGTGAGCGCTTCGGTCACCGAGACACTGCGGGCGGCCGGCGCGATCCTGGTGGCGGACTACGGCCGGGGCGTCGCCGCCCATCCGCAGCTCCGGTGCCTGCTGACCGAGCTGGCCCGCTCCGTTCCGGTGGTGTGGGATCCACACCCGCGCGGCCCGGCGCCCACGCCGGGTGTGTCGCTGGTCTCGCCCAACCTGAAAGAGGCGCGACAGTTCGCACCGGGATACGTGGAACCCGACGAGTTGGCGAAAGTGCTTCGTGACGAGTGGGCCGCGGATTCCGTCGCGGTCACCACCGGGCCGGGCGGGGCGGTGCTCGCCAATGGGAAACGGCTCACCAGGGTGCCCGTGCCCGCCGAAGTACGGATCGCCGGACACGTCCGTTCCGACACGTGCGGCGCGGGCGACCGCTTCGCGTCGGCCGCGACCGCCGCGCTTTTCGACGGCTGCACGGTGGCCGACGCCGTGTCCCACGCGGTGGACGCGGCGGCCAGGTTCGTCGCGGCGGGCGGCGCGGCCACGCTGTCCACCTGCGACAGCGCCGCCGCCGCGCAGGTCGCGCCGGAGGGCCGATCGGCGTTCGAGGTGGCGGCCGGGATCAAGGCGCGCGGCGGCAGACTGATCGCCACCGGCGGCTGTTTCGATCTGCTGCACCCCGGTCATGTGGCCCTGTTGCGCCAGGCCCGCGCCATGGGCGACGCGTTGGTGGTCTGCCTCAACTCCGATGCGTCGGTGCGGCGGCTGAAAGGGCCGCGCCGTCCGATCGTCACCGCCGAGGACCGCGCCCGGTTGCTCACCGCACTCGCCTCGGTGGACGCCGTCGTCGAGTTCGACGAATCCACACCGAGCGCGCTACTGGACCGTCTACGCCCCGATGTGTGGGTGAAGGGTGGCGACTACTCCGGCGCGCACCTGCCCGAGGCCGAGGTCGTTCGCGGTTACGGCGGCGAGATCGCGCTGGTCCCCATGGTTCCCGGTTACTCGACCTCACAGCTCGTCGCCGCGGCCGAGGGCCGTGGCTGACCCGAGAACGAAGGAGCGCGATGCGAACCCTCGGCAATATCTTGATCACCGGTGGCGCTTCCGGGCTCGGCGCGGCGGTGACCGCCGCGGTCCGCGAGCACGGCGGCCGTCCCTTCGTGATCGACCGGGTGGAGCCCGATACACCCGTCGACTTCGTCGCCGCCGACCTCGCCGACAGCGCCGCCGCCGAACGAGCCGTGCGCGAACTCGTCGAGCGCGCGGGCGGACGCGTCGACGGCGTGTTCACCGCCGCGGGAACCGACGCCTGCGGCCCGCTGGACAAGGTGCCCACCGCGAAGTGGGAGCAGGTGGTCCGGGTCAACCTCTTCGGCACGGCCGCCGTGGTGCGTGCTGCCCTTCCCGCCCTGCGAAAGAGCAAGGGCACGGTGGTGACCTGTGCTTCCACGCTGGGCATCAAGGCGGTCGGCGACGCGACCGCCTACTGCGCCTCGAAATTCGGCGTCGTCGGATTCACCCGGGCGCTCGCCGCCGAGACCGCGGGCAGCGTCGGGGTGACGCTGCTGATCCCGGGCGGCATGCACACCGCGTTCTTCGACGACCGCGACGAGCAGTACAAGCCGCCGCCCGACGCGAAGCTCAACCAACCCGAGGACGTCGCCAACGCGGTGGTCTTCGCGCTGCGCCAGCCGCCGGGCTGCGAGGTCCGGGAAATGGTCGTGTGCGCGTCGGAAGAGGGATCGTGGCCTTGACCGGCTCGATCCTCGTGCTGCGCGCACTCGGGCTCGGTGACCTGCTCACCATCGTGCCCGCGTTGCGCGGGCTGCGCGGCGCCCACCCGGACGCCCGCGTGGTGCTCGCCGCGCCGGACGCGCTGCACGACCTGGTCGGCCTCATCGACGCGGTCGACGAACTGCTGCCGACGCCGGGATTGGGTGCGCTGCGATGGCAGGGCGCACCGCCGAGATGGGCGGTCAACTTGCACGGCAGTGGGCCGGAGAGCATCCGTGATCTGCTCGCGCAGCGTCCGCGGGCACTGCTGACCCATCGCCATCCGGATTTCCCCGAACTGCCCGGCCTCGACTGGCGCGACGACCTGCACGAGGTGGATCGCTGGTGCAGGCTGCTCGAGCACGGAGGGATCGCCGCCGATCCGGCCGACTTGCTGCTCCCCGAGCCACCACGGCCCGCCCCCGAATCGGGCGTGGTGGTGATCCATCCCGGCGCGGCTCATCCCGCACGCCGCTGGCCCTCGGAACGCTTCGCCCGCGTGGCACGGGAATTCGACGCCGACGGCCATCGAGTGGTGATCACCGGTACGGGCGGCGAGATCGCGTTGGCTCGGGCGGTCGCCGAGAAGGCGGGCCTGCCGCCTTCCTCGGTGTACGCGGGACGCACCGACCTGGCCGAACTCGCCGCGCTGGTGGCCGCCGCGGCACTGGTCGTGTGCGGCGACACCGGCGTCGGGCATCTCGCCACCGCCTTCGGCACACCGTCCGTGCTGCTGTTCGGCCCCACGCCGCCGCACCGATGGGGGCCGCCCGCCGCCGCGCGACACCACGTAGCGCTGTGGGCCGGGGCCGTCGGCGATCCGCATGCCGACTATCCGGACCCCGGCCTGCTCATGGTGCGACCCGAGCAGGTGCTCACGGCCGCGGCCGGGTTGCTCGGGGAGAAGGTGCGCCATGGGTAGTCGCGTCGGTGTTGTCGGCGCCGGTTATGTGGGGCTCACCAGCGCCGCGTGTTTCGCCCACCTGGGACACCACGTGATCTGTGTCGACAACGACGAGTCCAAGATCGAGGCCCTTCGCGCGGGTACCGTCCCGATCGTCGAACCCGGCTTGCCGGAACTGGTCCGGGAGGGGCTTTCGGAGAACCGGCTCGTCTTCACATCGGACCCGAAGGCCCTGCACGAGTGCGAAGTGGTGCTGCTGTGCCTTCCGACACCCATGGGCGCGGGTGGGACGGCAGATCTGGGTGTGCTCGAGGACGCGCTGCACAGCCTGTCCACCATCCTGCCGCCGGACTGCGTGCTCGTCACCAAGTCCACCGTTCCGGTGGGGACCGCGGCGCGCATCCCCGGCCTGTTCGGTCTCGCCGGCGGCGCGGTCGTCAGCAATCCGGAATTCCTCCGGGAGGGCCACGCGGTGGACGACTTCCTGCGGCCCGACCGCGTCGTCGTCGGCGCGGCCGAGCAGGATCGGGAGCCGGCCGACCGTGTCGCGGCGCTGTACGCCGGAACGGGCGCGCCGGTGCTGCGGTCGGACTCGGCCAGCGCGGAACTCGCCAAGTACGCCAGCAACGCCTTCCTCGCGGTGAAACTCTCGTTCGTGAACACCTTGGCGCACCTGTGCGAACGGCTCGGCGCCGACATCACCAAGGTGACCGACGCGATGGGAATGGACGATCGGATCGGTCCGGCCTTTCTCGCGCCCGGCCCCGGCTGGGGCGGCTCGTGTCTGCCCAAGGACACGCGCGCGCTCTTGCGGGCCGCGGAGGCGGCGGGGGTCGACTTCGCCGTGCTCCGCGCCGCACTGCGCGCCAACGATCAGCAGCACGCGATGGTGCTGCGCAAGATCCGCCGCGCGGCCACCGGTGCGGTCGACGGCTCCCTGACGGGAACGCGGATCGGCGTGCTCGGTCTCGCGTTCAAGGCCGGGACGGGGGACCTGCGGGAGTCCCCCGCCGTCGCGGTCGCGCGGCAACTTTCCCGGCACGACGCCACGGTCACCGCCTACGATCCGTGCGTCCCGGAGTCGGGCGCTCCCGGCCTCGATGGCATTCGAGTGGTGGACGACCCGTATCTGGTGGCGAAAGAAGCCGACGCGATCGCGATCCTCACCGAGTGGCCCGAGTTCCGTTCCCTCGACTGGGCGCGGATCGCGGCCGACGTCGAGCGGGCCGTGATCGTGGACACCCGGAACCTGCTCGACGAGCGCCTGCTGAGCGGCACCGGCTTCACGTTGCTGAGCACCGGCGCCGCCGCGCGGCACGTGCGGTCGTGATCGGCGGCTCACGCCGTAACGTCCGGGGTGGCGACCGATGGCGTGTGGTCGCGGCAGCCGAGATCTGTGGTTGTGCTGCCGAGTGGGTGGTAGTGCGTTGGCCGATCGACTTTTGCGCGAAGGGAGCACTTCGGCTCGGGGACTTCCAGAAGGAGGAGCGCTATGGACGCATTGACTTTCTTACGCACTGATCACGAAAGCGTGCTCGGGATGCTCGAGTCCCTCGAGCGCGGGCGAGGCAGCGGCGAGGCGGAAGTGCGCGCCCGCGGCAACATGGTGACCACGCTCGTGATCGCGGAATCGCAGCACGAGGCTATCGAGGAGCAATTCTTCTGGCCCGAGGTCCGGCGGACCGTGCCGGACGGCAACGACCTCGCCGAGCAGGCGATCATCCAGGAGAGCGAAGCGAAGCGATTGCTGCAGCGGTTGAAGAATTCCGAGCCGGGCAGCGAGGTCTTCGAGCAGGCGCTGACCCAGTTCATTCCGGCGGCTCGCGCGCACATCGAGTTCGAGCAGTCCCAGGTGTGGCCGCGCTTCGCGGACGCGATACCACCCGAGAAGTCGAACGAACTGGGCGAGAAGATGGCCAAGGCCAAGGCCATGGCCCCGACCAGACCGCATCCCAGCACGCCGCCGATCCCCGGCGCGTTGAAAACGGTGGGCTTGGTGGCCGCGGTCGTGGACAAGGTCCGCGACCTGATCACCGGCAGGCGCTCCCACTATCCGCCGACCTCGCCGAAAGGCTGACGGCGCGGTCGCCGACGGCGGTCCCACTACGAAGCGACGGCGCGGCCAGGCCGCGCCGTCGCTCGGAAACTTCACACGAACCGCGGAATCGGTCCGGGTGGCAGCAGCTTCGTGCCGCCGAACCTCGTTAGCCCTTGATCAGTTCGGGGGCGGTGGTCTCGGGCTCGTCGGCTGCTTCCGGCGCTTCCGGGGCGGCGGCCCGGCTCGGCAGCAGCACTGCCATGACGATCACGATCAGCGCCAGAACCGCCGAGACGAGGAACGCCAGGCGCATGCCGTCGAGGGTGGCGGTGACGATGTCGGCGCCCTCGGCGGAAAGCGTGGTGGCGCGCGCCGACATCACCGTCACGACCAGGGCGGTGCCGAACGCGGCCGCCACTTGCTGCAGGGTGCCCAGCATTGAGCTGCCGTGCGAGTACAGCTGGTGCGGCAGCGCGCCGAGGCCGAGGGTGAAGACCGGCGTGAAGGCCGCGGCCAGCGACACCATCAGCAGGATGTGCAGCGCCAGCAGCTGCCAGTACGGCATGGTCATCGAGATCTGGGTGAACCCGGCCAGCGACGCCGCGATCCCCACCGAACCCGGGATCACCAGCCAGCGACCACCGAACCGGTCGAACAGCCGCCCCACGGTCGGGCCGAGCAGGCCCATCGCCAAGCCGCCGGGCATCACCAGCAAGCCGGTGGCCAAGGGGCTCAGGCCGCGCAGGTTCTGCAGGTACAGCGGCAGCAGGATCATCGAGCCGAGCATCGCCATGAACGCCACCGACATCAGGATCAGCGCCTTGGTGTAGGTGCCCGACAGCAGGACCCGCAGATCCAGCAGCGGAGTGCCGGTGCGCTGCAGGCTCAGCTGGCGCAACGCGAAGGCGGCGATCAGCGCCGCGCCCACGCCCACGATCAGCGCCGGGCCCGCGAGGTGGCCGCTCTCGAACCGGCTGAGCCCGAAGACCAGGCCACCGAATCCGAGCGCCGCCAGCGCCACACTGGTCACGTCGATCTGTCCGGACTGCGGTTCACCGACGTTCTCCAGCTGACGCAGGCCCAGCCAGGTGATCACGCCCGCGATCGGCAGGACCAGCACGAAAAGCCAACGCCACGAGGCGATCTGCAGCACCGCGCCGGAGATCACCGGACCCATCGCGGGCGCCACCGAAATGGCCAAGGTGACATTGCCCATCACCCTGCCGCGGTCGCGCTCGGGCACCACCGTCATCAGCGTGGTCATCAGCAGCGGCATCATCACCGCCGTGCCGCCGGCCTGGATGATCCGTCCGACCAGCAGCACCGCGAAGGAGGGCGCGACCGCGGACAGCGCGGTACCGGCCAGGAACACTCCCATCGCCGCCGTGTACGCCGTCCGGGTCGAGACGCGCTGCAGGAACCAGCCGGTGGTCGGGATGACCGCCGCCATCGTCAGCATGAACGCCGTCGACACCCATTGCGCCGCACGGTCGGTGATGGACAGATCCTCCATCAGCCGCGGGATGGCGTTGATCATGATGGTCTCGTTCAAGATCACCACGAAGGTCGCGAGGACCAGCACCCGGATGACGGTCGGTGTCCGCCCTCCCGAGGCGGGAGCGGATGGTTCGGCGGACATCGGTTACCTCCGGAGTGTGGGTGGTCGACAGGAACATGTGGCCCGTTGCCCAGTGATCGATTCGCGTCCCGGCGCCACAGTGGTAGAGACGCCGTCAACTCCTCGAACTCATCGGGCGCGGGCCAGTATTCCGGTCGGCACCGACACGAATCACTCGATTTTCCCACCGGCCGACCACACGGTGTGGTAGCAAACCACTGGTCAGAACCGGTACTCACAGGTCGCCGACCGTTAATCGTGAGCCTGGTCACCCCGGGTGCACAGCGTCGCCGCGGCGGCTATTTCGACTACACCAGTTGTCGAGCCGGGTTGGCGTCGGGAGCCACGCCGTCGTGGGCCACCATCGTCTCCTGACGGCCGAGGGCGGGGCCGCCGGGCAGCAGTCCGACGATCGGCCACGGCGCGGGTTCGGGCGTCGCGTGTTCGGCGTCCATGCCGAGCGCCTTCTGGGCGTCGGCGTCCTCGATGCCGTACCGGACACCGGTGTCCGCGATGTAGAACAGGCTGTCCTTGCGCTGGCTGTCGGGCTCGATACCGGTGGCCGGAATCCTTGCCGAGCCCGAGCCAACCATAAAGTTGCCGCCCGGCCCGGCGGTCGCGACGCGGAACGACAGCGCCCGCGCGGCCGGAAGAGCCGGGTGACCCGGGTGCACCAGTGCCCTCGGGCACACGTGGGCGAACTCCGGCGTGCGGCCGAGGGCGGCGCATTATGGTGAGGCGGTGCCGCTCGAACCAGGTGACCAGTTCGCTGGATTCGTCCTGCGCGCCCGGCTGGGTCACGGCGGCAGCAGCGAGGTGTATCTGGCCGAGGACCCGGAGACGTCGCGGCCGGTGTCACTGAAGATCCTGGGGCCGCAGGACAGTCGGTCACCCGAGGCCAGAGCCAGGTTCGTGCACGAGTTCGACATCTTGTCGGCGCTGCGGCACCCCGACATCGTGCGGATGTACCGGCATGGGGAAAGCGACGGCAGGCTGTGGTCGGCACACGAGTACGTGGCGGGTGCGACCGGCTCGACTTTGGTGCGTTCCGCGCACAAACCGCCGACTCTGCGACTGGTGTCGCACGTCTTGACCCATGTCGCAGCGGGATTGGATTTCGCGCACGCCAACGGCGTGGTCCATCTCGACGTGAAACCGGCGAACGTCCTCGTCGGCACGGACGAGCCCACGACGGTGAAGATCTCGGACTTCGACTCGGCCCGATGGCTGCACCGGCCCGAGCCCCCTTTGGCGACCGACGGTTTCGTGGTGGTCTCGGTGCCCTACGCCGCGCCGGAACTGCTCCGGGCGGGCACGGTGTCCCCCGCGACCGACCAATACGCGCTGGCCTGCTCGGCTGTCGAACTGCTCACCGGGCACACGCCGTTCGCCCGGGACAACCTCATGGCCACCGCGCAGGCCCAGTTGCACGACCCGCCGCCGAAGATCGCCGGACGCAGGCGCTGGATACCGCCGGAGGTGGACGCGATCCTGCACCGGTCCCTCGAAAAGGAGCCCGGCGCCCGCTACGACTCCTGCGCCGAACCCATTCGCCTGCTCACCGAGGCGCTTCAGGACATCGACCCCCGCCCGATCGCCCCCGTACTGAATCGCATGAAAGCGACGTTCGCCCGAGCGCCACTTGCGCATGCCGCCTTGAGCCGGATCGCAGGCAAGGGGTCCGGCTCGCGCGTCGAACGCTGAGGATCGGCCATCCGCCCGGCCGCGTGGGCCGGGGGCGGGCAGCAGCGACGGAGTGTGTGGACCCGCGCCGCCGCTGCGCAAGATGCGGCGGCAAGCCCGTTGCCCCGTACTCGCTGCGCGACCAGGGCGCTTGATTTGCTGGTTCGCTTGCAGGGAGCCGGTGCGGCAGTCACCCTGAAAAGATGCGGACCCGCGATATCGAAGTCGGGTGCACCTATATGGTGCTGGTCCCGCAGCGTCTGCCGCGCGGTCGGTACCCCGACCGCGACCAGCCGGGTTCGCTAACCTGGGCTTGGTCGTGGCTGCGGGGCGGCCGGTTCCGGCTCACCGTCACCGAGGTCGACGACACCAGTGATCCGACCATTGTGGAAGGCCTGCGGATCACCGCGAACTCTCGCATCGCGGTGGTGCTGACCGCGGAGCAAGCCGGCGAGCTGGGCCTGCCGGTGGGCGTGTTCCGGGTGCGCGGGACCTTGTTCGACGGCGAGGACCGGCCGGTGCGCCTGCCCGAGGTGGAACCCATGCGGGTCCCCGCCCGCTGGTTGCGACCGGTCGAGCAACCGTGCTTCACCCACCGCGACATCGATTGCTTCCCCTACCTCTGAGCGGTCGCGGGGCCGATATCCGGAGGTCCGCACGTGTGGGGCGCCGTGCTCAGGCGTAAGTCGCGATCAAGCGTTCCGCCGTTGCCCAGAGTTCGGCTTCGCGCCGCCGGTCGTAGGACTCCTCCGAGGACCGGGTGACGCGGCCACGATCGACGTAGGAGCCGGTGGGGGCCGCGGTGACGCCGAGGACGACGTCCGCGAGATATCGCCCCGCCGCGGCGCGGCTGGTCGCGAACGGCGTGCCGGCCAGCAACGGCAGGATGCGGCGCATCGCGAAGCGGGAGACCGGCCCCGCGTCGCGGGCGAGGTCGGTGCCGGGGACGAACCCGGGGTTGAAGCCGATCGCGTCTATCCCGGCGGGCAGGCGACGGGCGTACTCGTGCACGAGGTAGATGGCGGCGAGCTTGCTCGTCGAGTACGCGGTGCGTCCGGCGGCGGTGCCGGCCGGCTTCGGGAACGCGCCGGGGCGGGCGAGCACGTCCGGGGACTGCCAGACCGGGCCGGGCACCATCCCCAAGTTGTGCCGGAAGTCGCCGAAATGGGTGTCGCTCACGGTGATCACGATCCGGGCCGGGGCGCGGAAACGATCCTCGAGCAGGCGGAGAAACAGATGGTTGGCGAGCACGTTGACGGCGAAGGTGGACTCCAACCCGTCGGGCCCCGCGGTGAGCGCGTTCGTGTACTGCGTTCCCGCGTTGCCGACGAAACCGTGCAGCGGGGGCAGGTCGCCGCTGTCGAGCCGGGTGCGGATCTCGTCCGCGGCCGATCGCACGCTGTCCAGCGCGCCCAGGTCCACCGCGACGTGCGAGACCCGGCGCCCATTCCCGCCCAGCTCCGCCGCCAGCCGTGCCCCGGTGGCCCCGCGAGCGGCGACCACGAGATGCGCCTTGCCCGCCTCGCGAACGATGTGCTCCGCCGCCACCCGGCCGATCCCGCGACTCGCCCCGGTCATCACAATGGTCGACGGCATGGCGTCCTCCTGCACTCGTATGTGGCACGCCCGGTCGGGCAGTCTCGACTTTCGTCGCGCGCGCCCGGCGCAACCAGTGCCGCGGCGGTCACTAGGACCGGCAGTACCCAGGCTGGTCCGGCCCGCAGCGGCGAGAATGAACGGGTGGCTGTGGCAGCAACCTCCGGCTCCGAGTTCGGCGCGCTCCTGCGCGGCTGGCGCGATCGTCTGTCGCCCGCGGACGCGGGCTTGGTCGTGACCGCGGGCCGCCGCGCCCCGGGCCTGCGGCGGGAGGAACTCGCGCAACTGGCCGGGCTCTCGGTCGACTACATACTCCGCTTGGAGCAAGGACGCGCGCGCAACCCTTCGGCTCAGGTGGTGGGCGCCCTCGCCCGCGTCCTTCAGCTGTCCCGCGCCGAGCGCGACGAGCTGTATCGCGGCGCCGGGCTCCTGCCGCCCCGGGACGGGACGATCGGCACACATGTGCCCCCTGGTATCCAACGGCTCGTCTCGCGACTAGGGGACGTCCCGATCGGAGTCTTCACCGCCGACTGGACGCTGGTGTGGTGGAACGGCATGTGGAGCGCCCTGCACGGTGACCCCGCGCTGGTCCCGGCCGGCGAGCGGAATCTCGCGCATGCCGTCTTCGGCACCGGCCCGGCTCGCGCCGCGGTACGCCCGTTCCGGTCCGAGCGAGCGGAGGACGCCTTCGCGGCGTCCATCGTCGCCGATCTGAAGGACGCGGCAGCGCGCTATCCCGCCGACGACCGGCTCGATCGCCTCGTCCGGGAGCTTCGCACCACCTCCGCCGTCTTCGCCCGCCTGTGGGCGACGGCGACGGCGTCCCAGCACACCAGCGACCGGAAGACGATCCGGCATCCGGAGGTCGGCGAGATCACCCTCGACTGCGACGTGCTCGTCGTTCCCGGCGCGGATCTGCGCATGGTCACCTATACCGCGGCGGGCGCGAGCAGCGATGCGGGGAAGCTGGACCTTCTGCGGGTCACGGATGGGCGCACGGTCAGCACGCTTCCTTGAACTGCTGCGCGTCACCGAATGCGTTGCACCGCAGCAGGTCTCGGCACACGGAGCCGAGCCGGGCAGTCGGCCGATCCCACGACCCGGGTCAGTGCACGAGCTGATCGGCCCATGCCTGCGGCAAGGCCGCGCTCGACACGTCGGCGATTTCGTGCAACCGCTGCGCGGGAGTTCCCAAGCGGCTCAATTGGATCAGCCCCTGGGCCACCACCACGACCGTCGCGCTGAGGGCGGACAGCGCGGCTTCGTCGTCGTCTCCGGCATCGCGCATCGCGGGCCGCAGCCGGTCGGCGACGCCCTGCTCCATCGCCGTGGTCGTCCGGGCCCCGATGGCGGCGACTTCGGGGATCCGGGTGCCGAGATGGGCGATGCTGTTGATCATCAGGCAGCCGCGCCGATCCGGATGCGCGGCACAGTCTTCGATGATCGCCTGATAGAGCGCGCGCACCGCGGACCGCGCCGAGCCGCCCGTCGCGCCGACGGCCTCGCGAACCAGGCGCGCGCGGCCCTCGCAATAGCGTTCGAACGCCGCGAGGAAGAGGCCCCGCTTGCTGCCGTACGCGGCGTAGATACTCCCGTTCCCGATGCCGGTGGCGAGCGAGACGTCTTCCACCGAAGTGCTGTCGAACCCCTTCGACCAGAACAGCTCGGTCGCGGCGTCGAGCAGGTTCGATTCATCGAACTGGCGCGGCCGTCCCATGCGCTCACCGTACCAATCTACGTGCGAGGTATCCCACACCACTTGTTCTGGAGGCGTGCCTCCACAATAATGTGGCCATGTCTTCCAATTCCGCGGCCCGGCCTCGCAGGCGGGTGGGCGTCCTGGTGTTCGACGGCGTCAAAATGCTCGATTTCGTCGGGCCCGCGGAGGTGTTCGTCGAGGCGAACCAGTCGCTGGCGGGATACGAGGTGGTCATCGTCTCGGCCGACGGCAAAGACGCGCAGACCTCGATCGGCGCGCGAGTCGAGGTCGGTTGCGCGGCCGCCGACGCGGGCCGTTTCGACACGGTCGTGATCCCGGGTAGCGAACTCCCACCGTGGAAATTCGTCACTCCCGAGCTGTTGGCGGCCGCCCGCCGACTGTCCTGCAATACCCGGCGGCTGGCGTCCATTTGCAGCGGCGCGTTCGTCCTGGCCGAGTTGGGACTGTTCGACGGCAAACGCGCGACCACCCACTGGAAATTCGCGGCCGAGCTTGCGCGGCAGTACCCCTCGGTCGAGGTGGACCCGGACGCGATCTTCGTGCGGGAAGGCAATCTGTACAGCTCGGCCGGGGTCGCGGCGGGCGTCGATCTCGCGCTGGCGCTGGTCGAGGAGGATCACGGCGCGGACGTGGCGCGGCGGGTGGCGCAGTCGCTGGTGGTCTACATGCAGCGCGCGGGCGGCCAATCCCAGTTCTCCGCGTCGCTGAGCGGACCCGTGCCGCGCAGCCCGCTGGTCCGCGGCGTGGTGGACCTGATCTGCGCGGATCCGGCGTATCCGCACACGGTCCAGACCTTGGCCGCCCATGCGCGCGTGAGCGTGCGGCACCTGACCCGGCTGTTCCGCGCGGAACTGGAGCGCTCGCCCGCGGAATACGTCGCGTTCATCCGCTTCGGAATGGCCAGGGACATGCTGCATGCCGGATACAGCGTGACGGAGGCCGCCATGGCCGCGGGGTACGGCACCAGCGAGGCGTTACGCCGGGCTTTCGTCGCCCGGCTGGGCATCTCCCCACGCAAGTATCAGCAGCGCTTCCGGTCGACCCGGATCGATTTGCCGATGGAGCAGGCCGTGTCCTGATCGGAGGCTTTTGTGGCCCGTGGGGAGGGGCGCCGGGCAAGAGTTCCGGTCGAGACTGAGTCGGCCCCAGCGCCACCACTCCACGCTGGAGAAAGGAACCACCATGTCCGCCCCGGCAAGTCCGACCATCGTTCTTGTGCACGGCGCCTTCGCCGATGCCTCGAGCTGGTCGCCCGTCACCGAACGACTGCTCGACCAGGGCCATCGGGTCGCCGTACCCCCGGTGTCCAATCGCAGCCTGTCCGCGGACGCGGCCTACATCGAGTCGTTCGTACAACAGATCGACGGCCCGGTGCTGCTGGCCGGGCATTCCTACGGCGGGGCCGTCATCACCGAGGCGATCGCTCGAACGGCCTGAGCCCCACCACTTCCCCACCCCCGTACGAGAGAGGCATGATCATGTCAGGAAACCCGCTGGGCATCTCGCTCGAACCCGCGGCGCAGGAGTTCGTCGACGCGACCTCGCAACCGCCGTTCCTCTACCAGCTCCCACCCGAAGAAGGCCGCAAAGCGGTGGACGGCGTGCAGGACTCGCCGATCTTCAAGCCCGAGATCGACGAGGAGTGGATCACCGTCGAAGGCGGGCCGACCGGTTCGGTGCGGGTGCGGATCGTCAAACCGCAGGGCGCCACCGAAACGCTGCCGGTGATCGTCTACACCCACGGCGCGGGATGGGTTTTCGGCGACGCGCACACCCACGACCGCCTGGTACGCGATCTCGCCGTGGGCGCGCACGCCGCGGTGGTCTTCCCCGAATACGACCGGTCCCCGGACGTTCGCTACCCGGTCGCCAACGAGCAGTCCTACCGGGTGGCCCAGTGGGTCACCGCGGAGGGCGCGCAGAAGGGCCTGGACTCGTCCCGGATCGCCATCGCGGGTGACTCGGTCGGCGGCAACATGGCCATCGCGCTGACCCTGATGGCCAAGGAGCGCGGCGACGTCTCCTTCGTCCAGCAGGTGCTGTTCTACCCGGTGACCGACGCCAACTTCGACACCGGTTCCTACCAGCAGTTCGCCGAGGGATACTTCCTCACCCGCGAGGGCATGAAGTGGTTCTGGGATCAGTACACCACCAGCGCGCAGGAGCGCGCGCAGATCACCGCGTCGCCCCTGCGGGCGACCGTCGATCAGCTGGCCGGCCTGCCACCCGCGCTGGTCATCACGGCCGAGGCCGATGTGCTGCGGGACGAGGGCGAGGCTTTCGCGGGCAAATTGCGCGCCGCGGGCGTGCCGGTCACCCAGGTGCGCTACGGCGGCATCGTGCACGACTTCGTGATGGTGAACTCGCTGCACGACACGCAGGCGGCCAAAGGCGCGGTGGCGCAGGCTGTCGCCACGCTGCGGGCCGCCCTGCACTCCGCCTGAGGCACCGGACGATCGAATACGAAGGAAATCACACTCGTGAGCACCGATTCCACCAGTTCTCCCGCGCCGACCATCGTGCTGGTGCACGGGGCGTTCGCCGACTCGTCCAGTTGGAACGGAGTCATCGAACGCCTACGCGCACAAGGACATTCCGTGATTGCGGCCGCCAATCCGCTGCGCGGCCTCGATAGCGACGCCGCGTATGTGGCCTCGGTCCTGGATTCGGTCGAAGGGCCGTGCGTTCTGGTCGGCCATTCCTACGGCGGTAGCGTGATCACGGTCGCCGCCGAGGGGAAGTCCGAGGTCCGGGCACTCGTCTACATCGCCGCATTCATTCCCGACGAGGGCGAGAGCGCGCTGCAATTGACCGACAAGTTCCCCGGATCGACGCTCGGGCCGACAACCAGGCCCGCCGCCTACCCGTTGCCCGACGGCGGTACCGGCACCGAGCTCTATATCCGGCCGGAGGAATTCCACCAGCAGTTCGCCGCCGACGTTCCCGCCGCCACCGCCGAGCTGATGGCCGCGACACAGCGGCCGGTCGCCCTCGACGCCTTGCAGCAGCCGGCGACCGCCACCGCGTGGCGGACCATCCCGTCGTTCGCGCTGGTCACCAGTGCGGACAAGAACATCCCGGCGCAAGCGCAGCGGTTCATGGCAGAACGCGCGGGAGCCGTCACCGTCGAAGTGGCCGCCTCCCACGCGGTCTCGGTCTCCAGGCCGGACGTGGTCGGTGACCTGATCGTCCGGGCAGCCGCGGGCGAGTAGTACGGCCTCGCAGTCCCGCGCGGCGGGCTTTCCCTCCGCGCGGGGCTTCGTAGCGCACCGGATACGCGCGACCGGGCGCGATAGAGAAACTTCGCCCGCGCCCAAGGCAACGGTGATCCGCCTTCGGTCTCAGCAGGTGACGACGGCCGTGGCGAAACCGTCGAGCACCAGGACGGGGTCGGTGGTCGGCGTGGCTCGCAGACCGTTGGCTCCGACCTGTTCGAGACCCACGGGGGTGGAGGGGGCCGCGAGGGTGACCGACAGCGGAGCGTCGGACTTGTTGACCAGCAACAGTTTTCGTGCGCCGGACGCGGTGGCGAACGCTTGTACGTGCATCCGAGCGTCGGGGAAGGCGGTGGTGGTGGCGGCCAATTCGTCGCCGGGGGCGAAGTGCCGCAGCAGCAAGGCCAGCGCCTCGTAGCGCAAGTTCGCGGCGCCGGTCTCCCAGTCGATCAGCGACGTGCCGGGGATCATGCCCGGGTAGTCCATGAATTCGGCGATGCCGACCAGGTCGACGCCGAGCGCGACGAGTTCGGCCCAGAGATAGGACTGGACCGCGGCGCTGAGCGCCCAGTATTCCTCGGGAATCTCCGGATTCGGATTCATCACGTCAGCCGGATAGGTACCGACTTCGTTGATGAACGTCTTCGCGGCCGGGGCGAGCCTGCTCCGGATGCCCTCGATGAACCGCGCCTGCTCGAGGAATCCGTCGGCCCGCGCGAAGAAGATGTCACGCCAGTGCGCGTACGGCGCGTTGCCCTCCGGGCCGAACGGGTTGTGGATGTCGGGCGAGGCGTAGAAGTGATAGGAGAACGCGTCGACCGGGACGCCGGGCCGATGGTTGGCCGAATCGAGGAACTGCCAGTAGTACTCGGGCTGCCGGTGGACGTGGCTCAGCGACAAGCCGACGAACTTCATGTCGGGGTCCAGCGGACGAAGCCGTTCGACGATCGCGTCGTACAGCCTGGTGTAGTCCTCCGGTGTGATCCGGTGCCACAGATCGGGTTCGCACAGCACTTCCCAATACGCGAAGCGATAGTGGTGCCCCGACTCGTGGCGGCGGCCCAGTTCGTCGGTGAACCCGCCCGCGATGTACCAGCTGGCGACGCGGTAGAAGTAGTCGGCGACCTCGGTGAACGTGGGGTCGCGGAACTCGGTGCCGCGCTCGTAGTCCCAGTGGATCTCGTCCGGGTCCTCCGCCACGGCGACCGGCTCCTCGGTGCGGAACATCCAGGCCGGGATGGTCGCGAAGTTCGCGACCACCGGCCTGCCGCCCGTGGCGTCCATGAAGTCCTCGACCAGCGGATCGAGCAGCTCGAAGTTCCAGAACGTCTCACTCGCGGTGGGCGGGTGCAGCTCCGCGACCGCGATGCGCGGATGGGAGTACCAGGGCAGGAACCGAACGAGGTCGGCATCGAGCGCGCGGAGCGCTTCGAAGGCTTTGTCGTGGATCGGCGAGCTTCGGCGCAGTGGCGGCGCGGTCCACAAGTGCGTGGTCAGCGTGGTGCGCGAGACGCCGGTGATCGCGGACCAATCGACGTGGACCGAATTCAGGGGTGCGTTTGTCATGTCGTCTTTCTCTTCGCTCCGGGAGAGGGGAATCCGAGGGCCGGGAGCAGGGCTTCGTCGACAATCGCGGTCCGGACGCGCTCGTCGGGCCACTGCCCGGTGTCGATCTGATGCTTGATCACCAATGCCTCGCCGATATCACTGACTATCGGCGTGACGAGTGCGGCGTCGATTTCGCCGAGCCCCGCGTAGTGATCGAGCACGGTGCGGGTGAACCGGCCGCCGCGCAGGTCGAAGACATTGCGGTACAACGATTCGACCAGCTCGGGCCGCCGCTGCCGCTCGCTCAGGATCGCGGCCGTGGCCGAGCCGGTCGGGCCGGACAGCCATTCCGTCAACTGCTCCAGGGCGCGCAGCAGGTCCCCGCGCAGGTTGCCTCCCGCCGGAGAGGGCACTTCGACGGGGTACGCCTGGGCCAGCGCTTCGATCAGCAATTCCTCGACCGTCGTCCAGTGCCGATAGAGCGAGGTCTTGGCGACGCCTGCCCGCCGTGCGACTCCTTCCATCGCCAGCCGTCCCACGCCCGCTTCGGCGGCCTCGGCGATGACGGCCGCATGACAGTCGGCACGCAACTCGAGCTGGGTGCGGCGGCCCTTCTCGGAGGGTTTCATCGCGTTCACACGAGGAACATAGCTACAAATTCGTAGCTTTGCAACCGTAGCTACGATTTAGTAGCTTAATGTAGCCGGCCGTCGGCTCAGCGGACCGCTCCGACGGCGCGACCGATAATCCCCTCGAGCAGGATGTGGCTACGGAGCGGCCCTGACCGTCAGTCGCAGACGGCCCCGATCGAAGCCGAGCCCACCAGCTTCGTGTACTTGGCCAGGACGCCGCGGGTGTAGCGGGGCGGCAGGGGGTTTCCAACCGTCACGGCGGCGGGCGAGCTCGCCGGCGTCGACCAGCAGGTTCAGAGTGCCCGCGGCGACGTCGAGGCTTATGCGATCA
>NZ_BAFS01000126.1 GCF_000308415.1 Nocardia asiatica NBRC 100129 | reverse complement strand
GGAGGTTTCGCCGGATCTGGTGGCGCCGGGGACGTTGTCGCGGGGCTCGGACATGTCCGCGGTGCAAACCAGTGCTCCGACGGTCGATCCGGCCGAGCAGGCGCGGGCGGCGGGTCCGGCGCCGCTGCCGCTGCCCCGGCCGCGGCCGCAGCCGACGCAGGTGATGATCACGATTCCGGGTCTGCCGCCGATTCCGTGCGGCATCTTCTGCCCACCGCCACCGCCGGTGCATCCCTGCGTGGCGCAACCGGTCCCCGCGCCCATGCCACAACCGGGACAGCCCGGCATCGCCCGCATCCCGCTCGCGCCGGGGCAGCCCTATGGCGCGGCTCCCGGGGAGCTACCCGAGGTCGATCCGAACAACCCCGCGGCACAGGGCCACCCGGACAACGCGGGCACACCCGGGCATCCCGACCTCGGTGCGGCCGGAGCAGGCGATTGCACGCAACCGGAGCCGGAGGCGGCCACCGGTCCCGCCCCCGCCGCGCCGCGGCCGGAGTCCACCCCGGAGACCCCGGAGCCGGATGCCGCTCCCGGCGGCACCGAACCGGCCATGACCACGCCGCCCGCGCCGGAACCCGAACCAGCGCCCGCGCCGCAACCGGTTCCCACGCCGCCACCCGGGATCACCCTCCCCTTCGGCATCGTGATCCCACTTCCCGCGCCGCCGCCTCCGCCGGCGGGCTGAACGAGAGCTCGCTCGTCGCATCTGGCGGCGCCTCGCTCGATACGGCGGGCGAAGCAGGTCTCCAATACGCGCGGTGTTCGCCGCCCTGGTGGTGGCAGCATGATCAGAACCGTTGGACGAATCGGTACCAGCTGCCTTCCAGGGGCGTATAGCCGACGTCGCCGTCATAGCGCGGTGAGCCCTGTCTGGGTGCGCCGTGGGGGAAATAGGCGAATCCGACGGAATCGATGAGACCTCCGTCGGTGTAGAGCAGGCAGCCGTCGTCGCGTTTCACCACTGCGGTGATGGTGTAGACGCCGTACCGACCGTGGGCCGATGCTTCGCAACCGGTCGCGAGCCGTTCGAGACTGCCGATGGAAACCCGCCATCCGAGGTTCTCGGCAAGGCCGGTCCACGCGAGGGCGCAGGTCAGCGCGACCGCGCAGGGCGCGAGGAGTAGCCGCCGGTAGCGGCGGTAGCGGATGGCACCGAACAGCCCGATCACCAGCCACAGCGCGCCCAGCAGGACAAGTGCCCAGCCTGCGAGCGCGAGATACGCAAACGCGGCATCCGACATGAGCAACCACAGCGTCGCTACGCAACACCCGGCCACCAGCAGCGTGATCACCGCGATCGACACGCGCCACCACGGGGTTGCGGTCCGAGCGGGTTTGCCGTGCCCGCGCAGCGTGTCGTTGTGGTCGGTGGTGGTCATCGAGGCGCCCCTTCCTATGGCAATGCCGCGCCGTTCGGTTCGAGGCTGCGGGTCGAGTGTCGTGAGCGTAGGCGAAAGCTGTCGCGTGACTGTGCACGGCTCGAAACGAACCCGGGCCAATCGTTGGCGACCGCGGTGACGAACCCCTTTCAAGACCGGTCTCGAGCAGAGGTGATCTCATGAGGGCCACAGTCGGAATTTCGGCGGAACAGGCCGTGGTGCGGGGCGTGCTGCTGTCGTCGACGGCGCGACGAGGCACCCGCCCGAAGGTCCTGCGCGAAGTGGAACGGCCGGTCGAGCACTCGACCGCCGCGTCGGTCGCCGCCACCCTCGACGCGTTGACCGCCGACGACGGAGCCGGTGCGGAGATAGACGACGTCGCCGTGGCGTACCGCACGGTGGCCGAGCGGCGGGCGATCGTGTCGCAGCTGTCCTCGGCGGCATGGCGAACGTCCTCGCTGGTGTCGGCCAAGACAGCGCTGCTGGCACTGGTCGAAGACCTGCCCGGATCGACCGAGCACGACACCCTGCTGGTACTCGAAGTCGTCGGCTACCACACGTCCTATCTGGTGGTCGGGCCGAACCGGGAGGACGTTCGAGCCTGGGACTCGTGGTCCTCCGGCGTCGTCGACGCCGCTACCGCGCAGTCGGCGATCAGCCGGATCCAGTCGGCGCTGGAGGCGGCGGGACTGCTGCCCGACGCCGTCGTCCTGTGCGGCTCGTCGGTGCGAGATCCGGACATCGCCTCGGCATTGCGGCAGGGCTTCCCCGGCCCCGTGGTCGTGGCGCCCGATTACGTCAATGCGGCCGCCTACGGGGCCGCTCTGGTCGCCGCCGCTCCGTTCCGAAGCACGCCGACGGCACCGCCGGTCGCCCATCGCCGACATGTCGGCCGGGGGATCCTGGCGGGGGCGGCCGCGGCCGCGCTGCTGGGCGGAGCCGCGGTCGCGGTCGTGCAGGCGCGCGAGGACCGCCCAGCGAACGAGCAGGTCGGCGGCCCGGTGCAGGCGCCGGTCCCCGTTGCCCAGCCCGTGGAACCCAATCCCGTGGCAGCGCCCCCTGCGCCCGCGCCGGAAGTAGTCCCTGTGGCGCCCGACTCGGCTGCCGTCCCCGGGCCGTACCCAGGACCGCCGGTGCCACCGCAACCGGCGCCGCAGCCTCCGATCGCCCCGGCCGAAATGCCTGTCGAACCGATCATTCCGCCTGCTCCGGCACCGCCGCTGGAACAGCAGCCGACGCCGGACCGGCACCGGCCCACCACGACGATCTCCCCGGAACCGACGGCCCCGCCGCCGACCACCGCCGCCGCACCAGAGGAACCATTCCTCTTCCCGGGTGAGTCCCCACCGCCGCCCTGGAACGCCGATCCAGCCGTCGTCCAGGCGTGGTGGGACAACCACTGGAAACTGAAGGAGAGCTGGCTGCACAACCGCTGATCCCGCCCTGGCCGGTATTCTGCTCGGTCAGGGAGGAGGACGCGTCGTGTCTGTGCAACCTGGCGATGTTTTCGCCGGCTACCGCATCGTGCGCCGGATCGGGGCCGGTGGAATGGGGGCGGTCTATCTCGCCGAGCACCCGCGACTGCCTCGCCGGGACGCGCTGAAGATTCTCGATCCGGGTCTGGGTGCGGACGCGGAATTCCGGGCTCGGTTCGAGCGGGAGGCCGAGTTGGCGGCCCGGCTGGAACATCCGAACGTCGTCTCCATCTACGACCGGGGCGCCGAAGGCGACCTGCTGTGGATCGCCATGCGGTACGTCGACGGCGTGGACGCCGCGGAGCTGGTGCGCCGCGGCCCGGCGGTGCTGCCCGCTGGGCGTGCGGTGCGGATCGTCGCCGCGGCGGCCCGCGGACTGGACGCCGCGCACCGCGGCGGACTGCTGCACCGCGACGTCAAACCGGCGAACATCCTGGTGTCGACGGCCGACGACGGATCGGACGCGGTACGCATCACCGATTTCGGGATCGCCCGCTCGATGGACGCGACCGCGTCGTCGACCACCACGGGATCGGTGCTGGCCAGCTTCGCCTACGCCGCTCCGGAACAGCTCACCGGCGCTCCGCTCGACCACCGCGCCGACATCTACTCCCTCGGCTGCACCCTGTACGAGCTGCTGACCGGCTCCGTGCCTTTCGGCCCGCGCACTCCGGCGGCCAGTATGCAGGCGCATCTGTACGAGCCGCCGCCGCGCCCGTCGCGGGCGAACCCGACGCTGCCACCGGCCGTCGACGAGGTGGTCGCCCGGGCGATGGCGAAGAACCCGGCGGCCAGGTACGGCAGCTGCGCGGAACTGGCAGCCGCGGCGTTGCGGGCGCTCGAGCCGCCGCCGGTCCCGCCCGCCCCGGCGTTCCCGCCGCCCCCTGCGCCCGCGCGCGGCCGACGGTCGGCGCTGATCGCCGGGGCGGTCGCTGTGGTGGTCGTCGCGATCCTGGCGGCGGTCCTGCTGCGAACCGCCGAGCGATCCGACGGGACGCCGGTCGCCGCCCCTTCGCCGGCCGTCTCGCCGGCCACGACCACCACCGCGGTCGCCACCACCGCGGTGACGTCCGCGTGGGGACCCGCCGCTTACATCGTGGAGGCGTTCCCGAACCTGCTCCCCGCCGACCCCGGAGGCGTGGGCTACCAAGGGATGCGCTGCGCCCTCAACGACGACCGCGGGACCTGGCTGCACTGCCCGGCCGAAACCGACGACGGGATCAACGTCAACATCCGCTGCGACCCGTCGCGTCGTCCGGTGACCTACACCTCCGATACCGCCGGCCGGGCCGGCCTGCGCGAACAGGCGTGGACCCGACCGTCCGGGACGGGCACGGTCCGGTGGGCCACCGACAGTATCGCGGGCTTCGGCCTGCTGGACGTGGCGTTCACCGATCACCGCAGCTTCTGCACCGTCGGCGCTTCCGGCGGCAGCGGCGGCCAGGACGTATATGACAGATGGTGGGCCGGTGCGCCGATCTGAACCGAGGACGGGAAGGGTATGACGCTGCGCCCAGGCTCGGTGTTCGCCGGGTATCGCATCGAGCGCACGCTCGGCTCGGGTGGCATGGGGACGGTGTATCTCGCGCGTCATCCGCGGCTGCCGCGTTCGGTGGCGCTGAAGGTTCTGGACCCCGCCGCGGGCGCCGACGCGGAATTCCGCGCCCGATTCCAGCGCGAAGCCGAACTGGCCGCTCGACTGGATCACCCGAACATCGTGGAGATCTACGATCGCGGCAGCGACAACGGCCAGCTGTGGATGTCGATGCGGTACGTGGCGGGTTCGGATGTGGCGCAGTTGATCCGGCGGCGGCCCGGCGAGCTGCCGCCGGGCCGGGCGCTCGAGATCCTGGCTCAGGCCGCCGCGGGGCTGGACGCCGCGCATCGGCGCGGCCTGCTGCACCGCGACGTCAAACCGGCCAACCTGTTGGTCGCCACTGGCGATGACGGGAGCGACCACGTCTTCGTCACCGATTTCGGCATCGCGCGCAGCCGCGACGACACCACTGGCCTGACCGCCGCCGGAGCGCTGATCGCGACGCTCGGTTACGTCGCCCCCGAACAGATCCGCGGCGAGCCGCTCGACCATCGCTGCGACGTGTACGCCCTCGGCGCGACCTTCTATCAAATGCTGACCGGCGCGATGCCGTTCGCGCACACCACCCCTGCGGCGGTGCTGCGGGCGCATCTGGCCGAACCGCCGCCGCGCCCTTCGGTGGCCGACCCGGCGCTGCCGGCGGCGCTGGACGCCGTCGTCGCCACCGCGATGGCGAAGCGGCCCGAAGACCGCTACGACAGTTGCGGCGCGCTGGCCGCCGCTGCCGCCGCGGCATTCGCCCCGCCGCCCGCACCGCCCGTCCCGCGATCGGCCGCGCCGTCACAGGCCGCGCCGACTGCCCGGACATCGCCGCGATTGCTGGTGACCGCGGTTGCGGTATCGGTTCTGCTGCTGGCGCTCGCCGGTGTGGTTCTCTTTCGCTCGAGTACGGTGCCCGGAGCCGGAATCCCCGGTATCGCACCGTCATCGGTCACCTCCACCGCGACCGCGGCGCCGTCCAGCGCCACCAGCACCCCGGTGGCCGCCTCCGCCTGGGGACGCAATGCCGAACTCGTCGCACTGTTGCCAGGTCTGCTCCCGGCCACACCGCAGGAGTCGGGCTATCAGGGGGCACGATGCACCGACATCGACGTGGTCAACAACGGTGGCGCCCCGGCGGTCGAATGCCGCCAGGACAACGGCATTCACTGGTACGTGTGGTCTTTCCGGCGCGGTGATCCCCGGCGCGACTCGACGTTCGACACCAACATCGACAACGACACCACGCGCCGGGACACGTGGCGCAGGCCGTCCGGTTCCGGGCGGGTGCGCTGGAGTCACTACCCGGGCGGCGACACGGGACTGCTCACGGTCGGTTTCGACGACCCGGCCCTGGCGTGGGTGGTCATCGACGTGTCGTGGGATCACCACACCGGTCAGGACCTCTTCGACCAGTGGTGGCGGTCGGCGCCGCTGTGAGCCGCGCCGGACGACCGGCGGCGCCCCGCGGTCCCCGATTCCGTACGGAGTGCCGTCCGATCGGCAAGGCGGTTCACCCGCCCAGGCGAATTCACCCGCTGTGTCGGCGAGCATTCGACAGGCGTGGCGCGGCATGGCGGCGGTGCACAGCTCGCGCGGCCCCTAGACGGCGGCCGCGGTTTCCTTTCGCCGCATGAGCAGTACGGCGGAGACGACGTAGATCGCCGCGATGACGAGGTTCAGGATGCCCTGTGGTGTGTTGTCGCGGTCGAAGCGGTCGAGAGCGGCGACCGTGATGACACCCGCGCCGAAGAGGAAGCCAGCGATCAGGGCGGGGATAGCAGGCCGGGCGGGCAGTGCGGCGGCGATCAGCAGCAGCAACGAGAAGGCGGCATCGGGAAGGGCGAAGATGTTGTCCGCGCGGTAGTCGGGATCGAAGGCGAGGACGGCGATCAGCCAGAGACTGACCGGAACGGCGATGACGCGGGCGAGCAGGATCGGCATGTCGACTCCCGGGCGATGCCAATGACAGGGCCCAGGATTGCCGAGTCCCGCGGTTTCGGCAACTCGGAACGCTTGTCCGGAACTCGGCTTCGACGACCGGGCACGGGTGTGGCTCGCCGTCTTCGCTCGGAGCCGCGAGGACGAGGCCGGTGGTCGGCGTCGCCGCCCAGGACTGCGGGCGCACCCGCGGACGGTCGATAAGCTGGCCGGGTGAGCACAGCAACGGCTGGATCGGTGACGATCGTCGACGACTTGGACGCGGTGACGACCCGGGGCCCCGAAGACGACCCCGCGACGGCGGGGCTCGGCCGCGCCGATGTCGAATCCCTGTGGGAGGCGGTCCAGGCGTGGTATCGCCTGGGCAGCACCCCGGCGATCCAGGTCTGCCTGCGCCGCGAGGGCAGGATCGTGCTGAACCGGACCATCGGCCACGGCTGGGGCAACGCGCCGGGCGACGGGCCGGACGCGGTCAAGGTCCTGGCCACCCCGGACACGCCGTTCTGCGGCTTCTCGACCGCGAAGGGCGTGGCCGGTGCGCTGATGTTCATGCTCGTCGAGCAGGGCGCGTTCGCTCTGGAGGAGCCGGTGTCGCGCTACATTCCGGAGTTCGCCGCGAATGGCAAAGCGGCCATCACGATCGGCGACGTGCTCTCGCATTCCGCCGGGATCCCGTTCGTCACGCCGCCCTATCAGGGCGTCGATCTGGTGCTCGACGAGGATCTGGCGGTGCGCGCGCTGGCCGATCTCGTTCCGAGCTGGAAACCGGGACGGTTCCGGGTGTACCACGCGCTGACCCTGGGATTGGTCCTGCGCCTGCTGGTGCGGCGCGCGACCGGCAAGCGTATGCGCGAGCATCTGGCCGAGCAGGTGCTGGAGCCGTTCGGTTTCCGCTGGACCAACTTCGGCGTGCGGCCCGAGGATCTGGACAAGGTCGTGCCCAGCGTGAAGACCGGTCCCGCGCCGTCGCGGACGGCGAGTTATTTGGCGCGCAAGGCGATCGGCGGGCGAATGGACCGCGCCTCCCGGGCGGCCACCGACGCCTTCCTCACCGCCGAGCTGCCCTCGGGCAACCTGATCACCACCGCGGCCGAATTGTCGCGCTTCTACGAGATTCTCACGCGCGGCGCACCGGACGGCAGGCGGATCATCCGGCCGGAGACGCTGGCCGAGGCGGTAGGACCGGCTCGGTGGATACCCGGTGCGGCCGGACGCGTCAGCCGAGCCGGTTTCGAACTGGGCGGACGCAGGTCGAAGTTCGGCCGCGACACCGGATCGCATTTCGGGCGAAGCGGATTGACCACCCAGTACGGCTGGGCGGACCCGGCGCGCGGGCTCTCCGGCGCGATTCTCACCAGCGGCAAGGCCACCACCGACACCGAGCGGCCGTGGCGCCTGGTCGCCCAGATCTCCGCCACGGTGCCTGCCGACCGGTAGCCACGCGCGCCGCGACCGGCCGGGCCGACCGCCTCCACCAGTGAGAACACCTTAGCCATCCGAACGATCTAGTCTGTTAACTCGCTTGTTGCCAACCCGTGGGGTTGTGCTAGCGCGAGCGGAACAGACTGACCCGTCGGCTCTTTGGCGGTGAAAGCGTTGGTGTTGATGAGGCTTGACCACGACGTGGCGGTGAGCGGCTACCGGCACGAGATGTTCCCCGACGAACGCGGGCGGTTCGGCGTGTTCGGCGGCAGATTCGTCCCCGAGGGCCTGATGGCCGCACTGTTGGCCCTGGAGGACGCCTACCGTCTCGCGCGGGCCGATTCCGGGTTCATGGCCGAGTACCGGGAGCTGTTGCGCGACCGGGTGGGCAGGCCCACGCTGCTGCACCAGGTACGGCGGTTCGGGGAGTTGCTGGGCGTGCCGGGCGTCCGGGTGTACCTCAAGCGCGAGGACATGGCCCACACCGGCGCGCACAAGATCAACAATGCGCTCGGGCAGGCGTTGCTGGCCAAGCGGATGGGCAAGCGGCGGATCGTCGCGGAGACCGGCGCCGGCCAGCACGGCGTGGCGGTCGCGACGGTGTCGGCGATGCTCGGATTGTCCTGCGTGGTCTACATGGGCACCGAGGACATGCGGCGGCAGGCGTCGAACGTGGTGCGGATGAGGCTGCTCGGCGCCGAGGTGCGGCCGGTCGACATCGGTTCGCGGCGGCTGAAAGAGGCGATCACGGAGTCGGTCCGCGACTGGGTGTCCGACGTGGACGCCACCCACTACCTGTTCGGCACCGCGGCGGGACCCGCGCCGTACCCGCGGATCGTGCGGGACTTCCAGACGGTGATCGGCGCGGAGACCAGGAACCAGATCGTGCGGGCCGAAGGCAGGCTGCCCGACTACGTCCTGGCCTGCGTGGGCGGCGGCAGCAACGCCATCGGGGTGTTCCATCCGTTCGCGGGCGACCGGCGAGTGCGGCTGATCGGCGTCGAAGCCGCCGGCCTCGGGATCGACACCGGCGCGCACGCGGCGACCCTCTGCATGGGCAGCCCGGGTGAGATCGACGGGTCCTACAGCTATCTGCTGCAGGACGAGGACGGCCAGATCGCGCGGACCCACAGCATCGCGGCGGGGCTGGACTACCCGGGTGTCGGTCCCGAACTCAGTCACCTGAAGGACAGCGGCCGCGTGACCTATCGCGCCGCCACCGACGCCGTCGCCCTGCGCGGCATGCAGGCACTCAGCCATACCGAAGGCATCCTCGCCGCGCTCGAATCCGCCCACGCCGTCGGCTACCTGATGGAGATGGCCGACCGCGGCGAGGTGCCCGAGGAGTCGGTGATCGTGCTGTGCCTGTCCGGACGCGGTGACAAGGATCTCGCCGTCGCCGCCGACCGGCTCGGTGTGGCGTAGCCGCTGCTATGGTCGAAAGTGCCCATGGCGCCGGAGAGGGACCGCGCGCTACACCCGCGCACGAGGACGAGCCCTCTTGAAGTTTGTGCCCCGCCTGATCTTGTTCCTGGCGATTCCCGCTGTGCTGTTCCTGCTGCCCTGGTGGACTCTGGTGGCGGCGCCGACCCAGGAATCCGGACCGCTGTTCTGGCTGGGCTCCGCGGTGTTCCTGCTGGGGTTCGTCGGCCTGCCCGCGTCGATGTTCCTCGGTCACGGGCGCGCCCAGTCGGATGCCGCCGCGATTGTCGGTGACACCTTGCTCGGCGTGATGTGGGTGTTCTTCAGCTGGTCGGTGCTGGGTAACCTGGCCCGCGCCGGGTTGACTGTCGCGGGCGTCGGCGATCCGGCTCGCTCCCGGATCGTCGCGGTGGGCGTGCTCGCCGTCGCGACGGCACTGGTGGCGTGGGGTGTGGCCGAGGCGCGCCGGGTGCCTCGGGTGCGTACGGAGCAGGTGCGCATTCCCGGTCTCGGACCGGCGCTGGACGGACTGCGCATAGTCGTCGTGACCGACACCCATTACGCCGCGCTCGACCGGTTGCGCTGGTCGGAACGCGTGGTCGAGGTGGTCAACGCCCAGCGCCCGGACATCGCCTGTCACGCGGGCGATCTCGCGGACGGATCGGTGGCTCGGCGGCACGCGCAGGTCGATCCGCTGGGCAAGGTCGAGGCGGAACTCGGCCGGTTCTACATCACCGGCAACCACGAGTATTTCGGTGACGCTCAGGGCTGGATCGATCACATGGCCGCACTGGGCTGGCGGCCGCTGCACAACCAGCACGAGACGGTGCGCCGCGGCGACGATCGGCTGGTGATCGCGGGCATCGACGACCCGACCGGGATCGGCCTGGCCGGTCATGGTCCCGACCTGCCCGCCGCGCTGGCGGGCGCGGACCCGGACGCGCCGGTCGTCCTGCTCGCCCATCAGCCCAAGCAGGTCGCCGAGGCCGCGGCGGCCGGGGTGGCGCTGCAGATCTCCGGCCATACCCACGGCGGGCAGATCTGGCCCTTCCACTACCTCGTCCGGCTCGACCAGCCCGTCGTGGCCGGGCTGAGCCGCCACGGCGAGCGCACTCAGCTCTACACCAGCCGCGGCACCGGGTTCTGGGGGCCGCAGCTGCGGGTGTTCGCCCCGAGCGAGATCACCGTGCTCATCCTGCGCTCGGAGTCGGTGAGCCGCTGAGCCGCGGCCCGCGTGGCGCCGGATCCGCCCGCACGCTCAACGGGTGCCACGGCCGCCGCCGGCCTGACCGGCGGCTTCTGCGGAGGGCGCCGGTGGGGCGGGATCACCGGGATTCCATGCCTCGACGACGCCGGGAATCCCGTTCTGGACGACATAGGCAGCGCGGGTGTGGATGGGCGCGCCCGGACGTCGGACGTACGGGACGACGCGGAATTCGTTGCGCCACAGCTGGTGATCGAGTTCGACCCGGACATACCCGCGCTGGGCGTTGAAGAACTTGACGTCGGGGTTCGCGCGCAGCAGCGCGCGGCCTTTGTCGCTCAGGTCGGCTCCGTCGCCGTTGCTGGTGATCGAGGTGCCGGTGAATTCCGCCGCCACGACCGGCGCGGCGGGATCGGTGTAGTCGCGTCGCAGATCGGCGGCTTGGTTCTCGTGCCGGTCACCGGTGATCACCACCAGGTTGCCCGCGCCGCGCGCCGCGGCGGCGGCGAGCACGGCGTTGCGATCGGCGACGTAACCGTCCCAGGCGTCGGTGGAGACGCTGAGCCGCGGGCCCGGATCGGAGTCGTTCTGGCTCATGCCGACCTGATTGCCGAGGATCTGCCAGCGGGCTGTCGAGTGGGTCAAGCCGTCGAGCAGCCAATCACGCTGCGCCGCGCCGAGAATCGTCCGATCCGAGGAGAACCGCTCGGCGCAGTTGTCGACCACCGCGCCGTCGCAAGCCTGCGGTGTGCGGTATTGGCGGGTGTCGAGCATCCTGATCTCGGCGAGGTCGCCGAACCGGAAGCGGCGATGCATCCGCATCCCCGCCGCGGACGGCAGCTGGGCCAGCCGCAGCGGCTGGTGCTCGTACATGGCTTGGAAGGCGGCCGCGCGGCGGCGGCGGAACAGGGCGGGCACACGCCAGATGTCGAGACCGATGCCGGGCGCGCCCGCGGCCCAGTTGTTGTCGACCTCGTGATCGTCCATCGTGACCAGCCACGGGAACGCCGCGTGCGCGGCGCGCAGCGGGTGTTCCGCCTTGTACAGCGCGTAACGCAGCCGGTAGCCGGGCAGGTCGACGGCCTCGTCGCGGAAGTTCGGACCCATGGTCACGCCGGACCGGCCGCGCACCCAGGCCCGCTCGTAGATGTAGTCGCCCAGATGCACGACCAGATCCAAGTCCTCTCGGCTCATGTGCTCGTAGGCGGTGTAGTAGCCCGAGCTCCACGACTGACAGGAGGCGAACGCGAAACGCATCCGGGACATGGGCTGTCCCGGCGCCGGGGCGGTGCGGGTCCGGCCGACCGGTGACACGGCCGCGCCGGCTCGGAACCGGTAGTGATACCAGCGGTCCGGCAGCAACCCGTGCACCTCCGGATGCACACTGTGGCCGAGGGCGCGGGTGGCCACCGCCGACCCGCGTGCCACCACCTGCCGGAAGTGCTCGTCGTGGGCGACTTCGTAGTCGACGGTCACCGGGTCGACCGGCATGCCGCCCAATCCGTCCGGCGCGAGCGGGTCCGGCGCCAGCCGCGTCCACAGCACCACACCGTCGGGCGCGGGATCGCCGGAGGCGACGCCCAGGGCGAACGGATCGCCGAGCCTGCGGGGGGCGGGGAATCGAGCGCTACTGGCCGCCGCTGTTCCCACCAGCAGCGCGGCCGACCCTGCGGCGCCGACTCGTAACAATCTCCGACGTGAGAGGGCCATAACCCAGCGTAAGGCCACGCCCGCCGCCGGGAAGCGGACCACGACCGGTCACCGGCGTCAGAGCAGCCCGCCGCGGCGCGCGTGGTCGAGGGCGTCGACCCGGGAATTCGTTCCCAGCTTGCCGTAGATCCCGCGCAGGTGGGTCTTCACCGTGTTGACCGAGACGCCGAGGTCCTCGGCGATCTGCTGGGCGGTACGCCCGGACGGCAGCTGTTTGAGCACGGTCATCTCGGTGTGGGTCAGGGCGGGGTAGGCGGGCCTGCGGTGCGCGGCGGGATGCCGCCGGATCGACTCCGCGAAACTCTCCGACCGGCCGAAACGTCCCGCGTAGCTGTCCAGCAATCCCATCGCGGCGGGCACGTCGAGGAACGGCCGCAACAGCCGGTGCGGCGCGGCGCAACCGAGCGCGTTCTCCAGAGCGGCGAGGGCCTTGGCCGGTGCCCGGGCCTCGTGCTGCGCCGCGGAGTACAACAGCCATCCGGTGATCGCGCTGACCGGACGCAACTCGCCCGCCCGGTCGAGCAGCGGTTCCAGAGCCGCGCAGCTCGCCTTGCGGCGATCGGCCGCGGCGTGCAGAGCCGCGTCGGCCAACCGCACCTCGGGCAGTTCGCCCACGATGCCGCGTGCGCGCTCGACCAGCAATTGCGCGGTCCTGGCATCGTGAACCCGCAGCAGCGCCCACACCACCGGCAGAATCAAGCTGCCCGTCCCGGCGGGCACCGCCTTGCGTTCCAGCAGAACCAGCAGGCTGCGCCGTAGCGCGTCGACCGCGGTGGACTGCTCCTCGGCCTGCTCGAGATGCAGCAGGCGGCCCACCACATGGCCGCGCCAGCCCGCCACCGGTCCGTAGGATCCGTCGTGGTCGACGCGCTCGGTGAGCAGAGCGCAGACCTGCGCGGCGTCGGGCGTCTCGCCTTGCAGGTAGGCGCCGTAGGCGACCATCGCGGTCGCCTGCACCGCGTCCGGAACCTCCGACAGCCCGTGTTCGTCCGCGATCGCCAGCGCGCGCGCCGCCCGGTCGCGCATCGCGGTGGCTGCGTCGACGGCGTCGGCCGCGAACGCCAGCCGGGTCAGCGCGCGCAGTACCAGACGGGGGCGGCCCGCGTGCTCGGCCACCGCGAGGCCGGAGTGCAGCAGCTGTTCACCGTGGGCGACCGCGCCGTTCGCGACGAAGGCGGTGGCGACCTGGATCGCGGCGTACGCGTCGAGATCCGGGTCGCCGGTCGGCGCGACCCGGTCCGGGAAACGGGGCAGGAGCGCGCCGGTGGTCGCCGCGACGTCGATCGTGGCGGCGAGGGTGAGCGCGTCCAGCCGTTCGGCGGAGGCGAAGGACCCCTTCGCGACCCGTCGCGCGGTAGCGGTGTCCAGGCACGCGACCGCGGCGGCGGTGCTGCCCGCGACGAGCGCGTCCACCACGCGCACCAGCCACAGGAAGGGATCGTCGAGCAAGGCGGGCGCCGATCGGGCCACCTGATCGAACAGCATCGCGCCCTCGCCGTCGAGCACGATGCGCAACGCGCACGCGGACAAGAATTCGCACAGGTCTTCTCGGTCGGCGACCGCGAGCTGATGCCCGAGCGCTGCGGCGGGCAGGCCCGCGCGGCGCAGCCAGTGGGCCGACCGGCGGTGCAGATCCGCGCACAGTTGCGGTCCGAGTCGGCGGGCCTCGGCGAGGAAATGGGCGCGCACCAGCGGATGACAGGCGAACCACACTTCGCCGCCGCGCACGACGGATTCGAGCGGGAAGTTGACCCGGTCGAGTTCGTACAGCTGGTGGCCCGCGCCGCCGCCGACGAGTTCGTCGGCGAGTTGCTCGGTGAACCAGGCGGGAACGCTGGTGCAGGTGAGGAACTGCCGCAGTGCGGGCGGCAGTTCCGC
>NZ_BAFS01000127.1 GCF_000308415.1 Nocardia asiatica NBRC 100129 | reverse complement strand
CAACGCGCCGCGCAGGAACGCGCGGTTCACCTTGTTGCCGAAGGGGGTCAGTTCGGCGTCGTTGGCATAGGACTCGAGCAGCACCGCGAGTCCCTCGCGGTAGTCGTCGGTGCCGAAATCGTCCAACCCGACCACCTTGGTCGCCGAGGCGTGCAGGTCTTCGATGGTCCCGACGTCGTCCCTACCGATCACGGTCATCTCCTAGTGGTGGTATTCGCCGGCGTTGACGTCCAGGCACGCGCCGGTGATCGCGCGCGCCATGGCGGAGGCGAAGAACACCACCGCGTCGGCGATCTCGTCGGGTTCGGGAAGTTTGCGCAGGTCGGTGGTCTTCGCGGTCTCGGTGTAGACCTCCTCGGGAGTGGTGCCCCGCTGCTTGGCCAGATAGTTGAAGTACCACTTCAAGTTGTCGGCCCAGATGTACCCGGGCGCGACGGAATTCACCCGGATGCCCTTCGGCCCGAGTTCGGTGGCCAGGCTCTGGGCCAGCGCCAGCAGGCTGGCCTTGGCCATCTTGTACGGCCCGAAAGTCCGCCGCGAGTGGCGCAGCACCGCCGAGTTGATCATCACCACCGATCCCTTGGTCTCGGTGAGGGCGGGCACGAACAGCCTGGTCAGACGCAACGCGGCCAGCACGTTCGTCTCGAAGCCCGCGCGCACCTGGTCCAGGTCGACGTCGGCGAGGTCGACGATGGGCGGAATCGCAAAGGCGTTGTTCACCAGCGTGTCGACCTTGCCGAACGCGCTGTGCGCGGACTCGACCAAGTTGACCGCCGCGGCCTCGTCGTCGATGTCGGTCGGCACCACCGCCGCGCGCCTGCCGAGTGCGGTGATCTCCTCGGCCACTTCGGTCAGCCGCGACTCGGTCCGGGAGGCGAGCACCACGTCCGCGCCCGCCCGCGCGCATTGCACGGCGATCGCGCGCCCCAGCCCCGGCCCCACGCCGGAGACGACGACGACCTTGTCCTGCAACAACATCAGCCCAGCATCCTCTCCGCCACGGCGACCTGACGCGCCGCGATCCGGGCCCGCCATTGCTCCGGCGTGACGCTCGCCTGGTCGTGGAACGGCAAGCGGGCGGGCAGGTCGGCGACGGGCACCACTTCCACGGTCGGCCCGTCGTCCGGTTTCATCTCCCGCGACAACCGCTGCCAGCGGAACTGCAGGTATCCCCTGGCGTGCCCGGTGCGCTCGATCCAGTTGGCCAGACCGGGGTCGCGTTCGCTGACCACCAGCCGGATCATCCCGTCCGGGTCCACCTGCGCCTGGTCGGCGGTGAGGCTGGTCTGGTGGTTGATGTAGTCCAGCGACAGGTACCACATGCTGCCGAGCTGGAAGCCCTGATAGGGGGCGTCGGACTTGGGCACCGTGATGATCATGGCCTGGTCGTCGTCCAGGTCGTAGTGACCGACCGAGGAGAATTGCGTGCTCAGCCCGCCCGGCGTCGGCCTGGGCTCGGTCAGCGTGTTCACCGGCAGGTTCAGATAGAACCACTCCGGGAAGGCGAGGAAGGTCTGCAACCGCGACACCAGCATCTTGCCCGCCACGCCGTACCGCTTGGTGAGCACGTCCTTGGTCAGCGGCGGCGGCGCGTCGCCGATCCGGTCCACCCGCTGGATGCGGATCGTGCCCGCCTTCTCGGTGGCCCAATCGCTGTGCACCTCGCGCACCACGAGCATCGCCGCGTCGTCGCCCAGGTGCACGTAACCGCGGCGCGCTTCGCCCGGACCGAACCGGATCTCGTAGGACCCGTCCGGGCGGATGTCGAGTTCGCGGTCGTCGAAGGCGGTGAGGCTGTCGGGCACGTCCACCGGCGAATAATTGCCGTTGAGCACCTGGAAGCTCAGGTCGCGGGTGGTGCCGCGGGTGCCGGTCACCACGTATTCCGCGTCCGGCCGCAGATAGGAGTGGAAATAGAGGGTGTCGGGGTTGTCCAAGCCCATTTTCGTGTAGGGGCCGGTGGACATCACGAAGAACGGGAAATCCCGCTCGTAGGCCCAGGCCATCTGCAACGACGCGCGAATGCTGCCCGCCAGATAGTCGTAGCCCTCGACGAGGTCCTGTTCGGTGCGGATGTGCGCGGCTCCGGTGATGATCTGCTCGGCGGCGGCGATGGCGTCCGCGAACGGCTGTGTCAGCAAGAGGCTCTCTCCGGTGTTCCAAATATGTACCACTCTGGTACATTTCAATTAGGGAAAGATTAGAACGTGTTCTAGGAGTGGTCAATGGTCGGCCGTCGGTCCGCGCCCACCGCACGGGTGGTTCAGGTCCTGGATTTCTTCGTCGAACAGCGCGGAAAACGCTTCGGGCTCTCCGAGCTCGCCCGCGAACTCGACCTCGCCAAGCCGACCTGCCTGGGCATCCTCACCGAGCTGACCTCGGGCGGCTACCTGGTGCGCGACGCGGGCACCCGCACCTACGGACTCGGACCGGCGCTGATCGCCGCGGGCCGGGTCGCGCAGGACAGTTTCGCCGTCTCCGCTCTCGCCCGCGCCGAGCTGGCGGAACTCTCCGCTCGCTACCACACCACCTGCACCGCGTCGGCGGTGGTCGGCGAACAGATCATGGTGCTGGAGAGCACCGGTCCCGGCCTGGTGAAGGTGGGCGCGGCCTACCATTTCGCGCCGCCGGTCGGCCTGATGTACGTGCTCTGGGACACCGACGCGGCGTTCGACGACTGGCTGGCCAAGCCGCCCGCGGTGCCGCTGCGGCAGGACGAGGCGCGGCTGCGCCGAGTCGTCGCCGAATGCCGCGAGCGCGGCTTCCTGGTGGAGAGCATGACCACGGCCGGGCGGCGGCTGTACTCGCTGCTGGCCGGAGTCGCCGACCGCGATCTGCCTCCCGAGCTGCGAGAACTGGTCGGTGAGCTGGTGACGAGCCTCGGCGAGCGGGTGTACCTGGGCGCGGATCTGCGACCACGCAAGGAACACGCCGTCAGCCTGCTCGCCGCGCCGACTTACGACGCCGACGGCAGGCAGAACATGGTGCTCACGATGTACGTCGGCCGCTCTGTCACCGGGGCCGAGATCGCCCGCCGCGGCGGCGCGCTGGTCGCCGCCGCCGACGCGGTGACGGCGAAGTCGGGCGGGCGCAAACCATTGACCAACAACCGAAACGTGTTCTAGTTTTGCGGTGTGAGCCAGTACGCGAAGTCGACGGCGAGCACCTACGAGCTGCCCCATCTGGACGCGCTCGAGGCCGAGTCGGCGCACATATTCCGTGAAGTGGCAGCGACATTCGAGCGCCCGGTGTTGCTGTTCTCCGGCGGCAAGGACTCGGTGGTGATGCTGCACCTGGCGGCGAAGGCCTTCTGGCCCGCACCGCTGCCGTTCCCGGTGCTGCACATCGACACCGGGCACAATTTCGACGAGGTGATCGCCTACCGCGACGAGACGGTGGCGCGCCTGGGCCTGCGCTTGGTGGTCGGGCGGGTCCAGGACGACATCGATGCGAGACGGGTGGTGGAGGAGACCGGGCCGCGCGCCTCCCGCAATCGGTTGCAGACGACGACGCTGCTGCGCTCGATCCAGGAGGGCGCGTTCGACGCGGTCTTCGGCGGCGCGCGCCGCGACGAGGAGAAGGCCCGCGCCAAGGAGCGGGTGTTCAGCTTCCGCGACGAGTACGGCCAGTGGGATCCGCGCAGACAGCGCCCCGAGCTGTGGAACCTCTACAACGGCAGGCACCGCGCGGGCGAGCACATCCGGGTGTTCCCGCTGTCGAACTGGACCGAACTGGACATCTGGAGCTATATCGCGGCCGAGGACATCGAACTGCCCCCGCTCTACTACGCCCACCGCAGGCCGGTGGTGCAGCGCGATGGAATGCTGTTGGCGCACACCCGTTTTCTGCACCTGCTCGCCGGCGAGCAGCCCTACGAGGCCACCGTGCGGTTCCGCACCGTCGGCGACGCGACGTGCACCGGCTGCGTCGAATCCGCCGCGGCCACACCCGCGGAGGTGGTCGCCGAGGTCGCCGCGGCGCGAGTCACCGAGCGCGGCGCCACTCGCGCCGACGACCGCATCTCCGAGGCAGGTATGGAAGACCGCAAACGCGAAGGCTACTTCTGATGACGACCACACTGTTGCGCCTGGCCACCGCGGGCAGCGTCGACGACGGCAAGTCGACGCTGATCGGCAGGCTGCTGTTCGACTCCAAGACGCTGTTCACCGATCAACTCGCCGCGGTGGAGCGCACCAGCCGCGATCGCGGCGACGACTACCCCAACCTGGCCCTGCTCACCGACGGCCTGCGCGCCGAACGCGAACAGGGCATCACCATCGACGTGGCACATCGCTATTTCGCTACGCCGAGAAGAAAATTCATCATCGCCGACACCCCGGGCCACGTGCAGTACACCCGCAACATGGTGACCGGCGCCTCCACGGCCGACTTGGCGCTGATCCTGGTGGACGCCCGCAAGGGCGTGGTCGAACAGACCCGGCGGCACGCGTTCCTGGCCAGTCTGCTCGGCATCCCGCACCTGGTGCTGTGCGTGAACAAGATGGACCTGGTCGACTGGTCGCAGGAGCGGTTCGAGGAGATCCGCGAGGAATTCGCCCGGTTCGCCTCCAAACTCGACGTTTCCGATCTGACCTTCGTGCCCGTGTCGGCGCTGCACGGCGACAACATCGTGCACCGGGGCGCGAGCATGCCGTGGTACGAGGGCACTCCCCTGCTGCACCACCTGGAAGAGGTGCACATCGCCTCCGACCGCAACCTGATCGATGCCCGCTTCCCGGTGCAGTACGTCACCCGCAGCCACGCGCAGGACTTCCGCGGTTATGCGGGCACCGTGGCGGGCGGGGTCTTCAAGCCGGGTGACGAAGTGGCGGTGCTGCCCTCGGGTTTCACCACCACGGTGGCGGCAATCTGGGGGCCGGGCGGCGCACCGATCGCGGAAGCGTTTCCGCCGCAGGCGGTCACCATCCAGCTCGCCGACGAACTGGACATCTCCCGCGGCGACCTGATCTGTCGTCCGAACAACCGGCCGAGCGCTGGCCGCGATCTCGACGCGATGGTGTGCTGGTTCGCCGAGGACACCCAGTTGACACCCGGCGCCGCCTACACCATCCGGCACACCACTCGGGCGGCCACCGCCGAGGTGCGCTCGCTGGACTACCGGCTCGACGTCAACACGCTGCATCGCGACGAGCACGCGGAGTCGCTGTCGCTCAACGAGATCGGCCGCGTCCAGCTGCGCACCCGGCAGCCCTTGCTGTTCGACCCGTACCGCCGCAATCGCGCCACCGGCAGCTTCGTCCTCGTCGACGACACCACCAACAACACCGTCGCCGCCGGCATGATCACCGGCCCCAGCCTGCCGTCCTCCCGGGTGGTCTGGCACTCCACCGCCGTCGAGCGCGACGAGCGCGCCACCCGCGGCCTGACGGTCTGGCTGACCGGTCTGTCCGGCTCCGGAAAGTCCACAGTCGCCGTCGAATTGGAGCGCCGGTTGGTGGCCGCGGGCCGCCCGGCCTTCCTCCTCGACGGCGACAACCTGCGCCACGGGCTCAATTCCGATCTCGGGTTCAGCGCCGCCGACCGGGAAGAGAACGTCCGCCGCGTCGGCGAGGTAGCGAAACTGTTCGCCGAGGCCGGTGTGGTCGCCGTGGTCTCGTTGATCAGCCCCTACCGCGCCGATCGCGACCGCGTCCGCGCCGCGCACGAAGCCGCGGGCATCCCGTTCCTGGAGGTATTCGTCGACACGCCACTGGCGGTCTGCGAAGCCCGCGACCCCAAAGGCATGTACGCCAAGGCCCGCGCCGGCGAGATCCGCGGCTTCACCGGCATCGATGACCCCTACGAAGCGCCGACAGAAGCCGAGATCGTCCTACGCCCCGATCACGGCGACCCGACATCGATGGCGGCGACCGTCATCGCGAGGTTGAGCCGGTTGGACTGAGCACGTCCGAAGGGCAGACGGCTTTCGGCCGTCTGCCCTTCGACTTCCCCGATTCGCCGCCGTTCGCAGATCGGCTATCCCCTCCATAGTCGATACACGAAGCCGGCTTTCGGGCGACAATCGGTTCGGATACGAGCGTAGAGCGATAGGATCTGATTGTAAAGCGCTAGGGGCCTAGCCAGTGCGCTCAGATCCTTTACCGCCGGATACCATCTATGCACAGTGGCAGGCCGGCTCGGGAGGTTGGTGGCACAGATCGTGTCTGGCGAGGGAGATCAGATCAGCGACGAGCCGACGGAAGACGCAGGCCCCATCGCGCGGCACCTCAATCGGGTGATCGTCACTGCTCAGCAACGAGATTCACGGAGCTACTCCAACAAAGACATCGCCGAGCGCTCGACCGCGCTCGGCTATCCGCTGAGCCCGGCCCAGGTCTCGCACATCCGGCTCGGCCGTGTTCGCAATCCCAGTTTCCGCACCATCGAAGGGATTTCCGTGGCGCTGGGCGTGGACGTGCGCGAGTTCCTCGACGGCGCGGCAGCACAGCAAGCCGACATCGAATCCCGGCTGGGCGCTGAGCTGTCCGAGGCGGGCGTGGAGGCGATCGGTTTCCGTCTCTCCGAACTCAGCACACTGAACGCACTCGGCCGATCGACATTCGGGAACATAGTCGGCAACATCCTGCGCGATCTCCAACAGCACGAACTCTATCGCCGACCCGCCGATCCGGGCGACGGTGGGGAAAACGCCTGAGCCACCGGTTGTCACACTCGGACGACACGAGGTCCGGTAGGTGAGATCGGGCAATCAGGATCAAGATCGGCAGTCGATCGCGAGAATTGAGGGCATGTCGACAGGGATCGTTTCAACGTTGGTCACGGGCCTGCTGCCGCTGCTCGGCGCGGGGCTCGGCGCATCGGCAACCGTTGCGGTGCAGCGGAGTTCGGCGCGTGCGGCGAAGCTCAAGTTCCTCGCGGAGAGTCACCTTGCCCGCAGAGACGAGTTGAAGTCAGCGATAGTCGACTACCTCGAGACCGCACAGCGGCTACAAGGAGAACTCGATGTCCGGGAGCGCGGAGAAGCCCCTGCCGATCTGAAGCGGCTCATCGAAAGCGTATGGCTGGCCGAGAAGCGAGTGGAACTCATCTGCTCAGACGCTCTGCGGGACCGCGTAGTCGCTCATGCACGGGGATTGCACGACGTCGTTCGGGACCCGGTGACCTACCCCGACTGGTGGGCGCATTGCTCGTCGCTCCAAAGCGACCTCCTCGCAGAAGTGAAGGCAGAGCTGGTACCGAAGCACGATTGGTGAAAGCGTTCAGCAGACCCTGGCGGTCCTGGCAGTCAGAGTCGCAGATCCGCCGGTGAGACTCGCGGCGCAGGTCCCGGCCGATAGGTCGCTTGCGCTATCGGCCGGCGGACCGCCGTGTAGGACTCCAGCGCCGCGGCGATGGAGTCGGCACTGCGCAGGGTTCTGGCCAGGACGATCGCATCCTCGATGGCGGAGGTCGCGCCCCGTCCCGCTGCCGGCGAAACGGCATGCGCGGCGTCGCCGATCAGAACGGTATCCGCGTTGTGCCAGTTTCCCTCGGGTTCGAGTTCGTAGAGGGCGATCGGCGCGCTCACCTCGGAACTCTCCAGCACCTCCGCCACCGGGGTGCCCCGCAATGGCTCGAGGAACACGTCCGGGTCGACCGCCGAAGCCGCGGACGCGACGTTTCGCCTGCTGAACCAGAACGATCCGTCACGGTCGTCCCCCACGTATCCCACCACGCCCGCCGAGTGCGACCAGAAGTGCAGCACGTTCCTCGGTAACCCACCCGCCGGAATCGGGCAGTGCCCGTACCGGATCGATTGGCCCGTGTAGGTGGGCTCACGAAGGTCGCCGAGCATGCGCCGAGTGGCCGAACGAGCACCGTCCGCGCCGACCAGCAGATCACCTGTCCGCCTGCCGGGATCGACGCGAGTGCCGTATTCGCACGGGACATCCGCTTCTTCCATGCCTTCGCGCAGCAACGCCAGCAGATCCTTGCGCCACACGTGGGTGCTGGACCAGCGATGGCCGGGCTCGGTCCGGGCGAAAGATCCCGTTCGCCCGGTGACCAGGTCGACGGTGGTGACCCTGACCACCGGAAATCCGGCCGCCCTGACCCGCTCGCCCAGACCGATCCGGTCGAGCGCGGTCGACGCCGCGGGACCGAGGGTGACCCACCCGCCGATCTCGGCACTGCGCGCTGCGGTCTCGTAGACCTGAACGCTGGCACCGACTTTCGCCATCGCGAGCGCGGCACACGCCCCTCCGATGCCGCAGCCGACGACCTCCGCTCGAAACATCAGGTCACACTCTCACAGCGGGCCGGACCCATCGACGACGCACCCGAATCATGTCTCCCCCGAGGGCCACGAGCAATTTACGGTCCGCGTCGAAGGTATCAGCCGTGTCCACGGCCGCGCGGTGCGGCTCGCCGTACAGCACCGGCCGCTCGCGGTTGGCCGCGGCGACACGCTCGAGTTCCCGCGCGTACCCGGAAACGGTGGCGGTGGACATCGGGTCGATCTGCGGGCTGAGCAGCATAAGGGCATCGCGAATGTCGACCATCATCGCCTGGCGCCATTCCATGACGGCCGCCAAGGGTTGCCGGGCGCGGAAACCCGGCATTCGCCGTTCCGGCAGGAACCGGGTGATCACGCCGACCGCGAAACGCCACAGCCGCCACAGCAACAGAACGTCGCGCAACGCCCCGAGACCGACGACCACAGCCCGGATCCGCATCACCAAGCCGTACCAGGACACACCCAGAAGGAAGACGAACTGCCCCAGATAGACCTCCCACCGCCCCAGCGCCACGAGCGCCCGCGGTGGCCGCGCCGATGCCGCGTAGTACCCGAGTTGGACGGTGAAGGTCACGGTGGCGGCGAGCATCAATACCGCGCCCACCGCGGCGAGCATGATTCCATGGGCCGGCGTCCCCGAGAGCAAACGCAAATAGGCGAAGCAGTAGAAGACGATCAGCAACCCGGCCGGCAACGTGATCACCTTCTCCCCGAGGTTGAAGCCGACCACGGCGGGGTCGCTGAACCCGTAGGGCTTCGCGTCAGGGCCCGCGACGACGGCGCACACAGAAAGGACGATGATCGACGCGACAAGCGGAATACCCAGCGCGGCCATGATCTTCTTCGTTTGCGCGGTGCGCCGGGAGGCCAGCACGAAGAACGCCACGATGCACACCTTGGACCCGATCAGCAGGACGGTGCCGACGAATTCGTATCCCATCGCGGTCAGCAGCCACGGGTCCGAGCGGTCCTGGACGTACTCGCCGAACGCATATCCCGACGCGAGGAAGAAGAAGGCCCCCACCACCGCGAGCAGGGCGACATCCTGATTTCGGCGATACTGGCTCGCCTTCCAGATCATGGCCGCGGTGAAGGCCGCGATGAGCCACCCGTGCGGTATGTAGATCACAGCCAGCCCATTCTCTCCTGGAGCGGCAGCGACGGGTCTTCGGACCGCTGCAACGGGCGGATCGCGCGTTGCCGATCGAGCACCCGGCCCACTTCATAGGACCACCGCGCGAGCAGGTTCGCCGTGTACTCCGCTTCCCATTCCCGCTCCGGGGACGTCGTCGAATGTCGGTGGACGTTCTCGCTCTCGTAGTGCCCGGCGATGATGTGCGCGAACTCGTGCCCGATCCCGTGGTCCTGATGCCAGGCGGGTGTCGCCTTCTGATACGCGATCACATAGGTGTCGGGCGGCGTCGAAAGCTTCAGCGTGATCGCGAAGAAACAATCGACCGGCAGCAATTTCTCCTGCAGAACCACCGTCGCGCCGGTGAATTCGCAATAGCGGTCGATCAGCTGGCGCATGGTCAGCAATTCGCGCACCTTCATGCGCTGCAGCAGCAACCGGGTGCGATGCTCGACCGCACGCACCATCGCGGGGCTCGGGACGAAGCGCGGTGCCCCATCTTGCCCCCGGCCCGCGAACTCCGCTGTGTCACCAGCCGAGCGTCTCATGCGCCATAAGGAACCCATCAGACGTCACACCCCGCAACCCACCCCACCGCCCGACTCCCGGCGATCGGTCCGGTCGAGCGGTACGAAAACGATGCCGAGCGCCGCGCCTGATTCCACCATCGTGGTCACAGAACCTCGCGCCCGGCCGGTTCGGCGTTCAAGGTACCACCACCGCGACCGGACGACATCACATCGGATCTCGCTCCGACGGCGGCACATTCGCGTCGGTCCGGCCGTCGTACACCTGGCCGGGTTGCCCGGAATCATCTCCGCGCTCGATCAGACTCCGCATGCTGCGGATCCCGTAGCGGTCGATGGATGCCCGCACCTCGTCGGCGTGCGGCCCTTCCCACCATGGTTCGGTCTCGACCAGCACCGGCGGTGTGCCGGATGTGAACAGTACCGCTCGGCCCCGCGGTAACGACCGCAGTTCCGAGACGCCGAGCGTGCTTGTCGAGGTGATCGACTTCGAATATCCGATACCGCGGGTCGACACCGTGACCTTTCGTGACTCGACATCGTGATCGCCGATTCCGTCCATCCGATCACGCAGGAAGGGAACATCGTCGACTCCGCTGCCCACCGACTTGATCGTCGCGGCCGACCACAGTTCGTTCATTCCGTCTCGGCCCCAGCAGCGGACTCCTTGCGCCCAGGACTGCAGCAGCGTCATCACGACGACGCCGCGGGAGCCGTAATAGCCGTACCGCTGCGGAAAGTCGCGCCAGCGGACCACGTTGGCGGCATCGTCCAGGACCGCCAGCGACGGAGTGCCGGTCCCGTACCGCGCTGCCGCGACATCCAGCACCGCCTCGACGAAGGCGCTGATCAAGGGCGCCGCCGCACTGCGCCCTCCGATCGACAACGCGTACAACGTGCCTCGCGTGTCGATGAACTCGGCCTCATCGAACGACTGCCGATCGGAGTCCGGGGTGATCCACGGATGGATACCGGTGAATTTGAGGCAGCGCACCATCTTCTTGGCGGTGCCGAAGATACCGTGCTGCTGGCGTATGTCCATGTTGTACACCGCCGCCAGTCCCGCCGCCGCGAAGGAACGCTGATGCTTGCGCAGCAGTTCGAGCGGTTCGGTGTCCTGTGGATAGGTCACCCACTCCCACACCTGCACGATCGAACGGCGGTCGACGGACGCGGCCAGGAACAGTGCGGCCAGTAGCTCCTCGCCCTCGATCTCGAAATAGTCGTGCGCATCGGTGCGTTTGTCCGCGTCGGCGAAGTGACGGGCCAGATGCGCGGCCCGGACGTCGTCGCCGCCGACCCAGGCGATGGGGTCCCAGAACCACTCCGGCGCCTCGCCCGCCACCCCGTCGGGATCGAAGACCCAGATCGAGCTTCCCTTCGCCGCGCGAACGCGCCGGGTCGCGTCCACGATGTCGCGATTGTTCGACGTCGCGATCACCGGGCCGAGGGCATCAACGATCGCGGGGATCGCCCGGCAGGTCGACTTTCCCTGCCGCGGACCCCAGATATCCAAGTAGAGATCTTGATGCGATCCGTACAGCCGCTCGGCGCCCATGACCGAGGTGCCGATGAACACGCCGGGAGCGTCGTCATCTCCGAGCCGTATTCCGAGCGAGTTCGCTTTTTCTCGGGCCGTGGTCGCTGTGAGTGGTGCCAGTGCCTTTCCGGTTGCCATGAACAGGGCCTTCTGGTCGACAGCTCGCCCTGCTCGTGCGCCGAGTTCCCGGATCGCAATCAGCGCGAGCCGGCCCAGGGCGATGATCGTGATCGCGACGATCAGCGTCGTCGTGGCGCCGGGCGGCCACCGCAGCTCTCCTCGGACCAACTGCTCGATCGCGGCGATCGGATTCGCGGGAACATTCTGGCGAGCGACAGACCGCGCGTTCCCGACGTGCATCGCGACGACAACGATCCCCGCCGCGAGAACGATCCAGAGGAACACGCGGACGACGAAGCTCACCTCGACGGTCTGCTCGATCTTCACCTTCGTCATCGCCCCACCCCTCCACGAAAGCCACTCCGCCATCAGCATGTCAGCACGTGGCATCGGCGGTGTCAAAGCCGCAGACCGCTACCGACGGATCGTGAGCGAGACACGGACGCCGTGGTGGGAGGGGCGAACCTCGTCAGCTGAGGGAGCGGAAGAATTCCCGCATGTCGCCGACCAGTAGGTCGGGGACCTCGAGTGCCGGGAAGTGCCCGCCGGAGTAGAACTCCGACCAGTGGGTGATGTGGTGTGCCCGTTCGGCGAAGCGGCGGATGGCGTAGTCGCCGTCCTTGAACACCGCTACGCCGGTCGGCACGGTGCCCTTCGGCTTCGGGGCGAACATGGTCGCGTCGTGGAAGCGTTCGTAGTAGAAGTTCGCGACGCTGCGGGCGGTGTCGGTGAACCAGTAGATGCTCACCGTGGTCAGTAGGCGATCGACGTGGACGGCCTGTTCGGGTAGATCGTGGGACTGGTCGGACCACTCACGGTACTTCTCCACGATCCACCCGAGTTGACCGACCGGGGAATCGGCGAGCAACTGGGCGATGGTGTTCGGGCGGGAGCCCTGCAACTTCATGTAGGCCGAGCCGTCGTCCTGGAACTTCTTCATCGCGCCCAGCCGCGCCTGTTCCGCGTCGGTGAGCGCGGCCAGGTCGGCGGGGTCGCCGGTGGGGAAGGTGACCAGCGCGTTGACGTGCACACCGACTACGTGCTCGGTGTCGATGCGCCCGATACCGGGGGCGATGAAGGAGCCGTGGTCGCCACCGTGCACGCCGTAGCGGTGGTAACCCAGGCGGGCCATGAGTTCGGCGAGCGCCGCCGCGATCCGGCTGTCGTTCCAGCCCGGCTCGGTGATCGGACCCGAGAAGCCGTGGCCGGGCAGCGAGGGGATGACCAGGTGAAAGGCGGGCGCGTCCGGGGCTCCGTGCGCGGCGGGGTCGGTGAGCGGGCCGATCACGTCACGGAAGTCGGCCACCGAACTGGGCCAGCCGTGCAGCAACAGCAACGGCGTGGCGTCGTCCTGAGGCGAGCGCACCTGCAGGAAGTGCACGTGCTGTCCGGCAATGGTGGTGGTGAACTGCGGGTAGGCGTTCAGCTCCGACTCGGCGGCCCGCCAGTCGAACTTCTCGGCCCAGTACCCGGCCAACCCCTTCAGGTAGGCGGTCGGCACACCGCGCTCCCAACCGGCACCGGGCAGGTCATCGATCCAGCGGGTGCGGGTCAGGCGCAGGCGAAGGTCGTCCAGTTCGGCTTGGGGAATGTCGATGCGGAATGGGCGGATCTCGCGGTTCGTCATGGCATTGATACTTCAGGTAAAGAGGGGGTGGGCGAATCACGAGAACTCCTTATTTCGTGCGGCGCACGGTTGGCACGGGCCGCGCGGTGCGGGCATGATCGCGCCGTGGTCAGCCTTCCTGTGTGCGGCGCCTTCGTCGGGCGGGCCGCTGAGCTTGCGGCGTTGCAGAGCGCCTATCGGGATCCTTCGGTGCATACCGTGCTGGTAGAGGGCGAAGCGGGCATCGGCAAGTCGCGATTGGTCGCGGAGTTCGGCACGCGGCTCCGCGCCGGCACGTCGGTGCTGTCCGGACGGTGCCCGGAGTTCGGCGCGCGGGGGGTGCCGTTCACGCCGTTCGTGACGGTCATGCGCGCACTGCTGCGAGACCAGGGCGTGGAAGGACTCGCGGCCGCGCTTCCCGCGACGAAGCCCGCGCTGGCGCGCTGGCTGCCCGAACTGGCCGCACGGTGCGGGGCGGCGGAGACCGAAATTGATCGCCTCCGCTTGTTCGGCGAGATCCTGACCGTGCTGGAACGGTTCTCGATGACCAAACCCGTGGTCGTGGTGCTGGAGGATCTGCACTGGGCCGACGAGGCCAGTCTGGATCTGCTCGCTTTCTTGGTGGCCAACCTCGCCCAGGACGATGTGTTCTTGCTCGGGACCTACCGTCCCGCCGAGTCCGGACCGCTGCGCAAGCTGGTCGCGGGCCTGCGCCGCGACCAAGGGGTCCGCCTGCTCACTCCGCCGCCGCTGACCAAGCACGAGGTGGGCAGGCAGTTGGCCGCGCTGTACGGCAGGGAGCCGGAAGCGGGGACGATCGCGCGAGCCTTCCAGCACAGCAAGGGAATCCCGCTTTTCGTCGAGGCGCTCGGCCCCGCACCCGAGGCCACGTCCGCCGCGCTGTCGGAGTTGTTGCTCGGGTACCTGTCCGACTTGCCCGAACACGCCGCGTCGGTGCTGCGGCTCGCGGCGGCGGCCGGGTCGCCGATCCGGCACACCCTGCTGGCGGCCGCCGCCGATCTGCCCGAGGACGCGTTCACCGCCGCCGTGCACCAGCTGGTCGACCAGCGACTGCTGACAGCCACCGACACCGGCTACGAGTTCCGGCACGTCCTCGTCCGCGACGCCGTCTACGACGATCTCCTACCGGCGGAGCGAAAAAGTCTGCACAGCAGACTCTCTCGCGCACTGGTCGCACTCCGTCAGCGCGACCCGGCTCAATGCCCTTCCGGCGAGCTGGCACACCACGCGTATGCCGCCGGAGAACTGCCGCTGGCCCTGGCCGCCGCGTGGGAAGCGGCGACGGATGCCGAAAGCGTCGGCGCACATCGTGATCAGGTGCGATATCTGGACCAGGTGCTCGAATCGTGGGATCGCGGAACGGAAGCGGCGAGCCGAGTGCACGCCGACCGGATCGATGTCGTGGAAGCGCTCGTGGCGGCGTGCTGGCGCGGTGGCGGCGTCGAGCGCGGGATCGCGGCGGCCGACGAGGCGCTGGCGGCCATCGATGCGGCGACCGACCCGGAACGCGCCGCCCGGCTGCACCGCTACCGCGCCGGGTTGCGCAATCAGAGCGCGGGCGGCGGCGAGGACGACTTGCTCGCGGCGCTGGCGTTGCTTCCCCCGGACCGGCCGAGCCTGCTGCGCGGCGAGGTGCTCGCCGAACTCGCCGCGACGCGAGTGTTCCGCGGTGCGGCGGCCGCGGCCGAGCAGGACGCGCGCGCTGCCGCCGAGGTGGCCGAACACTTGGGTGACCGGCCGCTGGCCGCGCGTGCCTACGCCTATCTCGGGCTGGCCACCGCGGATCGCCGGGAAGTCGCCACGGCGCATTTCGCACGGGCGCACGCGGCCGCCGAGGATCCGGGGACACTGCTGACCGTGGTGCTGTGGGAGTCGGCGCTACTGGTGTCGGCAGGCGCGAACGAGGCCGCCGTCGCCACGATCCAGCAGGGTCTGCGAGCCGCGCACGAGACCTTCCGCTTCGCCGAGGCCGCGCCGATCCTGCTGGTCAAATGGGCGCAGGCGCTCACCGCCCTCGGTCGCTGGGACGAGGCGCTCGAACTCATCGATGACTCGCTGACCGAGCGGTTGCCGCCCCTGAGCACCGCCGCGCTGCTGCTGTGTCATGCCAGGATCATGCTCGCGCGCGGCGACGTGGACGCCGCGGCGACGAGCGCGGCCACCGCCCAGCCCTTGCTCGGGGACCGCCGCTGGGCCAGGCAGTACCAGATCCAGCTGCACACCGTGCAGTCCGAGATCGCCCGCGCGACCGGCAACCCACAGCGCGCCGCCGAGATCGGCGCGGCCACGCTGAGCGCCGACGATCTGGCCGCGCACCATCACGAGGCGTGGGCACTGGCCGACGCGGTCGCCCGAACGCGGCGCGCTCCGATGGTTCTCGGCTCGGTTACCGCGAGACTGCCGGTGACCACCTCGGTCGACGCCGCGTACCGGCATGCCTGCCACGCGGTGCGCAGTGGCCGCCCCGCCGACTGGGCCGCGGCGGCGGCTTCCTGGCGAGACCTGGGTCAACCGTACGAGCTGGCGCGCGCCCTGCTCGAATCCGCCGAAGCGGAACTGGCCGCGGGCGATCGCGCGGCGGCGCGCAGCGCATTGCGGTCCGTACTCGAATTGGCGGAGCGATTGTCGGCGCCGCCGCCGGCCGAGCACGCCCGGCAGTTGGCCGAACGCGCGGGGCTCGTTCTCGACGAACCCGCCGTCCGGCCGTCGCTGCCGCCGCCGGGCACCTCCGGTCTGACACCGCGCGAACTCGACGTGCTGCGGCTGGTGTCCACGGGCGCGAGCAACCGGCAGATCGCGGCCGAGTTGTTCATCAGCGCCAACACCGCGGGCGTGCACGTCTCGCGCATCCTCGCCAAACTCGGCGCGTCCAGCCGCACCGAGGCGGCCGCGATCGCGCGGAAACGCGGCTTGCTCGGGTCCGAGGATTGATCGACCACCGTAGGTCCGTCCCGCCGCGTGCCCCGGCTGATGGTCTGCCGGGCGCGGGCGGGTCGGCGCTGTTCGTACTCCGCGGCTGCGGACCGTTCGGCCGGTGCGATGCGACGGTGGCGGACACCGCGCCCATGCCCCGTAAGATACAGTAGCTGGAACATGTCTCGAAAGGACGGGCTGATGCGGTCGACCTTGCTGTCCCGGCGCGATCTGGATTTCCTGCTCTACGAGTGGCTGGACGTGGAGGGGCTCACCAAACGCGCGCGGTACGCCGAGCACTCGCGGGAGACCTTCGACGCCGTGCTCGACCTCAGTGAGCAGCTCGCCACCAAGTACTTCGCGCCGCACAACAAGCTCAACGACGCCAACGAACCCACCTTCGACGGCGAACGCGTGACCATCATTCCGGAGGTCGGCCGAGCGCTGGCCGCCTTCGCCGCAGCCGGGCTGCCCTCGGCCGCGATGGATTACGAGCTCGGCGGCGCGCAGCTGCCCGCGACCGTGGCGCAGGCGAGCTACGCCTGGTTCCAGGCCGCCAACCCGGGCACCGCGGGCTACCCGTTCCTCACCGTGGCCAACGCCAATCTGCTTGTCGCCCATGGTCCTGAGCACGTCGAGAAGTTCGTCCAGCCCATGCTCGCGGGGCGGTTCTTCGGCACCATGTGCCTGTCGGAGCCCCAGGCCGGTTCCTCGCTGGCCGATATCGTCACCCGCGCCGAACCGCAGGACGACGGCACGTATCGCCTGTTCGGCACCAAGATGTGGATCTCGGGCGGCGATCACGAACTCGGCGAGAACATCGTGCACCTGGTGCTGGCCAAGATCCCCGGCGGACCGGCGGGCACCAAGGGCATCTCACTGTTCGTCGTGCCCCGCTTCCTGGTCGGCGACGACGGCTCGATCGGCGAACGCAACGATGTCGTCCTGGCCGGGATCAACCACAAAATGGGCTTCCGCGGCACGGTCAACACCGTGCTGAATTTCGGCGAGGGCCGCTGGACTCCGGCTGGCGCGCCCGGGGCGATCGGCTACCTGGTCGGCGAACCGCATCGCGGATTGACCTACATGTTCCACATGATGAACGAGGCACGCATCGGCGTCGGCTTGGTCGCCACCGCGCTCGGCTACACCGGCTATCTCGAGTCGCTCGACTACGCCCGCACGCGCACACAGGGCCGCGCCAAGCTTCCCGCCGACCCGTCCGCGCCGCAGCGGCCGATCATCGAGCACGCCGACGTCAAGCGCATGCTGCTGGCGCAGAAGTCCTATGCCGAAGGCGCCTTGGCGCTGGTGCTCTACTGCGCGCGGCTGGTCGACGAGCAGCGCACCGCCGACTCCGAAGCCGACCGCCGCGCATTCACTTCGCTGCTGGACATCCTGACCCCGATCGCCAAGAGCTGGCCTTCGCAGTGGTGCCTGGAGGCCAACAACCTGGCGATCCAGGTACTCGGCGGCTACGGCTACACCCGCGAATACAACGTCGAGCAGCACTACCGGGACAACCGGCTCAACCCGAT
>NZ_BAFS01000128.1 GCF_000308415.1 Nocardia asiatica NBRC 100129 | reverse complement strand
ATTCACTCCGGTATTCTCCGGAACTTCAATGAGGCAACTTTTCCAGCTTAGCTCATTCGTTCACCCGATCAAAATCGGGCTCCCGATCAAGCCAGTGTGATCGTCAGGCGCTCCTCGTCCTACCTCGTTTCCCGGTCCATCCGCTCGGCGTCTCCGCCTCGCTTCTCGGCTCCGGGTCGGTGTCCGTGTCGCTCTGACCTGGAATAAGTTACGCGGCGGCGAACGCTTCGTCAAATCGCCTGGGCAGTCCGCAATTTCGCAGGTCAGAGCGGTGCGATCGGCGGTACGCCGGGCGGAATGACATGAATGTGATTCAGACCACGACAAGATCGTTTCTCCGCCCCGGAAGGCAATCGCGTCGGTCTCGGCGGTCACCCGCCCAGTGGAGCGCTGGACGGTGCGGAATCGCCCGCATTCGCGTTACCGGCCGCACGAAGTAGTTTGGCCCCGAGGGTGGCGAGTAGATCTTTCATTTCCGTGGGTTCGAGCACCTCGAAGTCCAGGTTCAAGTGCGCGATGCGCAGCGCGGTCCACTCCAGGGAGTCCGGCGAAGTGCGCAGCAGGCAGGTCCGCTCGTCCAGTGGTTCGATCTCCTCCGCGCGTACGCGGAACGATTCGATCAGGTTCTCCGCGCGGGCGTGCACGCGCAGGACGACCTGGCGCGCCGGCCTGGAGCGGGCCAACTGGCTGGTCACGAAGCTGGCTGCGTCCTCCGCTGGGAGCACGCGGGGTGCGCGGCGTACTCCGATGGGCCGTGGTGCGGTCAGACGATCCACGCGGAAGGTGCGCCAATCGGCGCGGTCGACGTCCCAGGCAACCAGATACCAGCGGCGACCGGCGGAGACCAGACTGTGCGGTTCGGCGAGGCGCCCGGTTTCCACCTCGGCCTTGTCCCGGTACCGGAAGCGGATTCGCTCGCCGTCACGCGCGGCGGCGGCCAGGGTGACGAGGACCTCCGGATCGACCACCGGACCGGCGGCGGGCCCGCCCAGCGACAGGGTGGTCGCGTCCAGGGCGTCGACGCGGCGCCGCAACCGCGCAGGCAGGACCTGCTGCAGTTTCACCAGGGCGCGCGCGGCCGATTCCTCGATACCCGCGACCGCGCCCTGGGCAGCGCCGCGCAGTCCGAGGGTGATCGCCACCGCCTCGTCGTCGTCGAGCAGCAGCGGTGGCAGCGCCGTGCCCGCCTGCAGGCGGTACCCGCCGATCGCACCGAGGCTCGCGATCACCGGATATCCCAGTTCACGCAGGCGCTCCACATCCCGGCGCACCGTCCGCACCGTGACCCCGAGCCGCGCGGCCAGCTCCGGACCGCTCCATTCGCGGCGGGTCTGCAGCAGCGACAGGAGTTGGAGCAGGCGTGGAGCGGTGCGGTTCACAAGCTCGAGTATGGCCGTGAAAGAGGACAGGAACCGACCTCATGGGCTCCTAGCCTCGCGTCCGTGCAAGTTCATCGAGACACCATCGAGATCGTCGGGGCCCGCCAGAACAACCTTCGCGACGTCTCGCTGTCGATCCCCAAAGGCAAGATCGTGGTCTTCACCGGCGTCTCCGGTTCCGGCAAGTCGTCGATCGTGTTCGGGACCGTCGCGGTCGAGTCACAGCGGCAGCTCAACGAAACCTTCACCTGGTTCATCCGCAACCGGCTGCCCAAATACGAGCGCCCGGAGGCGGAGGCGATCGACAACCTGGCGCCCGCCGTGGTCGTCGACCAGAAGCCGATCGGCGGCAATTCCCGTTCCACGGTCGGCACCATGACCGACATCCAGTCGATCATCCGCTTGCTGTTCTCCCGGCACAGCGTGCCGAGCGCGGGCGAGGCCACGCGGTACTCGTTCAACGACCCCTCGGGCATGTGTCCTGAGTGCGGCGGTCTGGGTCACGTGGTGCGCCCGGATCTGGACCGGCTCATCGATGCGGACAAGTCGCTCAACGAGGGCGCCATCACCTTCGGCCCCTTCGCGGTCGGGACCTTCCAATGGCAGCTCTACGCGGAGTCGGGACTGTTCGACCCGGACAAGCCGCTGCGGGACTTCACTGCCGAGGAATGGCGAATGTTTTTGTACGGCAAGGGTTTCCGGGTACCGCGCAAGAACCGGAACGGATCGGCGGGAAACAACGCCTACGAAGGTCTACTGGAGCGATTCGACCGTCTGTACGTCAAACGTGATCTCACCGCGCTGTCGGACAAGAATCGCGCGGCCGCCCGAGCGGTGGTCACCGAGGAGGTCTGCCCGGACTGCGGTGGCGCCCGGCTCAACCCCGCCGCGCTGGCGAGCCGGATCGACGGGCTCGGCATCGCCGACTACGGCAGGCTGGAGATCAGCGACCTCGTCGAGGTGCTCGCCGGCCTGGACGATCCGGTGGCCCGGCCGATAGCGCAGGCCGCCGTCGCCCGGTTGCGCCGGATCGAGGAGGTCGGGCTCGGCTATCTGTCGCTGGACCGGGAGACCGCCACCCTGTCCGGCGGCGAGGCGCAGCGCCTCAAGGTGGTGCGGCATCTCGGCTCCAGCCTCACCGGCATGACCTATATCTTCGATGAGCCGAGCGTCGGCATGCACCCCCGCGACGTGGGACGGCTGAACACCCTGCTCGCCGGGTTGCGGGACAAGGGGAACACGGTCCTGGTGGTCGAGCACTCCCCCGACGTCATAGCCGTCGCCGACCACGTGATCGACATGGGGCCGGGCGCGGGCGCACGCGGCGGGCAGGTCGTGTTCCAAGGCACCGTCGAGCAGCTGCGGGACGCGCGGACGCCGACCGGAGCGGGATTGCGACGGACGCGGCGGGTCAAGACGGCAGTCCGCGAGCCCACCGGATGGCTCACCGTCACCGATGCCGGCATCCACAACCTGAAGAATCTCACCGCGCGATTTCCGACAGGGGTGCTCACGGCGGTGACCGGTGTCGCGGGCTCCGGCAAGAGCACTCTGGTGTCGGGCGCGTTCGTCGCCACGCACCCGCAGGTCATCGCGATAGACCAGTCCGCGATCGCCGCCTCCCGGCGCTCCAGCCCCGCGACATATCTCGGCATCATGGACCCGCTGCGCCAGCTTTTCGCCAAGCGGCACGGTGTACGACCAGGCCTGTTCAGCTTCAACTCCGAAGGCGCGTGCGGTGCGTGCGATGGCGCGGGAGTGATCTTCACCGACCTGGCGTACATGGATCCGGTCACCACGGTCTGCCAGACCTGTCATGGACGCAGATACCGCCGGGAAGCGCTCGCCTACGAGGTCCGCGGGGCGTCCATCGCGGACGTACTGGAGATGCCCGCCACGACGGCGCTGGACTTCTGGGCGCAGGAGGACGACCAGCGCATCCGCACGCCGTTGCGCTCGCTGCTCGACGTCGGTCTCGGCTACCTCGCGCTCGGCCGTTCGCTCGCTTCGCTGTCGGGCGGGGAGCGCCAGCGGATCAAGCTGGCCGATCACCTCCGGCGTCGTCGCGCGGCCGCCGTCTACGTGCTCGACGAGCCGACCACCGGCCTGCACATGGCCGACGTCGACACCCTGGTCGCGCTGCTGGACCGGCTGGTCGACGCGGGGAACACGGTGATCGTCATCGAACACGACCTGGACGTCGTGGCACGGGCCGACTGGGTGATCGACCTCGGCCCGGACGGCGGAAAGCATGGTGGCGAGATAGTTTTCGCGGGCACTCCGGCGGACTTGCTGGCCGACCGCCGGTCGCTGACCGCGGAGTATCTGCGGCGCGCGGTTCTCGCCTGAGCCCTTCCGGTCCGACCTGAGCGTGGCGGCGACGCGCGGATCGCGGCTGCGAGGGCCCGCTGGGCGGGTTCGACCGACCGAAATCCGCGCCGACGGCCCGGGACCACCACCACGGCGAGCATGATGAATTGATGACGACGCGGGAGGTGGTGCGGGCGGGTGCGTTCGCGCGGATCTACGACCCGAGCGTCGGCGAATCGGCAATTTGGTACATCAACGACCACACGATCGTCCGCGACGACGCCGGGCGGTGGCATCTGTTCGGGATCACCCACCCGGAGCCCGCGGACCCGTTCGAGGAGATCGAGTTCGCCCACGCCAGCGCCGACCGGCTGCACGGGCCGTGGACCAAGCACGCCGCCGCGCTGCTGGTGGACCGGGATTACGGGGAAACGCACCTGTGGGCGCCGTATGTGGTGGCAGCGCACGGGCAGTACTACATGTTCTACGCGGCAGGCGGCGACGACCGCACCGGCGCGGCGATGAACGCCGCGATATCGCCGGATCTGTTCCGGTGGACAAGATTGCCCGGCGGTCCGCTGTTCCGCGACGGCTACGACGCCCGTGATCCCATGGTGCTGCGCGTGGGTGACCAGTGGGTGATGTACTACTGCGCGACCAGCGCACCGACCGGTGGTCATCACGTCGTCGCTTACCGCACCAGCACCGATCTCGTGCACTGGGGCGAGCGGCACATCGCCTATACCGATCCGGCCAAAGGCACCGAAGCGGGCAATACCGAATCCCCTTACGTCCTCCGGTATGACGGGTGGTGGTATCTGTTCATCGGTCCGCGTCCGGATTACGTCGGCACCGATGTCTTCCGCAGCGACAGCCCGTTCCGCTTCCGCATCGGAGACAAGGCAGGTCATATCGCGGCGCACGCCGCCGAAGTGGTCCACGAGGACGGCCGGTGGTGGGTCACCAGCGCGGGTTGGGGGCAGGGCGGCGTCCATCTGGCTCCGCTCACCTTCCCGCGGACGCGCGTCGTCAAAACGGTTCCGCGGTAAGCGGTCCGAAGCACCGAGCCGGGCTCGATTTCTCGAAACGCGTCTACGGGCGCGGCCACGGCTGGTATCTGTTGATCGAGTCGAACTCTCCGATCACCCACCTCCGGGAGGGACCGGCATGGCCCGTATCGGCGTTATCAGCATTTCCGATGGCCGCGACTATGTGCATGCGGGCATCGCCGATTTCATCGCCTCCACCGAGGACCGGCTGGTGGCCGCCCTCACCGCGGCGGGCCACGATGTGGTCTGCGGCGCCGCGCCGATCAGCGACAACGCGCTGGCGAGTTCGGTGGCGCGCGCGGTCGTGGCGGCGGGGGTCGACCTGACCGTGCTGCACTACGCGGTCTGGGCGTTCCCGCATTTCACCATGCTCGCGGCGGGCGCGATCCCGGGTCCGCTGCTGTTGCTGTCCAATATCGATCCGGTGCAGCCGGGGATGGTGGGCATGCTCGCGGCAGGCGGCGCACTCGACCAGATCGGGCGCAAGCACAGCAGGCTGTGGGGCGACCCGGCCGATCCCGAACTCGTCGACGCCATCGGCGTGCGCGCCCGGGCCGCGGCAGCGGTATCCGGCTTGCGCGGCGCGACGTTCGGGCGCTTCGGCGGCCGGCCGATGGGCATGAACACCGCGGTGGCCAACACCGATCAGTGGCAACGGCAATTCGGCATCGACGTCGAGGAAATCGATCAGTGGGAGATCGTGCGGCGCGCCGAACTGGCCGACGCGGGCGAGGCGAGGGCCGCGCGCGAGTGGCTGGAGCGGCACACCGCGGGCGTGCACTACGACGGGGCGAAACTCACCCCGGAACTGCTGGAACGTCAGATCCGCTCCTATCTGGCGGTGCGCGAACTGATCGACGAATGGCGCCTCGACTTCTCCGGGATCAAGGGACAGCCCGAACTCACCCAGTATTTCGCCACCATGGACGTGACCGAGGCGTTCCTCAACGATCCCTACGACTGGAACGGCCCCAAAGAGCCGCATGTCTGCGCCACCGAAGCGGACATGGACGGTGCGCTGACCATGCAGCTGCTCAAGCGGGTGGCGGGCACGCCGGTGCTGTTCGCCGACGTCCGGCATTATCACGCCGATCGAGACATCTGGGATCTCTGCAATTCCGGCCAGCACGCCACCTGGTTCGCCGCGCGCAGCGCCGATCCCGCCGAGAACTTGGCGAAGGTGCACCTGTACCCGGAGGTGTTCTTCTTTCCCGCGGGCGGCGCCTCGGTGCATCACCTGGCCGCGCCGGGCCGGATGACCCTCGCGCGGCTCACCCGCCTCGACGGCGCCTACCGCATGCAGTTGATGCTCGGCGAGTTCGAAAATTACGACCAGCAGACCAACGAGGCGCTGATGAAGCAGTCGACCCGGGAGTGGCCGCACGCCTTCGCCCGGCTGGACGCGCGCGCCGAGGACTTCCTGAACCGCTTCGGGGCCAACCACATCCACGCGGTGCCCGGCGACCACCGGGCCGTCGTACGCGCGACCTGCGAGCTGCTCGATGTCACCGTGGACGAGTTCACGCGATGACCCTGTTCATCGGGATCGACATCGGGACCTCGAGTTCGAAGGGCGTCCTCACCGATGCCGACGGCGCGATACTCGCCAGAGCCGAACGCGCGCACCAGGTCTCCATGCCGCAACCGGGTCGGGTCGAGCACGACGCTGAGACGGTGTGGTGGGCGGATTTCGTCGCGATCGCCCGCGATCTGGTGGACGCGGCCGGCGGCGCCCCGCTCGCCGGTCTCGCCGTGTCGGGCATCGGCCCGTGTCTGCTGCCCGCCGATGCGGAGGGCCGGCCGTTGCGCCCGGCGATCCTCTACGGCGTCGACACCAGGGCGGGCGCCGAGATCGCGGAACTGAACGCCGAGTTCGGCGCGCAGGCCGTGCTCGACCGCGCCGGGTCACCGCTGACCAGCCAGGCTGTCGGGCCGAAGGCCCGGTGGCTGCTACGGCACGAGCCGGACGTCGCCGCGCGCACCGCGATGTTGCTGATGGCCAGTTCCTTCCTGGTGTACCGGCTGACCGGCCGGTACGTGCTCGACCACCAGTCGGCCAGTCAGTGCGTGCCGCTCTACGACCTGCGTGCGCGTGCGTGGGCGACGGACTGGGCCGAGCGGATCGTGCCCGGCTGGTCGTTGCCGGAGCTGGCCTGGCCCACCGAGATCGTGGGCCGGGTGAGCGCGGCCGCGGCGGCCGCCACCGGGCTGCCCGCGGGGCTGCCGGTCACCACCGGAACCATCGATGCCTGGGCCGAGGCGGCCAGCGTCGGGGTCCGCGCCCCGGGTGACGCGATGATCATGTACGGCACCACGATGTTCCTGGTGCAGGTGCTCACCGATCCGCGCCCGCATCCCGGTCTCTGGGGAACCTGCGGCACCTGGCCGGACACGTACACCCTCGCCGCGGGCATGGCCACCTCCGGCGCGGTCACCGACTGGCTGCGCAAGCTCGTCGGCGGCGAGTTCGCCGACCTGGTGGCAGCGGCGGCGGACGTGCCCGCGGGCAGCCGAGGGCTGCTCGCGCTGCCGTATTTCGCCGGGGAGCGCACTCCCCTGTTCGACCCGGACGCCCGGGGCATCGTCGCGGGATTGACGCTCGGGCACGGACGGGCCGAGCTCTACCGTGCGGTGCTGGAGGGCATCGCCTACGGTGTGCGGCACAACTTGGAGGCCATGACCGAAGCCGGTGGCCGGGCCGGGCGTCTGGTCGCGGTGGGCGGTGGCACCAAAGGCGGGCTGTGGACCCGGATCGTTTCCGACGTGACCGGCCTGCCGCAGCAATTGCCCGCCGACACCGTCGGCGCGAGCCTCGGTGACGCCCTGCTCGCGGCCGAAGCCGCCGGAATCGACACTTCTACCTGGAATCCGGTGGTCGACACCGTGCGGCCTTATCCTGAGCGCACCGCCAAGTACGAGGAGTATTACCGGCACTACCGCGATCTGTACGACCGCACCACGACGGTCGCGCATTTCCTTGCGGCCGAACAGCACCGTGCCGAAGCGCCTTCCTGATCGCGGACAGCCATGCGAGGATGCACGGTTGCTTCGCGGAACGACGACGAGGATGCCATGCCCACGATCACCCTGACTCAGCACAATTTCGACTCCGTGGTCACGTCTCATCCCATCGTGCTGGTGGATTGGTGGGCCGGTTGGTGCGGGCCGTGTCAGCATTTCGCCCCCGTGTACGAGGCGTCGTCGGACCGGCACCCGGAGATCGTGCACGGCAAGGTCGATACCGAGGCCGAGCCCGCGTTGAGCGCCGCCGCGCGGGTCACGCAGTATCCGACGCTCATGGCGTTTCGCGAGGGTGTGCTGGTCTACTCCGAGGCGGGGGCGCTGGCGGCGGACGCGCTGGAAGATCTGGTGCAGCAGATTCTCTGGCTCGACATGGACCAGGTCCGGCGGGAGCTGGCCCAGCAGGCCGACGCCGCGCAACTCGCCGCGGCGGGCGCGTCCGGCGCCGCCCACCGTGCCGGACTCGCGCCCGGCACGCCCCATTACGGCTGGCCGGGGCTGTGACCGCGCCGGGCGGAGAGCTGTGGCGGCTGGACGGCCGCCGGACGCGGTCGGTCAGCGCGGAGAATCCGACCGGGGCGCCCGGCGGGGGCGCGCGGGCCACCGACGGCACCGGAGCGCACGCGAGTCGGCTGCTGGGCGAGGGGTGGAAGGTCTCCCCTTCGATCGCGCTGGCCGGTGACGAGACCGCGACGCTGGCCGATGTTTCCGGTCCGGGCGTGTTCCGGCATTTCTGGTTGACCACCGAGCATGCCGTGTTGCGCGGGTTGACGCTGCGGATGACGTGGGACGACGCGCACCGGCCCGCGGTCGAGCTGCCACTGGGCGCCTTCTTCTGCAACGGCTGGGACGAGCTGGCCCTGCTGAGTTCGGAGATGGTGGTGGTCGCGCCAGCAGGCGGGCTGAACAGCTACTGGCCCATGCCGTTCCGGCATCGGGCGCGCATCACGCTCGAGAACAGGTGCGGCCGTGCGGTTCCGGTGTACTACCAGGCGACCTACACCGAAGAGGACGTGCCGGACAGTGCGGGGTACCTGCACACCACGTGGACGCACACGACCGGTGTGGGCACTCCGGCCGTGCACACGATTCTCGACGGGGCGCCGGGGCCGGGCCGCTACGTGGGCACCTACCTCGCCATACGCCCGAACGCACCGGGATGGTGGGGCGAGGGAGAAGTCAAGTTCTTCCTCGACGGAGACGTCGATCATCCCACCATCTGCGGGACCGGCACCGAGGACTATTTCGGCGGAGCCTGGAATTTCGATCTCGACGGCAGGTACCAGCCCTATTCCACGCCCTATCTCGGGCTGCACCAGGTCTCGCCGCCGGAACAGATCTATCGACCGGATCAGCGGTTCGGGATGTACCGCTGGCACGTGCGCGATCCGATCTGTTTCGAGCGTGAGCTCCGGGTCACCGTGCAGGCACTCGGGTGGCAGGACGCGCACACCTATCTCCCCCTGCGGGACGCCGAGATCGCGACCACCGCGTGGTGGTATCAGGCCTGATCGGTGTCTTCGGCCTGCGCCAGCAGTTCGTCGGCGCGGGCCAGCGCCGTGTCCATGCCCGCGGTGAGACCGTCCATCGAGGTCAGGCCGTCCAGCAGCCCGGCGAGTTCGTCCTGCACCGCACGCAACTCCGCGATCGCCGGGTCGACGGGGAACCACGCGACCGAATCGCGCCACCACGGGTCGTCGGAGAGCCACGCCCACAGCACGTCGCGCACGAGCACCGGGTCGGAGGTGTACATCTGGAAGGTCTGCGTGGCCGATCCGGCCCGGTGCTCGAGTTCGTAGACGCCGTCGGGCAGCAGCCGGGCCCGGATGTCGTGCAGCTCGGCACGGCTGAGTTCGAGTATGGCGTGTTCCGCGCCCGCCGGTTCGTCGATCAGATCGCCCAGCGCGTCCTCGGTCAGTTCCGGCAGCGGCGTCCCGTCTCCCGTGCGGATGCGCACGTCGGTGGGGTCGATGCTCATCGCGCCAGTCTGCCCGATGCGCGCGCCGGATACCCGAAACGCCCCGGGGCAGGTCGGCTCGGGGCAAGGTGATCGGTATGGCCCTTCTGCGAAGTACCGACGCCGGGAGCCGGGCTCGAAGGGGGTGGACCCGATGACGACGGTCGCGGGAGTCGACAGCTCCACCCAGTCGTGCAAAGTGGTCGTCTGCGACGCCGACAGCGGTGAGATCGTCGGCCGGGGGCAGGCGCCGCACCCGGAGGGAACCGAGGTCGCTCCGACCGCGTGGTGGGACGCGCTGCGGACCGCGGGCGCCGGATTGCTCGACAACGTCGAAGCGATCGCCGTCGCGGGGCAGCAGCACGGCCTGGTCGCCTTGGACGCCGCGGGTGTTCCGGTGCGGGACGCTCTGCTGTGGAACGATCTGCGCTCCGCCACCGCGGCAACGGAGCTGATCACCGAGCTCGGCGGGGCGGACATGTGGGCCGATGCCGTAGGCAGCGTGCCGGTGGCCTCGTTCACCGTCACCAAGCTGCGCTGGCTGGCCGATCACGAGCCGGAGCTCGCCGATCGCACCGCGCACGTCCTGCTTCCGCACGACTACCTGAGCTGGCGACTGCGGGGCGGCGAACCCGGGCGCGTTCCCGAGCCGACCACCGATCGCGGTGACGCCTCCGGAACCGGGTACTGGTCACCCGCCGACAACGTCTATCGAGAAGACCTTCTGGCCATGGCATTTCGTGGCCGAATGCCCGCGCTGCCCCGCGTGCTGGGCCCTGCGGAGGCCGCCGGGCGCACGCCCTGGGGCACGCTCGTCGCCGCCGGGACCGGCGACAACGCCGGCGCCGCACTGGGTCTGGGCAGCACCGACGGTGACGTGGTGGTCTCGCTCGGCACCAGCGGGACGGTCTTCGCCCGCTCGGAGCGCGCCTGCGCCGACCCGAGCGGCGCGGTCGCCGGATTCGCGGACGCCACCGGGGCTTTCCTGCCGCTGGTCTGCACGCTCAACGCCGCACGCGTCCTCACCTCGGCCGCCGACCTGCTCGGCGTGGATCTGCCCACCCTGGAGTCGCTCGCCGAGCAGGCGCCACCGGGCGCGGACGGCCTGGTCCTGCTGCCTTACCTCGCCGGCGAGCGAACACCCGACCTGCCGCACGCCACAGGTAGTCTGCACGGTCTGCGACCGGAGGCCATGCGTCCCGCGACGGTCGCGCGGGCTGCTTTCGAAGGCGTGCTGTGCCATCTCGCCGACGCGCTCGACCACCTCACCGGCATCGGTGTGCGACCGCGACGGGTGCTGCTGATCGGCGGCGCCGCACGCTCACGGCTGGTCGGGACGATCGCCGCCCAGGTCTTCGGTGTCACTGTGACGGTGCCGGAACCGGCCGAGTACGTCGCGCTCGGCGCCGCGCGCCAAGCCGCCTGGGCACTGAGCGGCGCAGCCCGGCCGCCCGCTTGGCCCGCGCGCACGGCCGCGGAGATCTGCGCGCCACCCGACGCGGCCGCCGGGCGAGAAATCCGCGCCGAGTATCTGCGGGCCCGCCGCGCGCTGTACGGCTGACCACGGCGTTCGCCGTGTTGCCTGCTCGGCCCGGCCCATCGCGCCACCCCTCCGGTCGCTGATTTTCGTCGCCGGGTGGCGCCCCGACTCCGGGCGCGGTTGGATCACCCTCGTCGAAGAGAGGTGGACGAATGACCGATACCCTGGTGCGAAGGGCGGTGACGGCGGAACGAACGGAACTCGCCGAACTCCTGGCCGGACTGGACGCCGCGAGCTGGGACGCGCCGACCCTGTGCGAGGGCTGGCGGGTCCGCGAGGTCGTCGCCCACATCACCATGCCGTATCGCCTGTCGAGCGCACGGTTCGCGCTGGGGATGCTCGCCGCGTTCGGGAACTTCAACCGCATGGCCGACCGCACGGCCCGGGTGGACGCGGCCACGCTCAGCGCGACGGATCTGCTGAAATCGCTGTGGGACAACGTCGACCATCCGTGGCGGCCGCCGGGCGGCGGACTCACCAACGCGTTGAGCCACGACGTGATCCACGGCCTGGACATCACGGTGGCGCTCGGCCTGGACCGACGGGTACCCGAGGAGCGGATGCGCCTGGTCCTGGACACGATCGATCCGAGGACCGTCAAGCTGTTCGGCGCCGAACTCGGCGGCATCGAGCTGCGCGCCGACGACCTGGACTTCAGCTACGGCTCCGGGACGGTGCTGTCGGGACACGCCCAAGATCTGCTGCTCGTGCTCTGCGGCCGCAAACTGCCCGCCGGGCATCTGCGAGGCGAACCCGCCGAGCGGTTCACCGAGCCCGAATGATCCGCCGAAGGCGCGGCGCTCACCCGTCGGCTGCGGCCAGTTCACGCAGGTAGGCTGCCGTTTCTTCGTCGTCGGGAAAATATGCCTCGACGGCGACCTCGTCGAGCGTCATGTCGAAGGCCGCGCCGAACGTCGTGATCGTGCTGAAGAATGACAGTTCCGCGTCGCGATGGCGCAGCCGGATCGGCAACGTGATGTCCGCCGGGTCACTGTCCGCGCCGCCCGGGCAGCCATAAGAGCGCAATTCCTCGTAGAGCTTCGCCAGTTCGGTGTCCCCGGTCGCCATGACCTGGCGTGCCAGGCGAGGCAGCAGGAAGGCCCGGACCTGTTCGAGGTTGCGCAGCCGGGGCGCGAAGCCGCCGGGGTGCAGGCCGAGCCGCATCATATTGATCGGCGGCTCGAGCAGATCCGGATCGACGCCGTCGAAGAAGACGCCTACGCAGTCGTTGGCTTGGACCAGATTCCAGCGCTGGTCCACCGCCAGGGCCGGATACGGTTCGTGCAGGCGCAGGACCCGCTGCACGGCGTCGCGGGCGCGCCGCAGCGCGGGATCGGTCCAGTCGCGCCGCCGGAACTCCGGGGCGTGCCCGGCGGCGATCAATACCCGGTTGCGTTCGCGCAGCGGGATGTCCAGCTGTTCGGCCAAGTGCAGCACCATGGACCGGCTGGGCATCGTGCGGCCGGTCTCGACGAAGCTGACGTGCCGCGCGGACACCTCCGCCTGAATGGCCAGATCGAGCTGACTCAGCTTGCGCCGGTGCCGCCACTCCCGCAGCAGTTCCCCGGCCGGTCGGTCACCGTCCATCGGCCCAGTATCGCGACGTCCGCTTCCCGGCCGCCATTACATCGCAGGTAATCGACACTCTCGTGCGGAGACTGCCAGTCTCGGCGGCATGACGAACGACAACGTCGCACTGCGCAACAAGGAACTGGCCCTGTGGGGCTTCCGGGAATTCGCGGCCGGCAACATCGAAGTGCTCCGGACGCTGCTGCACGACGACTTCCTCGAACACAGTCCCGGAAACCCTTCCGGCAAGGACGCTTTCATCGAATTCATCGCACAGGCGCCCGTGGCCGGGTCGAAACTGGAGCTGGCACGGGTGATCGCCGACGACGAATACGTGGTCATGCATTACCGCATGGTCCCGCCGGACGACGAACCCGGCGAGGCGGTCGTGGACATCTGGCGGATGGTCGACGGAAAGATCGTGGAACACTGGGACGTGGTGCAACCGGTGCCCGACTCCGCCCAGATCCCGCACGGCATGTTCTGAACGCGGATAAACCGAGTGCTCGGCAGCGCCGGGCAGCGCTAGGGTCGGCGCGTGAGTTGGATCGCGCCCGACCTCGAACGCACCGAAGCGCCACTGGTCGCCGACGAGCGCACCATGCTGCGGGCATGGCTCGACCGGCACCCCGACACCCTGCTGTGGAAGTGCGCGGGGCTCGACGGCAGGCAGTTGCGCACGCGCGCCGTCGCGCCCTCGACCATGTCGCTGCTCGGCCTGGTCCGGCACATGACCGAGGTCGAGCGCGGCTGGTTCCGCCGTGCCGCCGCGGGCCAGGACCTCGCCTACGTCTACTGCTCCGAGGACAACCCGGACGGCGACTTCGACGACATCGCCGACGCCGACCCGGAGGCGGCCTTCGCCGCCTTCCGCGCCGAGATCGCCCAGGCCGACGCGGCGGTCGCGGGCTTGCCGCTGGACCACACCTTCCGCCACCGCCGGCGCGCCGACGACTACAATCTGCGCTGGGTGTACCTGCACATGATCGAGGAGTACGCCCGACACAACGGCCACGCGGATCTGTTGCGGGAGCGGATCGACGGTTTCACCGGCGACTGACGGTCACCGGTGGTCGGATGCCGCGAGGCCCGCGCTCCTTCGACAGCAACCGAAGGCCACCGGCCACCGCATCTCCGCGAAGCCCACGCGCCCTCGACAGCAACCGAAGGCCACCGGCCACCGCATCTCCGCGAAGCCCACGCGCCCTCGACAGCAACCGAAGGCCACCGGCCACCGCATCTCCGCGAAGCCCACGCGCCCTCGACAGCAACCGAAGGCCACCGGCCACCGCATCACCGCGAAGCCCACGCGCCCTCGACAGCAACCGATCGAGGCGCCGGGCCGGCCTAGCCCCGATCGGATCACCGCCGACGACAGCGCCGCCGGTCATAACGCGCCGGATTCACCGTCGCGCGGCGCGGCCAGCGGCGCGCACGACCGCGACCAATGTCGCCGCGACAACGGAATCGCCTCGGCCGCAGGACCACCCGGTGTCGCGGCCACGGCGATATTCCAGATAGGCGATCGCGGCGCTGTCGTCGCCGCGCTCGATCGACTGCTGGGTCAGGCCGAGCACTTCGATCGGATATCCCGCCTCCGCCAGTGCCTCGGTCAGCGCCGCGACGGGGCCGCCGTGGCGCCGGGCACGGTGGGTCACCCTGTCGACGGTCACCGTGATCTCGGTGCACGCCTGCGTGCCGTCGCCGCTGGTGCGCCAGTCCTTCAACTCCAGCCAGGACGGGTCCTCGCAGTAGCTCGCGTCGAACAGATCGCGCAGTTCGGCGGCGGTGATCTCGACGCCGGTGTCGTCGGCGCGCCCCTGGACCTGTCCGGCGAAGTCGATCTGCAACCCGCGCGGCAGGTCCATACCGTATTCGCGGTGCAGCAGGTAGGCGATACCGCCCTTGCCGGACTGGGAATTGACCCGGATCACCGCCTCGTAGCCGCGGCCGAGATCGCCGGGATCGATCGGCAGATACGGAACCCGCCAGTCGAGTTCGCGCTCGGCGATGCCCGTCGCGGCGGCTCGCGCGCGATGCTCGGCGAATCCCTTCTTGATCGCGTCCTGATGGGTGCCCGAGAACGCGGTGTGCACCAGCTCCCCCACGTACGGGTGACGTTCGTGGACCGGCATGCGCGTGCAGTATTCGACGGTGCGCCGGACCTCGTCGATATCGGAGAAGTCGATCATCGGGTCGACGCCCTGCGCGTGCAGATTCAGCGCCAGCGTGGCGATGTCGACGTTGCCGGTGCGCTCGCCGTTGCCGAACAGGCAGCCCTCGACGCGTTGCGCGCCCGCCAGTACCGCCAGCTCGGCACACGCGATGCCGGTGCCGCGATCGTTGTGCGGGTGCACCGACAGGATGACGCTGTCGCGGCGGGCCAGATTGCGGTGCATGTACTCGATCTGGTCGGCGTAGACGTTCGGGGTGGCGACCTCGACGGTGGCGGGCAGGTTCAGCACGACCGGCCGGTGCGCGGTGGCGTCCCACAACGTGGTCATCCGGTCGCAGATGTCGAGCACGTAATCGGGCTCGGTCAGGTTGAACACCTCGGGCGAGAATTCGAAACGCACGTTCGGCAGGTCCCCGGCGGCCGCGAGCACGGCGCGGCCGCCGTCGAGGATCAGCTCGCGCAGCGCGGCGGGATCCTTGCCCAGCACGATGTCCCGCCAAGCGGGAGCCGTGGCGGTGTACATGTGGATCACCACGTCGTTGGGGATGCCGCGGATCGATGCGACGGTGCGTTCGATCAGGTCGCGCCGCGCCGGCGTGAAGACGACGATCGTGACGTCCTCGGGCGCGACATCCTCCTCGGCGATGAGCCGGACGAAGTCGAAGTCGGTCTGTGAAGCCGACGGGTAGCCCACTTCGATCTCCTTGTACCCCATGGCGATCATGAGTTCGAAGAAGCGCCGCTTGCGCGCCGGGTCCATCGGCTCGGCGAGCGCCTGGTTGCCGTCGCGCAGGTCGACCGGAACCCACAGCGGCGCCTGGGTGATCCGCGCATCGGGCCAATGCCGTTGTTTGAGCGATACTTCCACGCGCTGGTAGATGTCGCGGTAGCGATTCGACGGCATGTGGGAACGCCGCTGGCGATTCCACGCCGGAGCTCGGTCCGGTACGTCGCCCGCAGGGGTGTGGATGGTGGGGAACTCGGTGTTCATGGTCTGCTTCCTGGCCATACGGGCCGTCACGACGAGAGGTGACCGGCCACGACGAAGCCCCACGGCGGGAGGCCGGTCGTTCAGGCCCCGCCGTGGCGGCTGAGCAGAAGCATGGTGCGCATGATGGCTAGACTGTACACGACTCCTCAGACAAGTAGAGAGGTTGCGATGCTGTCGCAGGTACGCCGCCATCCACTGGCCGCGCAGGCGGCCGACGTGCTGCTGGCCCGCATTCGTGCGGGCGAATGGCCGTTGGGCCACCGCCTGCCGGGCGAGACCACGCTGGCCGCCCAGCTCGGGGTCGGCCGCTCGACGCTGCGGGAGGCGATCCGCGAGTTGGCGGGCAAAGGCGTGCTCGACAGCCGCCAAGGCGCGGGCGTCTTCGTGACCGCGCTCGACGTGACCGAGGAGCGGGACGCCGTGCTGCGCCGCGCCACCATCGCGGCGGTGATCGAAGCGCGCATCGCCATCGAGACCGAGGCCGCCGCCCTGGCCGCCCAGCGGCGAACCCCCGCGGACCTGCGCCTGATCCGTCGCGCACTGGCCGCTCGCGAGGCACACGGCGAGCCGGTGGCCGAGCACGTCGACGCCGATACGGCGTTCCACCGGGCGGTCGTCGTGGCCGCCCACAACGAGGTGCTGACCGAGTTGTTCGACAGCTTCCTTCCCCGGCTGCGCCTGGCGATGATCGACATGCTGAAGATCCGCCCGGTGCCGTCGGAGTCCGCGGATCACGCCGCGCACGAGCGGCTGGCCGATGCGATCGCCGCCCGCGATCCCGCCGCGGCGGCGGAGTACAGCCGCGCCCATCTGACCACCTTGAAGAAGGCTTTCACGTGATCGATCCGGTGCTCGAGCTGACCGGCGTGACGTTCCGCCGGGACGGCAAGAAGATCATCAACGGGATCTCGCTCACGGTGCGCGCGGGCGAGCGCTGGGCGCTGCTGGGCCCGAACGGCGCGGGCAAGAGCACGCTGCTCGGCTTCTGCGGGGCGGTCACCTTCCCGACCTCGGGGTCGGTGCGGGTGCTCGGCGCGGAACTGGGCCGCGTCGAATTGCAGCGGCTGCGCCGTGGCATCGGCCAGATCAACCCGCGGCATCCCCTGCGCTCCGCGCTGACCATCCGCGAAGTCGTGCTCACCGGCCTGACCGCGACCATCGACACCCCGATGCGCTGGACGCCGACGCCCGACCAGCTCGAGCGAGCCGACGCGATGATCGACACGGTCGGCCTGACCGGGAAGACGAACGAGCTCTGGCCCACGCTGAGCCAGGGCGAGCGCGGCCGCACGCTCATCGCCCGCGCGCTGGTCGCGCAGCCGCGACTGCTGCTGCTCGACGAACCGTCCACCGGCTTGGACGTCGCCGCCCGCGAACAACTCTTGGACACCCTCGACACCTTGGACCGGACTCATCCGGACGTCGCCTCCGTCCTGGTGACCCACCACCTGGAGGAACTTCCCAGCACGACGACCCACGCGTTGCTCATCGCCGACGGCCACACCGTCGCGGCAGGGCCGGCCGCGACGACGATCACCACCGAGAACATCACCGCCGCATTCGCCCATCCGGTCGAGGTCCGCTACGACGACGGCCGCTGGACGGCGCGCGCGGCTCGCCGGCCCACCGCATGGCCGTCGCGCTGACTCCGCACTACCCGACCAGCCGCACCACGGTGGTAACGCCGCTGTAATCGCCACACCGCAATCGCGTGTGAGCATGCAACGAAATCCACTACCACCGAAGGGAATACGGCTACGTGTGGCAGCTCTATCGAGCAGTACTCCGCACCGACGACCAACTCGTCCTCGGCTATGTGGACGCGGGCGCGAAGCTCATCGACCACGCCAGGATCGGCCACCACCTCGTGCAAAGGGTCGAACGGTTGCTCACGACACCCGCACGGGTCACCTGGGCCGGACGAGACGCCCCACGGCCACGGCACGGCGAAAACCTCTATCGGTCAGCGGGTTCCGTGGCCGCGCTGATCCCGCCGGAGCACGGCGCTGTCGGCCGATACCTGCTCAATCACGACCTGCGGATCTTCGTGGACAAAGCGACCGTGCTGGAGAACGAGGCCCGGCACCGCATGCATCCGCTGCCCTTGCTCACCGCCGAACCCGCGCCGGACCCCACCCGGATCGCGGGCGACCACACCGTCCTGGGTTCTTGGGCGCACGCACTGATCTCGGTGCGCGACACCGTGCCACAGGGCTTCGAACAACGGAAGTTCGACCTGGTGGAGCGCCCGCGCTGAGCGCCGCACCGGCCGGACCACCGTCGGTCGGCCGAGATCGACGCCGGGAAGCGAAGGACACCCGCGTCGTGCGGCCCTCGACGAGCGGCCGGTCAACGCGCCGACGCGGTGATCCGGCGCGTCAGGGTTCCGATCGTCCCGGGGCGGCAGCCGAACCGGTTCGGTGCTCGGCCTCGGCGAGATCCTTCAGCGTCAGCAGTTGCTTGCGCATCATGAGCAGGTCGCCGATCGCCAGCGCCACAGCGACGAGTTTCGGTGCGGCACAGCGTATCCGGACCATGAGCCGGGTCCCCGCTCCGTCGGGGCGCACCGCGTAGGTGACACAAACCTTCCCCGCGACCAGGGTGATGTGCCTACCCGGAACGAAGGAGATCAACTCGAACTGGGACATGAACCGCTGCCCCACCTCGAGTTCGGTGAGCCTCGGATCGCGCACGCGCGGGCTGCGCTTGCCGAAGTTGTCCAGCAGGTCGTAGCTGTAGGGGGCGACGCGCAACTGGCACAACCAGGCGTAGACGAGCATGGGCGGCGCGTCGATGCCGATCGCCCGATCGGCTTGGAGCCCGCCGGGCTGCCGCTCGTCGCACGGCAGGGGCGTCTCGCGTTCGGCCTCGGTGGCCCCCCACACCGTTCCCGGGATCATGCCGCCGCCGCGATGCGGCGCAGCATCCGGCGCACCATCACTCGGTGGCCGCCGGTCCCGACGACCAGCGCGCGATATATCCGTCCGTGCGGACCGGGGAAGTCTCCGTAGCTGCGCGCGCGGACCCGAGTGCGGCTCGGGCCCTCCTCGTCCAGCTCGAAGATCAGGGCGTACTTCGAGAACCAGTGCTGTCCGCGCAGCGCGAGGCGATTCGGTCGCGCCACGGTGTCGAATTCGAACCCGATCGGCGCCGAAGGGTTGTGCGGGTCGCGGCACATGACCTTCAGCACCGCCTGCCACGCCCGATCGCGGTTCGCGTCGACCGATCTGGCATGCTCATCTATATAGGACAAACGCTCCATATAGAAGGAACGTACTAGTAGATGGCGCCACCCCGCAAGCACGACACCGACGTGATCCTCGACGCAGCGCGCACCCTGGTGCTCGCCGAAGGACCCCGCGCGACCAGCGTGTCGGCCATCGCCGAGGCCAGCGGCGCGCCGGTCGGCACCCTGTACCACCGGTTCGGCAACCGCAACGGCGTACTCACCGCGGCATGGCTGCGCGCACTGCGGCGCTTCCAGGACGGCACGCTGGCCGCGGCCGAGGAGCCGGACCCGGTCGAAGCGGGCGTCGCGATGGCGCGGGCGGCCCTGCGGTTCGGGCGCGAACTCCCCGAGGACGCCAAGCTGCTGCTCGAGCTGCGTCCCAGTGATCTGCTCGACGGCGGGCCCGACGCGGAGTTCCGCGCCACCCTCGCGACCATGAACGCGCCGTTGATCGAGCATCTGCGCCGCATCGCGCACGCTCTGTTCGGACGCGACGGCGAGCGCGAGATCGATGCGGTCAGCCGCGCGATCGTCGATCTTCCCTACGCGGCGCTACGCCGCCACGCCCATGCTCCGGCGCTGCCCGGCTGGCTGGAGGACGACCTGACCGCCGCCACCCGCACGCTGCTGACCTCCTACGGTCCGTGATCCTGCGGCTCAACCGGCGACGAGTGCGGGCGTGAGTTCGTCGAGGCCGGAGATGACCTTGGCGGCCAGCGCCAGCGCGTCGGGAGCGGGCGGGTACTCCGGGCGCGGCGCGGCGATCACCCGCATCCCCGCCGCGTGCGCCGAGCGCAGGCCGTTGCTCGAATCCTCCACGGCCACACATTCCGACGGCCGCTTGCGCAGGAACGTCGCGACCGTCGTGTAGACGTCCGGCGCCGGTTTGCCGCGCTCGACCTCCTCGGTGGAGAAGGTGACGGTGAAGTACTCGATCAAACCCGTCCGGCCGAGCACCGTGTCGATGAGCGCGCGGGGCGACGAACTGGCCAGCCCCAGCGGCCAATGCTCGCTGATCCGCTGTGCGGCCTCCACCGCGCCGGGCAGCAGTGGCACGCCCTCGGCGTACCGGTCGGCCATCCGCTCGATCACTTCCCGCGCCACGGTCTCCGGCGGCTCACCGACCCCCAGTTCGCCGCTCAGGTAGGCCGACCATTCACCGGTGCTCATCCCCATCAGCCGCTGCTGGGTGTCGGGCAGCCACCGGCCGCCCTTCTCCGCGACGTAGCCACGCCGCACCAGCTCCCACACCGGCTCCGAGTCGATCAGTACGCCGTCCATGTCGAACACGACCGCGGTGATACCCATGCGCACAGAGCCTTTCGCCAGCCGAAGCGGTCAGAGGTCGATCGCCGCCGGATCGCAGGTCCGGCCGCCGAGAACCGTGCCGGTAGCACCCGGGAGAGGGCGATATCCGGTCGCGCACCAGCCTAGGCGGTGACAGCTCGCGGCGGCGGACCCGGCACCCGCCCGGCGAGCATTCCCCGGGCAACCGATAACTTGTTCTCATGAACGAACCGCAGGCCGGCGACTCGCTGCCGAGCAAGGAGCACCACGAGGGCGGGTTCCGGCCGATGATCGAGCTGATCGCCGCGCACGAGGCCGCCAAGGACGACATCTCCCGCGGCGGGCCGCACTACGGACAGTTCATCGAGCAGGTGCGCGGCCTGATGGACCGCGTCCGGCTGGCCTCCCCTTCCGACGAGCTGGCGGTGGACGCGATCGGCATCCTCAAAGAGCTGAACGACAAGCTCGACGCCGCGGCGGTGGACGAGTGGTCGACCCCGAACTGGACCAGGTTCGACCTGCCTGCCCGCGGCAACATCACCCTGCCGCCGTTCTACATCGACCACGTCGACCCGGTGGAAGGCGTCGACGCGCGCCTCACCTTCCGCACCTTCCACCTCGGTGGCAACAGCGCCGCCCACGGCGGTCAGATCGCCATCGCCTTCGACGACCTGCTCGGCATGGCCGCCGCGGTGCACTCCGGCTCGGTGACCAGGACCGCTTCGCTCACCGTCGACTACCGCTCCATCACGCCGCTGAACACCGAGCTGAAGGTGCGGGCGTGGGCGGAACGACAGGAGGGACGCAAGGTCTACGTACGGGCCACTCTGCACGACGGCGACCGGCTGTGCGCGGAGGCGAACGGCTTGTTCATCGTGCTCAGGCCGGGGCAACCCTGAGCTTGCGCTCTGCGACCCGTCACTCGCCCGAGCGTTCCTCCGGCCGGGTGGGCGGCATGCCGAAAGCGGCGAACAGCGTCGGCTCGAGAAAGACGGTGATGGCGGTGACCCCGCCGACTCCCGTGGTGATCACGTGAATCGAATGAGCTTCCAGGACACCGCCCGCGCCGCGACGGTATTCGGCGACAGCGGGTTGGCCGTTCGCGGCCGTGGGGATCAGCACGAGATCGCCGGGTTCGGCGAAGGCGCGTTCGGCGAGGAATCGAGTCACCGCGTCGCGACCGGTGAACCACAGCGGCACCGGCGGCATCTCGAGCCGGACCTCGGCCGCCAGTAGCTCGGTGAGCGCCGCGAGGTCGGCGTTCTCGAACGCCGCGCAGTAGCGATCGAGCAATTCGCGGCGTTCGGCGTCTTCCGGTTCGGTCGCGTCCTCGCCGGTGGGGGCGACTTCGGCAAGACGTGCCCGTGCCCGCTGCAGGGCGCTGTTGACCGCGGCGGGCGTCGTGTCGAGCAGTTCGGCCACCTCGGCGGCACTGAACTGGGCGACATCGCGCAGGATCAACACCGCGCGCTGACGCGCCGGCAGCTCCTGCATCGCCGTCACCACGGCCAGCCGGACGCTTTCCCTGGTGACGAATGCCGTTTCCGGTGTCAACGCGTCCGGCAGCGGCTGCATCCATCGGTGCGCGCCGGTGTCGCGGTCCAGACCCGCGTGGGGGTCGACCGAGCCGGCGCCCAGTCCGGCCGGCAGCACCCGGCGCGCACGGTTCTCCAGTGCCCGCAGGCACGCGGTCGTCGCGATGCGGTACAACCAAGTGCGCAGCGCCGCGCGTTCCTCGAACGCCGGATAGCCGCGCCAGCCGCGCAGGTAGGTCTCCTGGACGAGATCCTCGGCGTCGTGCACCGAACCGAGCATGCGATAGCAGTGCGCGATGAGTTCGGCGCGAAACGGCGCCGCCTGCTCGATGAAATCCTCCTGGACCGGCACGGTCGTACTCCTAGGTGTCGACGTGGCAGGGATGGAACTCCCTTGCCGGTACAGATACGTCCGGCGGCCGAAATTCATCGGTCAGCCCGACACTTGTTTCCCGACCCGCTCCTCGGTGGCGACGACACAGATTGCCCGGCTCAGCACCGATGAATCGCGGCGACTCGACGTATCCCAATCAGGGGGGAATCTCGAGCACATCACCGACGAAAGCGAAGACGACCGTGAACAACACCATCGATCCCGGCGACCTGCGGGGCACCACGTCCATCGTCACCGGAGCCAGCCGTGGGTTCGGCCGCGGCATCGCCAGGGCGCTGGCGGCTGCCGGCGCCCATGTCGTCGGCGTCGCCCGGGACGGCGCGCGACTCGACGCGGTGCGCGACGAACTCGGCGGTGGCTTCACCGCGGTGGCCGCGGACGCCGCCGATCCAGCGACGGCAGTCCGGCTCCTCGACGAGTACCGCCCCGGCACGGTGGTCCTGTGCGCGGGCGCCGCTCCGCGGATGAGCCCTCTGCAGGATCAGACCTGGGAGACCTTCAGCCAGAACTGGAACGTCGACGTGGCGCAAGCGTTCCACTGGATTCGCGAGGCGCTGCGGCGCCCGCTCGCGCCGGGTAGCTCGGTGATCACCATCTCCAGCGGCGCCGCGATCCACGGGTCGCCGCTGAGCGGCGGCTACGCGGGGGGCAAGGCCACCGTCCGGCTCATCACCAGCTATGCCGCCGCCGAGTCGGAACGGGCGGAGCTGGGTATCAGGTTCGTGTCCGTCCTCCCGCAGTTGACACCGGCCACCGACCTGGGAGCCGCGGCGGTGGCCGCCTACGCCGAGCGCCGAGGCGTCGATGCCGGCACGTTCGTGCGGTCGCTGGGCCCCGCTCTCACTCCGGAGCAGGTAGGCGAGTCGGTTCTCCGGATCGCGACCACTCAACAGCCCGTCCACCACGCGAACACGCTCACCTCCGCGGGCATGACACCGCTTGCTTGAACGACGAAACCGAAAGGAATCGCAATGAACAAACCGTCCATCGTCTCCGCGCAGGAGTGGGAGGCAGCGTGGCAGCGAATGCTCGTGCAGGAGAAGGAGTTGACCCGCGCCCGTGACGCGCTGGCCGCCGCGCGGCGGCGGATGCCGTGGCAGGCCGTGGACAAGCGGTACGCGTTCGAGGGACCCGACGGCCGGGCGAGCCTGCTCGACCTGTTCCAGGGCCGGCGTCAACTGATCGTCTACCGCGCCTTCTTCGAGCCCGGCGTGGGCGGCTGGCCGCACCATGCCTGCCGCGGCTGCTCCATGATGGCCGACCATCTCCCCCACCTGGCCCACCTGCACGCCCGCGACACCACCCTCGTGTACGCCTCCCGCGCGCCGCAGGCGGATATCCGGCGCGTGAAGGCCCGGATGGGCTGGGAGATGCCGTGGTACACCATCACCGACGACTTCGACGTCGACTTCGGTGTGGCCGAATGGCACGGCACGAACGCGTTCATCCGCGACGGCGACCGCGTCTTGCGCACCTACTTCATCAACAACCGCGGCGACGAGGCGCTGGGGACCACGTGGAGCTTCCTCGACATGACCGCGCTGGGTCGCCAGGAGCAGTGGGAGGACTCACCGGAGGGCTACCCGCAGACTCCGCCCTACGAGTGGTGGGACTGGCACGACGCGTACGGCAGGCACACGCCGTCGCGGTGGTTCGGCGAGCCCGACCCGGACGATCCCAACGATCAGCGGCCGCCGCGAGCCGACTCGCAGGGGTGCTCCTGCACATGATCGGCGGCACCGTGCCCCGGTAGCGTGCTGCACCGGCACGGCCCGCACTCGCTGGTGCGGGCCGTACCGGAGACACCGGTGGCTCAGCGCCCGGCGAAATGCGCCTCCCGATACGCCCCGAATCGGGCGTCCACTTGTTCGGCGGTCAGGCCGAAGTCATCGAGGGTGTAGCGATGTGCCGGACGTGCGGCGCCCGAGGTGCTTTCCGTGTGCAACGCGGTCATCGCAGCGGTCGCTTCCTCCGTCAGCGGCAGATCGAAATGGCGGTAGATCGACTCGACGGTGCCGATCGGGTCGGCGACGAACTCGTCGTAGTCGACGTCGCAGAACTGCGTCGCGTCGTGGCGTTTGCGGTCGAGCAGGAACCGCTGCGCGCCGCGCGCCCACAGATCCAGCTGCGACGCGCCGACCACCGGACCGCGGAACTTCTCCGACCAGCCCGCCGACGCCTGCTCGTTCAGACTGCACACCGACGCGATGATGGTGCGCGGATCGCGGTGCATCTGGATGACCAGCGCGTCCGGATACACCTCGAAGATGGCGTCCAACGCGAACAGGTGGCTCGGATTCTTCAGCACCCAGCGTTTGCCCGCGTCCGGCAGGCCGATCAGCTGCAGATTGCGCCGGTGCCTGCGGTAGGCGGGCGTCCAATCCCGGTCGCGCAGCCACTCGGAATAGGTGGGCAGGTAGGCCAGGCATTCGTAGGACACCGACATCGCCGACTGGCGCAGCAACTGCCAGCACTCCTCGACCTGGTCGGCCGAAATATGGTGCACCCCCATGAATTCGGGATGCTCGACGTGGTGCTTCTCGTAGGCGGCCGCGAGGCGCTGGTAGACCGGGTTGCTCGTCCACGTCTCGCGCGGCGGGCGCGGCTGCGGCATCTCGGTCAGCCACATCTCCAGACCCTGGTGCGCCGGGTCGGCGTTGAGCAGGCGGTGCACCGCCGTGGTACCCGAACGCGGCAGACCGGTCACGAAGATCGGCCGTTCGATCGCCACGTCGGCGTGTTCCGGGTACTGCCGCCAAGCCGCCTCACTGAGCAGCCGGGCGAT
>NZ_BAFS01000129.1 GCF_000308415.1 Nocardia asiatica NBRC 100129 | reverse complement strand
GGAGTTGCGGGTGGCGCGACATCCGTCCGAATCAGCCGAATTCATGCTGACGCGCGTGCTGGCCTATTGCCTCGAGTACGAAGAGGGCATCGCCTTCAGTGACGGCGGGGTTTCCTCCACGGACGAACCCGCGGTGCTGGTGCGCGATCTCACCGGACGCCTCACCGCTTGGATCGAAGTCGGCGCACCCGACGCCGAGCGCGTGCACCGGGGCAGCAAGCTGGCCGACCGCGTCGCGGTCTACACCCACCGCGACTCCGCCAAGGTGCTGGCGCAACTCACCGGCAAGCGCATCCATCGCGCCGAAACCATCCCGCTCTACAGCTTCGATCGCGACTTCATCGATTCCGCCGTCACGGCGATCGAGCGGCGCAACACCGTCACCCTGTCGGTCACCGAGCGTCTGCTCTACCTGGACCTCAACGGCACCGGGTCGAGCGCCTCGGTCCACGAGCACCGGCTCGGATGAACGTGTCGCGCCTCGCACACGCCCCGTCCTTGCGCCGGCGCGGCGCGACTCATCGGATCCGGCGTTCGCATTCTTCGAATTCGGCTCCCGTTTCGAAGCAGTCGTGCAGGCCGCTCTGGATGTCTCCACTGGTGGGAGGCTCGCCGCAGAGCAGACCGCAGCGCTGATAGTTCGGAACGGCGGCGCCGTCGGCTCGCCGGCAGGCAGTGCTGTCGCAGGTGTAATCGCGCGTGTTGGGATCGAGCGGGATCGGATCGCGGCTGTAGGACCACACTAATGCGTCGGTGCGCTGCACCTGGGTGCAGTAGACGGTACGACCGTCGGCCAGGCGACCGACGGCGCCGTGGTCCTGGCAATAGTCGTTCAGGGTGACCGTCCTTCCCGAGCCCTGGGCTCCGGCCGATCCGCTGTCCGACGGCAGTGGTGCGGCTGCCGAGGTCCCGAACATCGCAGCCAGCAGCGTCACCGCGCCGACGACGCCCATGGCCACTCGCCGCCGCATCCCCCACTCCTCTAGCCGAGCCACACTGCCTCCCACCACTCCAGAACCGGGCCTCCGGACTATACGCCCGCCGCACCTCGATGCCTACCGTTCGAGTTGGCACCCAGCGGCGGTCCCCGCACGGGGTTCGGCAGGCTCGCGGAGCAAGGGGTCGAGGCCGCCGAGCCGGTTCGGCGGATTCAGAAAAGGAAGTAGCGCTGGGCCATGGGCAGTTCGGTGGCGGGCTGTTCGCGCCAGACTTCACCGTCGATGCGGACGGTGAAGGTGTCCGGCTCCACTTCGATGCGCGGCATGGCGTCGTTGTGCGGCAGGTCCGTCTTCCGCACGCGGCGGACGTCGCGGACCGGCGCCAGTTTGCGCTGGACGCGCAGCCGGTCGGCGAGGCCGTCCTCGATCGCCTGCTCGGAGACGAAGTGCAGCGAGGTCGCGGCGGCGGTCGCCGGGGCGGCGCCGAACATGGGGCGCGGCAGCACCGGTTGCGGCGTCGGGATGGACGCGTTGGCGTCGCCCATCGCGGCCCAGGCGATCGCCCCGCCCTTGAGCACCGCATGCGGGCGCACGCCGAAGAAGGCGGGCTCCCACAGCACCAGGTCGGCGAGCTTGCCGACCTCGACCGAACCGATCTCGTGGTCCAGGCCGTGCGCGACGGCCGGGCAGATGGTGTATTTCGCGACGTAACGCCGCACCCGGGCGTTGTCGGCGGCGCCGTCGCCCGGCAGCGCGCCGCGGCGGCGCTTCATCACGTGCGCGGTCTGCCAGGTGCGCAGCACGACCTCCCCGATGCGGCCCATGGCCTGCGAGTCGCTGCCGATCATCGAGATGGCGCCGAGATCGTGCAGCAGATCCTCCGCCGCGATGGTGGAGGGGCGGATGCGGCTCTCGGCGAAGGCCAGATCCTCCGGGATCGACGCGCTCAGGTGATGGCACACCATCAGCATGTCCAGGTGCTCGTCGAGGGTGTTGACGGTGTGCGGACGCGTCGGGTTGGTCGAGCTGGGCAGCACGTTGGGATGGGCGGCGACGGTGATGATGTCCGGCGCGTGCCCGCCGCCTGCGCCTTCGGTGTGGTAGGCGTGGATGCCGCGGCCCGCGATCGCGGCGAGAGTGTCCTCGACGAAACCGGCCTCGTTCAACGTGTCGGAGTGCAGCGCCACCTGCACACCCGCCGCATCGGCCACGGTGAGGCAGGCATCGATCGCGGCCGGCGTGGAGCCCCAGTCCTCGTGCAGCTTGAATCCCGATGCCCCGGCGCGCAATTGCTCCCACATGGCCTCGGCGCTGACGGTGTTGCCCTTGCCGAGCAGCACGATGTTCACCGGCCAGGCGTCGGTGGCCTCGAGCATCCGCGCCAGATGCCACGCGCCGGGCGTCACGGTGGTCGCCTTGCTGCCCTCGGCCGGACCGGTACCCCCGCCGATGAGGGTGGTGATGCCGCCGCCGAGCGCCTCCTCGAGCAGCTGCGGGCAGATGAAGTGCACGTGGCAGTCGATCGCGCCCGCGGTGAGGATCCGGCCGTTCCCGGCGATGATCTCGGTGGACGGGCCGACGACCAGGTCCGGGTGCACGCCGGTCATGGTGTCGGGGTTGCCCGCTTTGCCGATGGCGCTGATCCGTCCGTCGCGAATCCCGACGTCGGCTTTGATGATTCCCCAGTGATCGATGATCACCACGCCCGTGATCACGGTGTCGGGGGCGCCCTCGGCGCGGGTCGCGCGGGACTGTCCCATGGACTCCCGCAGCACCTTGCCGCCGCCGAACACGGCCTCGTCGCCCGCGCGCCCTGGTCCCCCGCTGCGGTCCTCGGTGATCTCGATCAGCAGGTCGGTGTCGGCCAGACGGATCCGGTCGCCCGTGGTCGGCCCGAACAGTTCGGCATACCGCGCCCGGCTCAGCTCACTCATCGCGTCCTACCTCCTGAGCCCGCCTACGAAAGACCCTCCGCACCGCTTCGGCACTCGCACTAGTCATCGAGACGGCCCGGTGGGGTCAGGGTGATCCCGTGGACCTCGCGGGCGCCGCCCAGCGGCACGAGCCGGACGCGTTGTCCGAGACCGGGTTCGAAGCGCACCGCGGTCCCGGCCGGGATGTCCAGGCGGCGGCCGTGCGCGGCCGCTCGGTCGAACTCCAGCGCCGCGTTCGCCTGCGGGAAGTGCACATGGCTGCCGACCTGCACCGGCCGGTCACCGGTGTTGACCACGTCTAGTTCGAGACGATCCGCGCCGGTATTCAATTCGACGACGCCCTCGGCGCAGAAATATTCGCCGGGAATCATGCCGGGCCTCCGTCCGCCCCGGGAAAGCACAGGTAGCGCATCCCGCCCGCCTAACCGATCGGGTGGTGCACGGTGACGAGCTTGGTGCCGTCCGGGAAGGTCGCCTCCACCTGGACGTCGGGGATCATCTCCGGCACGCCTTCCATCACGTCGGCGCGGCTGAGGACCGTCCGGCCCGAGGACATCAGCTCGGCGACGGTGCGGCCGTCCCGCGCGCCTTCCAGCACGTGGTCGGTGATCAGCGCCACCGCCTCCGGGTGGTTCAGTTTGAGTCCGCGGGCCTGCCTGCGCCGGGCCAGCTCGGCGGCGTAGCTGAGCAGCAGGCGCTCCTGCTCGTGCGGTGACAGTCGCATCCGGGCTCCTCACCGGTTCGCAGTGGCGGGTGACGGACATTCTGGCACGCCCGTTCCGCCGTCGCCGGACGAGATCAGGAACGACGCGGCAGGTTCTGGAGCCGCACCTGGCCGCGGGCCACGGTGCGGCCCTCCTCGTCGGTGATGACGACCTGCCACAGCTGCTGCAGCCTGCCGCGATGCAGCGGCGTCGCTTCGCCCGAGAGCGTGCCCTCGCGCACCGCGCGCAGGAAGTCGGTGTTGTTGTTCACGCCGACCACCGTGCCCTGGTCGCCGAACCAGACGCCGCCGGCGATGCTGGCGAGCGTCTCGATGACGGTGCAGTACACGCCGCCGTTCTGGATCCCCGCGGGCTGGTAGAGATGCGGCTTGACGACCCACTCACCGCGCACGCGGTCGGGGCTCAGCTCGGTGTAGCGCAGGCCGATCAGGTCGGCGAAGGTGCCTTCGCTGTAGGCGTTCATCTGCTCGGGCGTGACATCCGCCAGCGAGCCGACCTGCTGGGTCTCCTGCTGTGTCATGTACTCACTGTCGCACAGCCCGCGCCGCCCACCGTGGGGGCCTCATCCTCCTGCCACGGTGACCGCGCGGCCGTTCAGCGGCTGCGTCGGCCGATTGCTGTGCGCGAACAGCGCGCGGTACCGCTCCGCTTCGGCAGCGGTCACCGCGACCGAACTGCCGAGCACCGTCCACGAGACGCCCTCGCTGCACGGCGGGGTGGTGAGCGAGCCTTGGTAGCGGTACTGATCGGTGACACTCGGCAGCATCGCTCGCAGATCGATCGGGCCCGGCACGACGGTCTCGGCGTCCACCGCCTGGGGCGCGACCGAGAGGATCGGCGCGAAGGCCGACGGCTCCGGCGCGGTTTCCAGCAGCACCCCGAGGACGGCCATCCCGCCCGCCGCGCTCTTGTGCACGAAGTGCGCCTCCATCGTCGTGCCCACGCCGTCCACGGTGTGCTCGCTCGGCAGATGGAAGTGGAACTGCGCGAGCTCGAACGGCACTCCGTCGATCACTACGCCATTGCCGTTGCCCGAGGGTAGATTCGCCTGCACGGTGTGTCCGTTGTTGCGCAGAGTCACCGAGGGCACCGAGTGATAGTCGATGGTGATGTGCTCGGAGGGTTCGAGCCGGGCGTGAACGGGCAGGTCGACGGGTGACTGTTGACGGCCGCTCTTGCAGGTCAGGTAGTCCCGGTCCAGCTCGGCCCAATGGTCGGGCCCGTCCGCGTCGTAATCCCAGTGCGGGGGCGATGCGGCCGGGTGCGCCATCGGCTCGCCGGAACCGCAGGCGGGCAACGCGAGCGCGGCGACAGCGGCCAGTACGGCCACGATCGAACGGTGACGGGACGGTCTGATGGTGGGCAAGTCGGCAACCCCTCGAACTACCCGCGAAACGCCGGTACGGCAACGCCCACGGCGTCATCGGGACTCGGATGTGGCGCGCGACGGTGCGCACCGATGACCGCGACACGCCACCGGGCGGATTCGCGGCGTGGGGTGACCTGCCGACGACGGCCCGGACGCCGAATCCCCTTCTTGTTCCGGGTCTTCGGCGTTCGTGTCGGCGACAGCGTAGATCCGCGATGTGACGGCGCGCCAGAGCCGCACGGCGCGACATAATTCACAGGAGAACAGAGCGGCGGGCCCCACGTGAAGTGGAGCCCGCCGCGGCACGGGATCGGGGGTCACCGCAGCCCTCGGGACTCACGCGCGATCCGTACGCCGGTTACAAGTATAGGTCAGGCTTACCTAACTAAGCAATACCCCGAGCGGCGCACCGGAAGGCCGCGCACGGCCATGGCCGCCAGCAGGCCCTGTCCGCGCCGCACCCCGGCGGCGGAATCGGTTCGAGCCAGATCCGGCACGTAAGTGGAAGCGCCCGCGACGGATTCACCGACGAGAGACCAGAACCGGCGCGCGCTCAAACCGGAGCAGCGCGCCATGTTCCGCTGGACGACGGTGAGCGCCGACTCGCAGCGATGCGCGAGCCAGACGTACATCGCCTCCGGACAGGGCAGGGCGACCACACCCGGCCCGCCGGCCAGCGGGTCGCCGTCGAGGACGCGAATCGTGGTGTCGGACAGTCCGGCCCAGTCGATTCCGCCGTCGTTGTCGGTATGGATCCACAGATTCTCCAACCCGGGGTCCCATGCCCGCCCCTCCGCGACCAGCAGTGCGACCACTCGCCCGACGATCGCGTGGATCAGTGCCGTGGCAACCACTTCCGCCGCGATGTCGGCGCTGATCATCTCGGCGGCGTGCCGCCGGTACATCAGCTCGACGCGCCCCTCGCGCACTCCGTCCGACAGCTGCCACCAGCGCCGTTTACCCTGCTCCGCCATCGCGGCGACGGCGTACACCCGCGGATGCTCCGGTTGCAGCGCGCGCAGCCGGGCACAGGCGCGGCCGAAGGCCGTCGTCGATCGGTGCGGCGTGGTGATGAGCTCGGTCATCGGACCTCCTCAGGAGTCGGCTCCGTCGCGCGGCGCGGCGGACAATCGGCCATGCCCGTTGTGTCAGCGAAAGATAGGTTAGGCTTACCATTCTTAGCAACCGTACCGCTGATTCAGGAGCACCTCGTCGCTGTGACCTTCCTTGACACCGTGCGGAGGCGACGTCTTTCCGGACTTCTCGTCTCGACCACCCTGCTCCTGCTGGCCGTACTCGCCGGCGTCGCGGTCGGCACGCGCTCGCTTCCGCCGGACATCGCGTACGACGCCGTGCGCCATGCGCTCACCTGCTCGGGCGGCCCGTTCACCTGCGCGGCGGGCTCCACCGAGGAGCAGATCGTGCGCGGACTGCGCATCCCCCGTACCGCGCTGGCACTGGTCTGCGGTGCGGCTCTCGGTATCGCCGGGGCGCTGATCCAGGGCTACACCCGCAACCCCCTCGCCGACGCCGGGTTGCTCGGAATCAACGCGGGCGCGGCGTTTCTCGCGGCGCTCAGCGTGTATCTGTTCGCCTTCACCGCACCCGAGCAATACATCTGGTTCGCCTTCGCCGGAGCGCTGATCGCCGGGCTGGTGGTGTTCGGCACGTCGGCCGTGGGCGCGGGTAAGGCGAGCCCGCTGAGTTTGGTGCTGGCGGGCGCGGCGGTCACCGCGTTCCTGCAGGCGATGACGAACGCCGTCGTCCTGTTCGACGCGTCGGCGCTGGACACCTACCGGTTCTGGGTGATCGGCTCGGTCGCCGGTCGCGACGCCGGGGTGTTCTGGCAGGTGCTGCCGTTCCTGGTGGCGGGCATGACGCTCGCGCTGGTGGCGGCGCCGGGACTGAATCTGATCGGCTTGGGCGACGAGGTCGCGCGTGGGCTCGGCGTCCACATCGGCCGCAGCCGCGCACTCGGACTCGCGGCGATCGTGCTGCTGGCCGGCGCGGCGACCGCGGCGGTCGGGCCGATCGCCTTTCTCGGCCTGGTCGTCCCGCATCTGGCGCGCCGGGTCTCCGGACCGGACTATCGCTGGCTGATCCCCTACTCCGGGATCCTCGGCGCGTTGCTGTTGCTGGTCGCCGACGTGGCCGGGCGTCTGGTGGCCCGGCCCGGCGAGCTGGAGGTCGGTGCGATGCTGGCCGTGCTCGGCGTGCCGTTCTTCCTCGCCTTCGTCCGCCGGCGAAAGTTGGTGAACCTGTGACGATCTCGCAGCGAACCGCGAGTGCGCGACCCGCACTGCGCGTCGGTCCGGTGTCGGCGGTACTGCGCCCACGGATGGTGCTGATCGTCGCGGCACTGGCCGTGCTGGCGTTCGGGCTCTTCTGCCTGGACATCGCGGTGGGCGAGTCCCATCTGCCGCTCGGGCGAGTGGTGGACGTACTCACCGGAGGCGGCACCAGGGCGCAGCGGTTCATCGTGCTGGAATCCCGGCTGCCGCGCGCGCTCACCGCGCTCGTGGTCGGTCTGTCGCTCGGGCTCGCGGGCGCGATCACCCAGTCCATCCTGCACAACCCGCTGGCCGCGCCGGACATGCTCGGCATCACCACGGGCGCGAGCTTCGGCGCGGTCGCGGTGCTGGTCACCACCGGCGGTACGACCACGGGGCTGGCCGCCTCGGTCGGCGCGCCGCTGGCGGCGCTGGCGGGCGGCCTGCTCACCGCCGCGGCCATCTACCTGCTCGCCTGGGGGCGCACCGCCACCGGCGGGTACGGCGCCACCGGGCTGCGCCTGGTGCTGATCGGCGTCGGCGTGAACGCCCTGCTGATGGCGGGCATCAGCTGGTTGCTCACTCGCGCCAGCCTGATCGACGCGCAGCGCGCGCAGCTGTGGCTGAACGGATCGCTCAACGCGGCCGACGCCGCGCATCTGGCGCCCGCGGCCGTCGCCGCCGGTGTCGCCGCGCTGGTCGCGCTCGGTTCCGCCCGCACCCTCGCCGCGCTGCGCCTCGGTTCGGACACCACGCGCGCGCTCGGGGTGCGCATCCAGACCCAGCAGGCCATCCTGATCGGTGCGGCCGTCGTGGCGGCCTCGGTGGCCACCGCCGCGGTCGGGCCGGTCGGTTTCGTCGCGCTCGCCGCGCCACAGATCGCGCGACGCCTGCTGCGCACCCCGGGGGAACCGCTGGTCGGCTCCGCCGTGTTCGGCGCCATCCTGGTGGTCGGCGCGGATGTCGCGTCCCGCACGGTGTTCCCGGTCGACCTGCCTGTGGGCGTCGTGACCGCGGCATCGGGCGGCCCGTTCCTGCTGTACCTGCTCGTGCGAATGAACCGGAAGGCGACGCTGTCATGACGATCGCGGACATCACCACCCCCGACGCCTCGCAGACGAGCGCACCGGGACACCGGCTCGGCGCCGAGGCCGTCACGCTCGGCTACGGCGACCGGGTGGTCGTCGACGGGCTGAGCTTGACCATCACGCCCGGCGTGGTCACGACCGTCATCGGACCCAACGGTTGCGGGAAGTCCACCCTGCTGCGCTCGCTCGGCCGCCTGCTGCGCCCGCGGGAAGGCCGGGTCCTGCTGGATGGCAAGGCCATTTCGACGATGAAGACCAAGGACGTCGCCCGCATCGTCGGCGTGCTGCCGCAGTCGCCGGTCGCGCCGGAGGGACTCACTGTCGCCGATCTGGTCACCCGCGGACGCCACCCGCACCAGTCCTGGTTCCGGCAGTGGTCGGGGACCGACGAGTCCGAGGTGACGACCGCGCTGGAACAAACCGGGATCACCGACCTGGCCGACCGCGCGCTCGACGAACTCTCCGGCGGCCAGCGCCAGCGCGCCTGGATCTCCATGGCGCTGGCCCAGGGCACCGACATCCTGCTGCTCGACGAGCCCACCACCTACCTGGATCTGGCCCACTCGATCGAGGTGCTCGACCTGGTCGACCGGCTGCACGCCGATCTCGGACGCACCGTGGTCATGGTGCTGCACGATCTCAACCTCGCGATCCGCTACAGCGACCAATTGGTGGTCATGCACGACGGGCGCGTCGTCGCCGCGGGCGCCCCGGACGAGGTGGTGTCGGTCGCACTGCTGCGCGAGGTGTTCGACCTGGCGGCCACGGTGCTCGAGGACCCGGTGTCGGGGCGGCCGATGATCGTGCCGATCGGCGCGAGGCACGTACGCGGAAAGGCGGGCGGACCGGCCGTGACGGCACCGGAAACCGCGCGCTATGAGAAATGACACACCAGCTATTTCATGGTTACGACACCCTGTAGTACGCATCGGCGTCGTTGAGTACCTAAAATTGTGGGATGGCAGGTCTTGGTGAACTCGAGAAAGCGGTCATGGACCAGTTGTGGTCGGCCGACGAACCACAAACGGTCCGGCAGGTGCACGAGGCGCTCGCCGCACGCCGTGAGCTCGCGTACACCACGGTGATGACCGTGCTGCAACGCCTCGCGAAGAAGAACCTCGTGGTACAGCGGCGCGACGACCGAGCGCACCGCTACGCCCCGGTGCACACCCGCGACGAGCTCGTGGCCAGTCTGATGGTCGACGCGCTGCAGCAGGCCGACGCGGCGGGCAGCCGCGCCGCCGCGCTGGTGCACTTCGTCGAACAGGTCGGCAAGGACGAGGCTGCCGCCCTGCGCGAAGCACTCGCTAAGCTCGAAGCAACCGAGGACTCGCCGCCACCGCCGCAGTAGACTTCTCGGGCGCCCTGGCCCCACAACGCAGTGAGCTGAGTCGATGAACGCAACCGCGCCGGTCTTCGCCGGACTCGCATTGCTTCTCGCGGGGCCCGCTCCGGCCTTGCTCAGCCGGGCGACCTGGACGTATCGGACGCCCCGCGCAGCGCTGGTGCTCTGGCAGGCCATCGCGCTCGCCGCCGTACTCAGCGCGTTCGGATCCGGGCTGGCCATCGCCGCCGAGCTGCTCGTGCCCGGCCCCGACGGCCGCCCGACCACCGCGCCCACCCGGGAGATCGACGCCCTCGGCCTGCCGCTGTGGCTGGCGTACGTGTTCGTCTTCGCGCTGACGCTGCTGGTCGGCGCCCGCTTGATCTACGCCGTCGTCCGGGTCGGCGTGCACACCCGCAGGCGGCGGGCACGCCACCGCATGCTGGTCGACCTGCTCGACCAGAGCGGTCCGTACCGGCGCGCGGCCGACATCCGGGTGCTGGCCGCCACCGAACCGATCGCCTACTGCCTGCCCGGCCTGCGCCAGCGCGTCGTGCTCAGCGAGGGCACGCTGACCAACCTCGCCGACGCCGAGATCACCGCCATCGTCAGCCATGAACGTTCCCACCTGCGGGCACGGCACGATCTGGTGCTGGAGGCGTTCACGGCGGTGCACGAAGCGTTTCCCCGCGTGGTGCGCAGCAAAGCCGCCCTGGGTTCGGTGAAATTGCTCATCGAACTGCTCGCCGACGACTCGGCCGTCAAGGTCACCGGGCCCAAGCCGCTGGCCCGCGCCCTCGTCGCGTGCGCGAAATCCACCGCGCCGCAGGGCGCCCTCGCCGCGGGCGGGCCCACCACCCTCATCCGCATCCAGCGGCTCAGCGAGCGGATCGGTGACGTGCGCATCGCCGCGGCCGCCTATCTCGGCTCCGCCGCCATCCTGGTGGTGCCGACACTGGCGGTGGCCGTACCCTGGCTGGTGGAGCTGAGTCGGCTGTTCCACGGCTGACTCGCGAGCACGTATCCTGGACACTCGGTCCACTCCGGTCGGCCGCCCCTCTCGTTCCACGCGGCACGCGTCACGACCCGAGCCGCAGCGCGGTCGACCGCATCGCGCACCGCTCTCCATCCCACCGAACAGCGCGTTCGCTGCCGAATGCGCCGTGCGACGAAAGGCACACCCACCTCGTGACCCCCTCGACCACCGTCGCCGCGGCGCCCACCGCGACCTTCGCGGACCTGGGCCTGCCCGCCGTGCTCGTGCAGGCACTGCGACGCGACGGCATCGAGACGCCGTTCCCGATCCAGGCCGCCACTGCCCCCGACGTCCTCGCCGCCAAGGACGTGCTCGGCCGCGGGCCGACCGGTTCCGGGAAGACTCTGGCCTTCGGCCTCCCGATGCTGGCCCGCCTGATGGGCGCCTCGGCCAAGCCCGGCCGCCCGCGCGGCCTCGTACTGGTGCCGACCCGCGAGCTGGCCGCGCAGATCGAGCGGGCGCTCGACGAACCGGCGCTCGCGCTCGGCTTGCGGGTGGCCTCGGTGGTCGGCGGCGCGCCGATCAAGCGCCAAGCCGATCGGCTCGCCCGCGGCGTCGACCTGCTCATCGCCACGCCCGGGCGACTCGCCGACCTCATCGCCCAAGGGTCCGCCGACCTGTCGGACGTGCTGATCACCGCGCTGGACGAAGCCGACCACATGGCCGACATGGGCTTCCTGCCGCAGGTGACCAAGCTGCTGGACCGCACGCCGCGCGACGGTCAGCGCCTGCTGTTCTCCGCCACGCTGGACGGCGAGGTCGACAAACTGGTCAAGCGCTACCTGCGCGACCCCGTCACGCATTCCACCGCGCCGCCTTCGGCGTCGGTCACCACGATGTCGCACCACCTGCTGTACGTCGGCGACAAGGTCGCCAAGCGGGCGGTCGCCACCGAGATCGCCGCCCGCGACGGGTTGACCATCATGTTCGTCCGCACCAAGCACGGCGCCGACCGGCTCGCCAAACAGCTGCGCGGCGCGGGCATCGCCGCGGGTGCGCTGCACGGCGGCAAGGCGCAGAACAACCGCACCCGCACCCTCGCCGCGTTCGCCGACGGATCGGTGCCGGTGCTGGTCACCACCGACGTCGCGGCGCGCGGCATCCACGTCGACGGGATCTCCCTGGTCGTGCACGTCGACCCGCCGCCGGAGCCGAAGGCCTACCTGCACCGGGCCGGGCGCACCGCCCGGGCGGGCGAGGACGGCGTGGTCGTCACCCTGGTGATGGACGAGGAGCGCCGCGAGGTCGAGTCGATGGCCCGCAAGGCCGGCGTCGAGATCGACGGCGTCGCGGTCCGCCCCGGCGACCGCAGGCTGATCGAGATCACCGGCGCTCGCCGCCCCTCCGGCGTTCCGCTCGCGGCGGCAGCCGCGCCCGCCTCCGCCGCGGCCACGGCCCCCGCGAAGCCCGCGCGACGCAAGCCGGGCAGGCGCGGGGAGCCGACAGCGGCCGGTGGCCGTGGCGGTTCGGCGAAGCAATCCGGAGGCCGGTCGGCCACCGGGTCGGGCCGCGCCGGTGAATCGGCCACCGCGCCCGCCCGTCGCCGAGGCAACGCGAAACCCGCCACGAGCAACACCGGAGGGCGCGTCGCCGCGTCGGGCAACGGCGCATCCGCTCGCAATTCGGGCACGACAGGCGGGTTCTCCGGCCGCGCCGCGGCTCCCGCCTCCGGCGACACGCCCGGCCGGACCCGGCGACGCGCCGTGCGAACCCAGCAGCCTTCGAACCGAAGCAATCGCCTAGCAAACTAGGCCGGTGTCGACCCATCCGGCGGCCGCCGCCCTCTGTGCCGTGCTGGCGGCGCTGCTGTTCGCGGTCGCCGCGGTCGCGCAGCAGCGCGCGGCGGCCGCGGTACCGGAGGGCCAGTCGCTGGTACGCGCGTTGCTGCGCAACCCCCGCTGGTGGGCGGGCGTCGTCGGGGACACCGGCGGATACGCCATGCAGGTCGCCGCGCTCGCCTTGGGCGCGGTCCTGCTGGTGCAGCCGATTCTGGTGAGCGCGCTGGTCTTCGCGCTGCCGCTGTCCGCCCGGCTCAACCACCGCCGCGTCGCGCCGCGCACCTGGGCGACCGCCCTCGCGCTCACCGCCGCGCTGGCCTGCTTCCTGCTCGTCGGCAATCCGACCGCCGGCGAGGCCGATGCGCCGCTGCGAGATTGGCTCCTGCCGCTGGGCATCCTGCTCGCCCTGCTCGCCACCGCCACGGCCGCGGGCTTCGCCGCGCGCGACCCGCGGTGGCGGGCGCTGCTGGTCGGCGCCGCGAGCGGCGCGCTCTACGGGCTGGCCGCCGCCTTGACCTCCTATGTGACCGACCGGTTCGAGCACGGGCTCGGCGCCGTGCTCGGCGCGTGGCAGACCTGGGCGCTCATCGCGGCCGGCGGCGCGGGCGTGTACCTGCAACAGCGCGCCTACCAAGCCGGGCCGCTCACCGCGTCGCTGCCCGCCGTCACGATCGCCGAGCCGCTGGCCGCCGCGTTCATCGGCTTCGCCGTGCTCGACGAGCGGTTGCGCACCGACGCCGCCGGGCTGGTCGTCGTCGCGGGCGCGGTGCTCGTCATGGGCTGCGCCGCCGTCTCGTTGTCGCGCTCCCAAGCGGCCGCCTGAGACCCGCGCGCAGAAGAGCCCGCGCCGGTCGGCTCCCGGTTATGATCGGTCGAGTGCGCTTTCTCCCCGGTCATCAGCCGCCGTACGACCTGACCTACGACGATCTGTTCCTCGTCCCGAACCGGACGGATGTCGCGTCGCGCTTCGACGTCGATCTGTCGACTACCGACGGGTCCGGCACCACCATCCCGATCGTCGTGGCCAACATGACCGCCGTCGCCGGACGCAGAATGGCCGAGACGGTGGCGCGCCGCGGCGGTCTCGTCGTCCTGCCGCAGGACCTGCCGATCACCGCGGCCGCCGACACCATCGCCTTCGTCAAGAGCCGCTCGCTCACCGCCGATACCCCCGTGACCCTCGACCCGGACCGCTCGGTCTCCGAGGCCGTGGCGCTCATGCACAAGCGTGCCCACGGCGCGGTGGTGGTGGTCGACGGGGGCCGCCCGGTCGGCGTGGTGACCGAGGCCGCCTGCGCCGACGTCGACCGCTTCGCCCGGCTGCGCGAGGTCGCGGTCACCGATTTCGTGCGGGCCCCCGCCACGACCACCCCCCGCGATCTGTTCGACCTGCTGCACGCCGAGCACGCCGACTTCGCCGTGCTCACCGCCGAGGACGGCACCCTGGCCGGGGTGCTGACCCGCACCGGCGCCCTGCGCGCGGGCATCTACCAGCCCGCCGTGGACGCCACCGGCAAGCTGCGGGTGGCGGCCGCGGTGGGCATCAACGGCGACGTGGCCGCGAAGGCCAAGTCGCTGGTGGATTCGGGCGCCGACCTGCTCGTCATCGACACCGCGCACGGTCACCAGGCGAAGATGCTCGAAACCCTCTCCGCGGTTCGCGATCTCGGCCTCGGCGTCCCGCTGGTCGCGGGCAACGTCGTCTCCGCCGAGGGCACCAGGGATCTCGCGGAGGCGGGCGCGGACATCATCAAGGTCGGCGTGGGGCCCGGCGCCATGTGCACCACGCGGATGATGACCGGCGTCGGACGCCCGCAGTTCTCCGCGGTGGCCGAATGCGCGGCCGCCGCCGCGGAACTCGGCGTGCACATCTGGGCCGACGGCGGCGTGCGCCATCCCCGCGACGTGGCACTCGCACTGGCCGCCGGCGCGTCCAACGTGATGATCGGCTCCTGGTTCGCCGGTACCTACGAGTCCCCCGGCGACCTGCGTGTCGATCGTGACGGCAACGCCTACAAAGAGAGCTTCGGCATGGCCTCCAAGCGGGCCGTCGCCGCCCGCACCGCCTCCGACAGCGAATTCGACCGCGCGCGCAAGGCGCTGTTCGAAGAGGGCATCTCCAGTTCCCGGATGCGGCTGGACCCTGAGCGTCCCGGCGTGGAGGACCTGCTCGACCACATCTGCTCGGGCGTGCGCAGCGCGTGCACGTACGCGGGGGCCCGCACGCTCGCCGAATTCCACGACCGGGCCGTACTCGGCGTGCAGTCCGCGGCCGGATTCGCCGAGGGGCGCCCGCTGCCCAGCGGTTGGTGAACGCCGACACGCGAAGCACACCGGCACCGGCCCACGCCCCTCGGCACGTGGGCCGGTAGCATGGTGGTTGCCGGACACCGGCACCACGACTCGTTTGCGAAAGGATCCAGTTGTCACCCGCGTCCGAGGGCGCCGTACAGGAGGGCTCCTCTACCGAGCCGGGTGACCATCCCGGCGTTCCCCTCCCCGCAGTAGTCCCATTCCGCACAGGCTGTCTCCCGGCACCGCCCAGGTGGTGCTGACGATGTCCATCGCGCTCACCGCGCTCAGCCTCATCGGGTTCATCGCACTCACCGTCGGCACCGCCCTGTTCGTCGCCGCGGAATTCTCCCTCACCGCTCTGGAACGCAGCACCGTCGAGGCGCACGCCCGCACCGGTGACGTTCGCGCCCGAATGGTCCGCAAGGCCCATCGCACCCTGTCGTTCCAGCTGTCGGGCGCCCAGCTCGGCATCACCATCACGACACTGGTCACCGGTTACATCGCCGAGCCGGTGCTGGCCCGGTTGCTGAATCCGGTGTTCACCGGCATCGGGCTGAGCGAGACCGCTGCCAGTGGCGTCGCCTTGACGCTGGCCCTGATCCTGGCCACCTCACTGTCGATGATCTACGGCGAGCTGGTGCCCAAGAACATCGCCATCGCCAAGCCGCTGGCCACCGCCCGCGTGACGGCCGGACCGATGATCGCGTTCTCGGTGGTGTTCAAGTGGATGATCCACTTTCTCAACGGCACCGCCAACTGGGTGGTCCGCAGGCTCGGCGTCGAGCCCGCCGAGGAGTTGCGCTCGGCCCGCTCGCCGCAGGAACTCGGCTCCCTGGTGCGCACCTCCGCGCTGCGCGGCGCGCTGGACCAGCCCACCGCCCAGGTGATGGATCGCTCACTGCAATTCGGCGAGCGCAGCGCCGAGGAACTGATGACTCCGCGCGTGAAGATCGAAGCGCTGGACAAGGACGACACCATCGCCGATCTGATCGACGCGGCGGGCCGCACCGGCTACTCCCGTTTCCCGGTGATCGACGGCGACCTCGACAACACTCTCGGCTTCGTGCACGTCAAGCAGGCCTTCACCCGCCCCGCGCACGCGCGCCGGACGTTCCCCCTGCACCGGCTCGCTCAGCCGGTGCCCATCGTGCCCGCCAGCCTGGACGGCGACGAGGTGCTCGAGCGCGTCCGCGCCGACGGCATGCAGGTCGCCCTCGTCGTGGACGAGTACGGCGGCACCGCGGGCCTGGTCACCATGGAGGACATCATCGAGGAGATCCTCGGCGACGTCCGCGACGAGCACGACGAGGAGGAGCGCGACGTGCGCCGCGTCTCCGACGGCTGGGACTGCTCGGGCCTGCTGCGCATCGATGAGGTCTCCCGGGCGACCGGGTACGACGCCCCCGAAGGCGAGTACGAGACGCTGGGCGGCCTCGTGCTCACCCGGCTCGGCCGCATCCCGGTCACGGGCGACGAGGTGGTACTGCCGAATCCCCGCTCGCAGCAGTGGACCGTGCCCGACGGCCACGACGAGGGCGGCTGGATCGCCCGGGTGGAGCGGATGGACGGACGGCGCATCGACCGGGTCCGGCTGATCCCGGTCGACGCCGACGCCCTCGCGACCAAGGAGCACAGCCATGGGTGACCTGTTCGGCGTCCTGCTCACCGTCGTGTTGCTGGGCGGCAACGCCTTCTTCGTCGCCGCCGAGTTCGCGCTCATCTCCGCCCGCCGCGACCGGTTGGAAGCGCTCGCCGCGCAGGGCAAGCGGAACGCGAACACCGTCATCCGCGCGGGTGAGAACCTCTCGATGATGCTCGCCGCCGCGCAGCTGGGCATCACCATCTGCTCGATCCTGCTCGGCCGCGTCGGCGAGCCCGCCGTCGCGCATCTGCTGGAGGGGCCGTTCGAGTTGCTCGGCCTGCCCGAACAGCTGCTGCACCCGGTGGCGTTCGCGATCGCGCTGACCATCGTGGTCGTCCTGCACATCCTGTTCGGCGAGATGATCCCGAAGAACATCGCGCTGGCCGGACCGGAACGCAGCGCGCTGCTGCTGGTGCCGGCGCACCTGATGTGGCTGCGGCTGGCCCGCCCGCTCATCGCGTTCTACAACCTGTGCGCCAACCTGTCGCTGCGCCTGGTGCGGATCGAGCCGAAGGACGAGCTCGAGGCCACCGTCTCGACGGTCGAGCTGGCCGAGATGATCGGCGAGTCCCGCTCCGAGGGACTGCTCGACGAGGAGGAGCACCGCCGGCTCACGCAGGCTCTCGGCACCAGCGACCGGGTGGTCGCCGACGTCATGGTGCCGCTGGACGCGACCCGATCGATCCCGCTGCGCGGCAACGGGACCACGCTCGGCGACACCGAATCCGCCGTGGCCGAGACCGGGTTCTCCCGCTTCCCGGTGCGGGCGGGCGACGGCTCGCTGGTCGGCTACCTGCACGTCAAGGACGTGCTCGACAAGGTCGCCGACGAGAGCGCCGGTCCGGGGACGCCGATTCCGCGCACCGATATCCGCCCGTTGCCCACGGTCGGCATGAGAACCACGCTGTACGAGGCGCTGGCGCGGCTGCGCCGCACGAACAGCCATCTGGGCCGGGTGGTGGACGAGCGGGGCAACACCACCGGCATCGTCGCCTTGGAGGATCTGGTGGAGGAGTTCGTCGGCACCGTCCGAGACGGCACGCATCGAGTGGGCGAATGACGACCGGAGCAGCGAGCGTCGCCGGGCAGGTCGGGGCGCGATGACCATGCGCGTGCTGTCCGGTGCGCAGTGGCGGGCCCGTGCCACCGCCCACCGGGCCCGGCTGGACGAGTTGGTCGGGCCCTACCTCGAGCGGCGGGCGCGCGGGTCGTCGCATCCGGTGATCGACTTCTTGTTCACCTACTACGGGCACAAACCCGCCCAGTTGCGCCGCTGGCACCCGGGGTACGGCATCGCGCTCGCGGATGCCGCCGAGTACCACGGCGCGCGGGGGTATCACCTGGTCGCCGCGGCCGGTTCGGATGCCGAGCCGCCCGCGGCGGACATCTACTCGGCGGATCCCGCCTACCTGGCCAAACGCCGCGACACCGTCGCGTTCGTCGCGAGTTTGCTGCGTGCGACCGCGTCCCGGCCCGCCCAGTTGTCCTGCTTCGGGCTGCACGAATGGGCGATGGTGTATCGCACCGACGACATCCGGCACCAAAAGGTTCCGTTGCGCCTCGGACGGGCGGGCACCGACGCGGTGGTCGACTCGATGTCGTTGCGCTGCACACATTTCGACGCCTACCGCTTCTTCACGCCGGAGGCTGTCGGCCGCAATGCCGAGCCGCTCACCCGAGCCGACCAGCTGCGCCGCGAACAGCCGGGCTGCCTGCACGCGAACATGGACTTGTACAAGTGGGGCTTCAAGCTGGTTCCGCTGATCCCGTCGGAGTTGCTGCTGGACTGTTTCGAGTCGGCCTGCGCCGCACGCGAACTCGACATGCGCGCCAGCCCCTATGACCTGTCCGAGTTCGGCTACGCGCCGGTGCGCATCGAGACGCCCGCTGGGCGCGCGGAGTACGTCCGCGCCCAGGTCGCGCTGGCGCAGCGCGCGGCCGAACTGCGCCGGACCTTGCTGCTCGTCTGCGAGGAACTGCTGGCGGCAGCCGACGACGCGGAATCCGTCCGCCCACGCTGACGCCGCGGCTGAACGGAAAAGTTCGCGAATCCCTGCGGGATTCGAGGAAACGTCCCCCGAAGTTACCGAGGCTTACTACTATTCAGTCAGTTCAGCGGCGACTGTCCCAGTCACCCTGACCAGATGAAGTCGAAGACGAAGTTGGGGGACGCGACGATGCGCCCAGTGACCGGACTGCGCCGTGCCAAGCCGCTGGCGCTGCTCACCATCGGCATTGTCACCGCCGTGCTACTGCCCGCCGGCGCCTCCGCCGATCCGCGATCGGAGACCCGCGACGTCGTCCGAGAGTTCCTCGACGTCGGGCGTACCTCGGTCCCCCGCGCCGACTGCGGACCGGGCGCCGCGCCCGAGAACGGTCTGCAGGGTGATGTCACCGCCGCCGACCGCGACAGCGGGCGCAGCACCCAGGGCTACCGGTGCAATATGTCCTTCGTCGGCGGCTACGCCGGGCGCGGGGCGGGCATCACCTCCACCAGCTTCGAGCACTGCGCCTACCTGGGCTCGTTCTTCCCCGGAAACCTCCTCGGCGAGGGGCGCGGCGTGCAGGTGCTCGACGTGTCCGATCCGGCGCAGCCACGCCCGACGGTGACGCTGACCGAGCCCGCCATGCTCGCGGGCACCTGGGAGAGCCTCAAGGTCAACACCGCGCGCAAACTGCTGGTCGGCACCGGCGTCCCGGTCGGCGAGGGCGTGGGCTACCTGTCGGTCTACGACATCTCCGATTGCGCGCATCCGCGGCTGCTCAATCCGGGCGCCGGAACGAATCTGCTGATGCCGCTGCCGATCACCACACACGAGGGCGGCTTCTCCCCGGACGGCAACACGTACTGGGCGTCGGGGATCGCACCCGGATTCGTCAGCGCGGTCGACCTCACCGACCCTGCCCACCCGCGCGTGGTGTGGCAGGGGCTGACCGGCATCGAGGCGCACGGCTTCGGCATCAGCCCCGACGGCAACCGGATGTACATCTCCGCGCTGGGCGGATTCACCGTCCTCGATATCAGCGCGGTACAGCGCCGCGATCCGAACCCGCAGGTGCACCACATCGGCCGGGTGTTCTGGACGGACGGCTGGGCCACCCAGCACAGCGTCCCGGTCAGCTACGACGGCAAGCCCTACCTCTACACCGTCGACGAAGGCGGCTCCGGCGGCGTCAAACTCGTCGACATCTCCGACGAGACCGCACCCGAGGTGGTCAACAAGATCAAGCTCGAGATCAACCTGCCCCAGCACCTCGACAGCAATATCGGCTCGTCCATGGGCGGTTCCGCCTTCGCCTACGAATCGCACTACTGCGCGGCGGACCGCAGGGTGAACCCGACGGCGCTGGCGTGCGGGTGGATCTCCTCGGGCATCCGGGTGTTCGACATCCGCGATCCTTTCGCCATCCGCGAGATCGCCTACTACAACCCGCCCGCTCGGACCGGGCAGAACCTGAGTCTGTGGAACTCGCCGCACGCACTCGCCTCCCTCATCGGCATCCCGCTGATGACCACGCCCTCCGCGCTGCGCGCCGTGCTGGAGGGACAGTTCGACCCGCTGGATGCCACCACCCCGCGCACGGGCCGCCTCGCCTTCGGCGACGTGTCCACCGATTGGTGTCTCTCGCCGCCGGAATGGCGCGGCTCGCAGCTCTACGTCTCGTGCTCGGACAACGGATTCATGGTGCTGCGCTTGGACGACGAGGTGTACTCGCCTCCGGCGGATCAGCAGTCGATCGTCGGATCGTAGCGATGCGGCACTGGACGCGAACCGCGGCTCTGGCTTCGGCGGCCTTCGCGCTGCTCGTGCTCGGCGCCGCGCTGCGGCCCCTGGTGTTCCCGGAGAACCACTCCCCCGCACCGATTCTCACCGCGGTGGAGATCGGCTTCGTGCAGGACATGACCACCCACCACCAGCAAGCGCTGCTCATGGTGCAGCGGCTCGATCGCTCGGTGGACCCGGCGATCGCCCGGTTGGCCGAGCAGATCGACCGCACCCAGCGCCTGGAGATCGGCACCATGCTCGGCTGGCTGCGCCTGGCGGAGGCGGCCCCGAGCGCCGCCCATCCGATGGCGTGGATGCGCGCCGCATCGCACCGGCATCCGGCAGCGGGCGCGCAGACCGCCCACGCTTCCCTCATGCCCGGGATGGCGAGCGCCGCGGAGCTGGACGCCTTGGCAACGGCCCGCGGCCGCGACGCGGAAGTGCTTTTCCTGCAGTTGATGTTCCGGCATCACCAGGGCGGAATCGCGATGGCCGAGGCCGCCGACGGTCTGCTGGCCTCCGGACCGGTCAAGGAGATCGCCCGCGCCATGATCCACGGCCAAGGCCAGGAGGCGGGAACGATGGGGATGCTGCTCACCCAGCGTGGGGCGACCCCGCGGCCGTGACCCATCACGGTCACGACGCGACATGCAATTGGAATCCGCTCGCCCCGCGCGTGTCGCGCCCCGGCTCGAGACGCAGGCTGCGGTCGGAGTCGCCTCCGGCTTGCGGGGCGGTACGGAATCGGCGCGAGTTCCGCCAGTTCCGTCGTCCGCCGCCGCAGGTCGTCGGCGACCTCGGCGAAGCGTGCCGAGCCCGGCCCGATGGTGTCGTGCACCAGGAACGGCGGCGGCACGTCCATGGACGCGCCACGGCGGGCAGACCGGCCGGATCGTGGGCGACCGGCGAGATCTTCCTCGTCCACGCAGGTCGGCGGCGTGACAGGTCGCCCGGTGACGGCACGGCGGCGGCGCGGCGGTATGGTCGGCTGAGCCGGGTCATGATCGTCGGCCGGGAGAGGTTGGGCAGCAGATGATTCGGACGGATGCGTTCACGGTGCCGGGACACGTGCGCGGTTATCCGGGAGTGGCGTTCGGCGGGTACGTGGCGGGCATGCTCGCCGCCGCGAGCGGTTCGGCGCAGGTGCGCGTCGACTTCCGGCGCAGAGTCTCGGTGGACACCCCCGTGCTGCTGGCCGCCGACGGCGCGGGCGGCGCGACGCTCACCGATCAGGACGGCACGGTGCTCGCCGAAGCGGCCGCCTCGACGGTCGCGGTCACGCCGCGGCCCGCGCCGACTTGGGCGCAGGCTCGGGCGGCGAGTGCGACCGCCGACGCGCTGCGCAAGATGAGCCACTGCTACGGCTGCGGAGCGGCCTGCGCACCCGGCCGTGGCTTGCGCCTGTCGCCCTGGGCCATGTCCACCCACGACATGGTCGTCGCCGCGTGGACTCCCCATCCCCTGCTCGGCGGGCCCGACGGCTTCCTCTCCACCGAAAACGTCTGGGCGGCTCTGGATTGCCCCGGCGGGTGGGCCGCGATGGCCCTGCGCGATCTGCGCCCCGGCGCGGTCACGGCCGCCCTCACCGCCACCCAGTTCGAACCGGTCCGCGCCGGTGACTCCTACGTCTCCTACGGCTGGCCGATCGCCGCGAACGGCCGGAAACACACCGTCGGCGTCGCGCTGGCCCGCACCGACGGCGCCCTCTGCGCCCTCGCCGAAGCCCTCTGGATCGAGCCCCGCCAACCACTCCCGTTCGAGTGGTGACCCACCCCACCCGGATCTGTCGGTGACGATCGGTACCGTCGCCGCACTGCCGAAAGCAGCGGCCCGGCACTTCCTGGAGATGCTGATGACGACCGACACGTCCCCGTACTACAGCCAGTTCTTCAAGCAGCTCTACGCCGACGGCATGGCCGAAGGCGAAGCCAAGGGTGCGGCGAGAGGGGAAGCCGCAGCGTTACTCACCATCCTGCGTGCCCGCGGTTTCGACATCCCCGCGGCGCTCACCACCGAGATCGAGGCCTGCACCGATCACGCCCGCCTGACCGAATGGATCACCCGGGCGGCGACGGCGAGCACCCTGGAGGAGGTCTTCGGCGACCTCGCTCAGTGAGTCTCGACGAAGCGGTACCACTGGCCGTCGAAGGCGGAGTATTCGATGCCGTTGGTGGCTGGTGGGCCGAGGTGGGGTGGGGTGGCCGGGTCGCGGAAGAAGGCGAAGCCTTCGGTATTCGAGTCGCCTCGCTGCGTGTAGAACAGGCAGCCGCCGTCCCGGGGCGTGATGAAGGTGATGGTGTAGACGCCCAGGCGGGTGCGGTGGCCGGAGTGGGCGCAGTCGACGGCTTGGTCCTCGAGGATCCCGCGGGAGAGCCGCCAGCCGGTGTCCTCCGGGACGTCGTAGAGCGTCAAGGCCACCAAGACGCCGATCAACACGGGCGAGGCGAGGCTGTGGAACAGGGCCCGGTAGCGCAGCAGGCCGAGCAACCCGAACAGGATGGCGACCCCACCGAGCACACCGAGGACGGCCCACAGCACGACAAGGGTCGGAAAAGTGCCCTCCGCGGCGAGTTGCCAGAACAGCGCCGCACAGCAGAGTGTGACCAGGGCGGTCAGGAGCCCCATCCACAGCACGAACCAACGAGGAATACGCGACCGTGTGCGCACGGGCCCTGCGGAGTTCACATGATCAAGATACGAGGGGCGGGCGATTCGCGCGCGGGATCGGTGGCGAGATCGCCGCGCTCGGTGGCGATCCGGCGGGCCACCACACTAGTGACGGATAACGCGCGAAGCCACGCAGGGTCAATTCCGAAAGCCTCACCTGGTGCGATCGCGCACGGCGCCGCGCATCAATTCCGGTGATTCGACGTTCACTTGTGCTCGGTGAACTGTCGAGCCCACCAGTGTGAAAACAAACGATCCGGAACGTTTTCCGATTCCGGCCGGAAACCGAAAATCCCCCGGCCAGGACACCTGACCAGGGGATTGCCCACTACTCGAAGTAGCTCGTGTACCGCACGCTCACAGCGGCGGGAAGCCCGCCGATCCGGTGGCCATCCAATTCCAGAACATCGCCGCGCGATTGGCGAGCAATGCCACGATGTCGAGCACAACGCTTCCCATGAATCTTCCTCACAAATCGAACGATCTCGTGCGGCCCCAGGGTAACGGACCGACAAACAGGAATCGAAACTCCCGCTGCCGCGAAAGCGCGAATCCCCCGCCGACGAGCCGGGGGATTCGCGATGTGTACGGACTAGACGCAGGCCAGCGCCTTCGCCTCACGGCGACGACGGTGCAGGATGGGCTCGGTGTAGCCGTTGGGCTGCTTGGTGCCCTCCAGGATCAGCTCCTTTGCCGCCTGGAAGGCGATGCTGCCCGCGAAATCCGGAGCCATCGGCCGATAGTTCGGGTCACCGGCGTTCTGGCGGTCCACGATCGGGGCCATCCGCTCCAGGCTGGCCACCACCTCGTCGGCGGTGACGATGCCGTGACGCAGCCAGTTGGCCATCAGCTGGCTGGAGATGCGCAGGGTCGCACGGTCTTCCATGAGCGCGACGTCCTTGATGTCGGGCACCTTGGAGCAGCCGACGCCCTGATCGATCCAGCGCACCACGTAGCCGAGAATCGACTGGGAGTTGTTGTCCAGTTCCTGGCGCTTCTCCTCGTCGGTCCAGTCCGGCGCGGCGGCCAGCGGGATCTCGAGGATCTCGTCGACGGTGGCGCGGCGTCCGCCCTTGGCGATCTCCTGCTGCCGCTTGAACACGTCGACCAGGTGGTAGTGCGTCGCGTGCAGGGTGGCGGCGGTCGGCGAGGGCACCCACGCGGTGTTGGCGCCCGCACGCGGGTGACCGGTCTTCTGGGTGAGCATGTCGGCCATCAGGTCCGGCATGGCCCACATCCCCTTGCCGATCTGCGCCTTGCCCGGCAGCCCCGCCGCCAGACCGGTGTCGACGTTCCAGTCCTCGTAGGACAGGATCCACTGCTGGGACTTCATGTCGGCCTTGCGGACCATCGGCCCGGCCTCCATGGACGTGTGGATCTCGTCGCCGGTGCGGTCCAGGAAGCCGGTGTTGATGAACACCACCCGCTCGGCGGCGGCCTGGATGCAAGCCTTCAGGTTCACCGTGGTGCGACGCTCCTCGTCCATGATGCCGACCTTGAGGGTGTTGCGCTCCAGCCCGAGCACGTCCTCGATCCGGCCGAACAGCTCGTTGGTGAACGCGACCTCGTCCGGCCCGTGCATCTTCGGCTTCACGATGTAGACCGAGCCGGTGCGGCTGTTCTTCAGCTTCGCGTCGTCGGCCAGGCTGTGCTTGGCGATCAGCGACGTGATCAGCCCGTCCATGATGCCCTCGGGCACCTCGTTGCCCTCGGCGTCGAGGATCGCGTCGGAGGTCATCAGGTGGCCGACGTTGCGCACGAACAACAGCGAACGGCCGTGCAGCACCAGTTCACCTCCGTCCAGCGCGGTGTACACGCGGTCGGGGTTCATGGTGCGGGTGAAGGTCTTCTCGCCCTTGCTGACCTTCTCCGCGAGGTCGCCCTTCATCAGGCCGAGCCAGTTGTGGTAGCACAGCACCTTGTCCTCGGCGTCGACCGCGGCGACCGAGTCCTCGAAGTCCATGATCGTGGTGACCGCGGACTCCAGCACGACGTCCTTGACGCCCGCGGTGTCGGTGCTGCCGATCGGCGACTGCGGGTCGATCTGGATCTCGATGTGCAGTCCGTTGTGCTTCAGCAGCACCGAACTCGGCGACTCCGGGTCGCCGAGGTAGCCGACCAGTTGCGAGGCGTCGGCCAGACCGATGCTGGTGCCGTCCTCCAGGCCGACCTCCAGCTCGCCGTCGACGATCTTGTAGGACGTCGAGCCGATGTGCGAACCGGTGATCAGGGTGACCGAGTCGTCGAGGAAGTTGCGCGCCCACTCGATGACCTTGTCGCCGCGCACCTTGTTGTAGCCGGCGCCCTTCTCCGCGCCGTTGCTCTCCGGGATGGCATCGGTGCCGTAGAGCGCGTCGTAGAGCGAGCCCCAGCGCGCGTTGGCGGCATTGATGGCGAAGCGGGCGTTCATCACCGGCACCACGAGCTGCGGGCCCGCGGTGACGGCGATCTCGTCGTCCACGTTCTGGGTGGTGATCCGGAAATCGGCGGGCTCGGGGCGCAGGTAGCCGATCTCGGTCAGGAAGTTCTTGTAGGCGGCCCTGTCGTAGTTCGCGCCGGGGTGCTCGGCGTGCCAGGCGTCGACCTTGCCCTGGATCTCGTCGCGTTCGGCCAGCAGGGCGCGGTTGCGCGGGGCGAGGTCGTTGACGACCTGCTCGGCCCCGGCCCAGAACGCGGCGGAATCCACGCCGGTCCCGGGGAGCGCCTCGTTCTCGACGAACTCGTGGAGAACGCGTGCCACCTGGAGCCCGCCGACCTGAATCCGCTCTGTCATCTACTGCCTCACTTCCGCGAAACCGGGTGGGAAAACAAGGCCATGTTACCCGCGGGTAGTGGTGCCACCGCACGCCGGGTCGTCCGGCCCTGTGCCCGAATCTGTCCGCCACGCCGATCTGAGCAGGTCTTCATCCGGCGGGTCGTCGAGCCGTCGGCGGTCGGCCGGACAGCCCCTTGATCGTAACCCGCGGCCGATTTAATGTACTGATCGGAACATTTCTCGACCCACGCAGGAGTTCAGGTGTCACTCACCGACAAGGTCGCCGTCGTCACCGGCGGGAGCCGCGGTCTGGGCAAGCAGATGGTGCTCGCGTTCGCCGAAGCGGGTGCGGACGTGGTGATCGCCAGCCGCAAGCTGGAAGGGTGCGCCGCGCTCGCCGAGGAGGTGACGCGGCGGTTCGGCCGCCGGGCGCTGCCGGTGGCCTGCAACGTCAGCGACTGGTCGCAGTGCGACGCTCTGGTGGAGACCGTCTACGCCGCGTTCGGCCGGGTGGACGTGCTGGTGAACAACGCGGGCCTCTCGCCGCTGTACCCGAGCCTGGACCAGGTCAGCGAGGCGCTGTTCGACAAGGTCATCGGCGTCAACCTGAAAGGCCCGTTCCGGCTGTCGGCCCTGATCGGCAGCCGCATGGCGGCCGAGGGCGGCGGCTCGATCATCAATATCTCCTCGATCGAGGCGGCGCGGCCGGAGCCGTTCGCGGTCCCCTACTCCGCGGCCAAGGCCGGGCTCAACGCCCTCACCGGCGGCCTGGCGCAGACGTTCGCGCCGAACGTGCGGGTCAATACGATCCAGTGCGGCCCGTTCGAGACCGATATCGCCACGGCGTGGCCCGACGAGCTGCGCACCGAACTGACCGAGCACAACGCGTTGCGCCGCGTCGGCGAACCCGGCGAGGTGGTCGGGGCGGCGCTGTTCTTCGCCACCGACGCTTCCGCGTTCTGCACCGGCGCCACCCTCGCGGTCGACGGAGGCTGGCGATGAAGGCCCTGACCTACGAAGGCCCACAGCAGATCTCGTACAACGAACAGCCCGACCCGGTGCTACCCGGTCCCGACGGCGCGATCGTCCGGGTCACCGCGGCCGGCATCTGCGGCAGCGATCTGCACATCTACGCCGGGCACGGATTCGTGCCGGGCGCCGGTTACGGCGTCGGGCACGAGGCGGTCGGCGAGATCGTCGAACTGGGGCCGCACACCCGCGGGTTCTCGGTCGGCGACCGCGTGCTGGTCGCCGCGTCGGCGGGCTGTGACAGCTGCCCGCAGTGCCGAGCCGGGATCGTCACCGCCTGCGCGCGCCACCCGCTCCCGGTCGACGCCTGCTACGGCCTCGGCGGCTCGCTGGCGGGATGCCAAGCCCAGCTGCTCGCCGTACCGCACGCCGCGGGGAACCTGGCGAAGCTGCCCGACGAGGTGAGCGACACCGCCGCCGTCGTGCTCACCGACAACGGGCCCACCGCGTGGTACGGGGCGCGGCGCGCCCGGGTCGCGCCGGGCGACACCGTGGTGGTGATCGGCCTGGGCCCGGTGGGACTCATGGCGGTGCAGTCCGCCTTCGCGATGGGCGCGGCGCGGGTGCTGGGCGTCGATCTGCTCGCCGAACGCCGCGAGCGCGCCGCCGCCCTGGGCGCCGAGCCGGTCGAGTCCGGCGACCCGAAGCAGGCGATCCGCGAAACGTTGTGCGGAGGAGCGGATGTCGCGATCGAAGCGGTCGGCGCCGACGAGACCGTCAAGCTGGCGATCAGCGCGGTCGGGCACGGCGGCCGGGTCAGCGTGATCGGGGTGAGCCACAACCGCGCCTATCCGTTCCATCTGATGGCCGCGCAGGTGAAGGATCTCGAATTCCACATCGGACTGTGCGCGATCCAGTACGAACTGCCCGCGTTGCTGAAGCTCACCGCGGGCGGCAGGCTGCGGCCCGAGGCCGTGGTCACCCACCACCTCCCGATGTCCGAAGGGCCCGCCGCGTACCGGATGTTCGCCGAACGGGCCGACGGGGTCGGCAAAGTCGTCTTGGACCCGTCGAGATGACCGCCCCCTCCCGCCGCCGCGGGCGGCCCCCCGCCGCGGAATCCACGGCGAGCGACACCAGGGAGCGGATCGTGCGGGCGGCGATCGACCTGTTCGCGGAGAAGGGATTCCACGGCACCGGCGTGGCCGAGATCGGCGAGCGCGCCGACGTGCAGCGCGGCGCGCTGTACTACCACATCGGTTCCAAGGAGGACCTGCTGTGGCAGATCCTGCGTGACTACATCCAGCGGATGCTGGCCGACGCCGAACAGATCGCCGACGGACCCGGCGATCCGGTCACCAAGCTGCGCGGGCTGATCCACAGTCACGTGCGGCTGATCATCCGGCACCAGCGTGAGGTGGCCATCCAGCTGCGCGACGTCGGCGCGCTCACCGGCGAGCGCGCCGCCCAACTGCAGGACCTGCGCGACCGGGTCCAGCACTGCTGGCAGCGGGTCGTCGACGCCGGTCATGCCGAGGGGGCGCTGCGCACCGACGACCACGTCGTGACCAACAGCGTGCTCGGCATGCTGAACACGGTGTCGTTCTGGTACCGCCCGCACGGCGACCGCTCGCCTGCCGAGATCGCCGACATCCTCACGACCACTTTGCTCGACGGCGTGGTGAACGACACCGCGCGGGACACGAAAGGCTGATCATGGCTTGGGATTTCGAGACCGACCCGGAGTACCAGCGGAAGCTGGACTGGGCGGCGGAGTTCGTCCGGACCGAGGTGGAGCCGCTCGATCTGCTCTACCCCAATCCGTACGACCGCACCGACCCCGAGGCGATGGCGCTGGTGCGGCCGCTGCAGGAGCAGGTCAAGGAGCAGGACCTGTGGGCCTGCCACCTGGGGCCGGAACTCGGCGGCCGCGGCTACGGGCAGATGAAGCTCGCGCTGCTCAACGAGGTGCTGGGCACGTCGGTGTGGGCGCCGTCGGTATTCGGTTGCCAGGCACCGGATTCCGGCAACGCGGAGATCCTCGCCCACTACGGCACCCCGGAGCAGAAGCGGACCTACCTCGAACCGCTGCTGGCCGGGGAGATCGGCTCGTGCTACGTCATGACCGAGCCGACCGGCGGCGCCGACCCGACGCTGTTCCGGACCCGCGCCGTGCGCGACGGCGACCACTGGGTGATCAACGGCGAGAAGTGGTTCAACTCCAACGCGCAGTTCGCCGCCTTCCACATCGTCATGGTGATGACCGACCCGGACGTGAGTCCATATCAGGGCATGTCGATGTTCATCGTGCCCGCCGACGCTCCCGGCCTGGAGATCGTGAAGAACTTCCACGTCGCCGGGTTCAGCGAGCACGAGGGCCATCTGCGGTTCACCGACGTCCGCGTCCCCGCGGACCATCTGCTCGGGGCCGAGGGGTCGGGTTTCGTGGTCGCGCAGACGCGGCTGGGCGGCGGCCGCGTGCACCACGCGATGCGCACGGTCGCCATGGTCCGCAGAGCGTTCGACATGATGGCCGAGCGGGCGGTGTCGCGCCCGATGCGCGGCGGCACGCTGGCCGGGCTGCAGATGACCCAGGAACGCATCGCCGACAGCTGGATCGAGATGGAGCAGTTCCGGCTGCTGGTGCTGCGCACGGCCTGGCGCATCGACAAGGAGCAGGACTACAAGAAGGTGCGCAAGGACATCGCCGCCATCAAGGTCGCCATGCCAAGGGTGATGCACGACGTCGCCCAGCGCGCGCTGCACCTGCACGGCGCGATCGGCGTCAGCCAGGACCTGCCGTTCGTCGACATGCTCACCTACGCCGAGGTGATGGCCCTCGCCGACGGGCCCACCGAGGTGCACAAGATCACCCTGGCCAAGGAGGTGCTGAAGGATTACGCCCCCGCCGACCCGGTGTATCCGAGCGGATACCGGCCCGCGCTCCGGGAGAAGGCGCGTGAACTGGTCGCCCGGCGCCTCGAGCACATCGTCGGAAACCTTTGAGCGGATCGCACGCGGGGGATGTCGTCGGCGCTCAGGACGCGCGCTTGGCGGCGTCCCCGATGTGCGAGGTGTCCGCGTATCCGGCGACGGGACTGAGCCGCAGCACCGACTGCATCCGGCGGGTGAGCGCGGGCGGGCCGGCGAACGCCACGCGGCCCGTCCGCAGCGCGTGCGCCAGCGGAAGCCGCCCCAGCCACACCTGATACAGCGAGGCGACGTCGGAGCTGATCGTGACGTCCACGGGATACCCGGGATCGGAGTCGCACACCGAGGGCACGCCGGCCTCGAGCACGATCCAGAAGCGGCGCAGGTCGTCGGTGAACCGCACCAGCAGCACGTGACGCCGGCCCGGGAACGACGAGGTGTCCACCCGGGTGTGCATCCACCACACCAGCAGGGCGGGGTCGCGCTCGTCGTCGCGTGGCGCGCCGAAGGTTCGGCGCGCGCCCCATTCGCCGAGGCCGAACAGGATCGGCTCCAGCTCCCGGCCCGCGTCGGTGAGCAGATATTCACCGGCCGCCTTGTCCACCAGGCCGGCCCGCTCGAATTGCCGCAGACGTTTGGCGAGCAGGCTGCGCGACAGACCGGGCAAGCCACGGGCGAGGTCGTTGAACCGCGTGGCGCCCAGCAGCAGGTCGCGCAGGATCAGCAGCGACCAGCGCTCGCCCACCACGTCGAGCGCGCGGGAGATCGGGCAGTACTGGCCGTAGCCGGGCATCGAAGTCGTCATGGCACCTCGCGGACGGAGTCTCGTTTCTGGACCGGGCAGGTCTACTTTCTGCACTATCCGGTTATCGCGGTCGTTCCTAACTTCGAAACATGACCACTACAGCTCCTGCCGTCACCGCCACCACCACCGATTGGATCGCCCGCGCGCGCCGCGTCGGCGAAGCCCTGCGCCCCGACGTCGCGGCCCGGGACGTGTCCGGCGAGTTCTCGCTCGCCGCCTTCGACCTGCTGCGCGAGAGCGGACTGTCCGCGGCGCTCGTCCCCGCCGAGTTCGGCGGCGGCGGGGTGACCCACCGCGAGATGGGCGCGATCCTGCGCGAACTCGGCCGCCACGACGCCTCCACCGCCGTCGCCTTCGCGATGCACACCCACTTGGTGGCCGCCCAGGTATGGCGGCACAACCACGGCATCGACGCCGCACCGCTGTTCGCCAAGGTGGTCGCGGGCGCGATCCTGGTCAGTACCGGCGCCTCCGACTGGGTCGGCTCCAACGGCCGCGCCGAGCGGGTGGCGGGCGGTTACCGGGTGCATGCGCGCAAAGCGCCCGCCAGCGGCTGCGAGGCGGGCACCGTCCTGGTGACCAGCGTGCGCTGGGACGACGCACCGGAGGGCCCGCAGGTACTGCACTGCGCGGTTCCGTTCGCCGCCGCCGGCGTGCACATCGAAAAGACCTGGGACACGATGGGTCTGCGGGCCAGCGGATCCCACACCGTCGTGCTCGAGGACGTGTTCGTACCCGACGCCGCCGTGTCGCTGATCCGCCCGGCGACCGTGTGGCCACCGCTGCTGAACGCCGTGCTCGGCGCGGCGATGCCGTTGATCATGGCGGCTTACCTCGGTATCGCCGACGGCGCGGTCGAGCTCGCCACCACCGCCGCCGCGGGCCGGGCCGACGCGCCGACCGTCCAACTGGCCGGTGAGATGGTCACCGCGCACACCACCGCGGGCGATCTCGTCGACGCCATGTTCAGCGCATCGGAGAACCTGCATTTCGCCAACACCGACCGGTACGCCGGCCGGGCGCTCAGCCGGAAGACGGCCGCGGCGGACGCGCTCGTGCACACCGTGCGCCTGGCCGTGGAAACCGTCGGCGGATTCGGCTACTCCCGCACCGGTGAACTGGAGATGCGCTACCGCGACGTGCACGGCTGCCTTTTCCACCCGTTGCCGCGGGCCGCGCAGACCCACTTCACCGGTCGCGTGCAACTCGGGCACTCCCCGATCGAATGACACACCGACGTTCCGTTAACGCCGCCGCCCGCCCCCATAATGAAGTGGGGGCGAGAAGCTCTGCGCGGTGCACCGAACCGGCACCGGGCACCCGACGACGCTCCGAGGAGATGCCATGGTGTCCGCACGCCGGATCGCCCGATCGCCGATCACTTGGACCGTCGCGGTGCTGCTGATGGTGGCACTCGGCGCCGGACTGGCCGCATTCCAACCCTGGCGGCTGTTCACCGACACCACCGTGCAGGAGGCGGCGCCGTCGGCCGCCCCGGCGCCCGGCCCGGGCGATACGGCACAACAGCCACGCGCCATCGCCGAGGGCACCTTCGTCTCGCACGAGCACGCCACCACCGGCACCGTCGTGCTCCTGCGCATGCCCGACGGCAGCACCGTCCTGCGATTGCGGGACCTCGACACCTCCGACGGCCCCGACCTGCACGTCTGGCTCACCGACGCGCCGGTGCGCGAGGGCCGCGACGGGTGGTTCGTCTTCGACGACGGAGCGCACACCGACCTGGGCAAGCTCAAGGGCAACCAGGGCAACCAGAACTACGCGGTGCCCGCCGACGCGGACCTGGCCCAGCTGACCAGCGTCGCGATCTGGTGCGACCGGTTCAACGTCTCCTTCGGCGCCGCCGAACTGCGCCCGGTCTGATCCGGGAACCCCCGCCGAGCACCGCCGGAAAATCACCCGACAACGGCGGGTGCGCTGTGCCACCATGTGTTTCGACACCGACCACCGCATCGAGGTGGTCACCGGGCAGTGGAGAGGAGGGGCGGCAGTGATTCCGGAGACGACGAAACGAACGCAGGCCGAGACGGCGCGTTCGTCGATCGCGGGCTGTGTGTCGGGCAGGCCGATGCGCGCACCGTACGGCGAACCGGACGTCAGCCGCCTCCAGGCCGACGGCTGATCGCCGCACTCCTGTCCTCCTTCGCTCGATTCCGCACGAAACGTGGTGACCCCCATGACGTTCCGCCGTGCCGCCGATCCGGCGGCGTTGACCGCCGACAACTGGATACACACCGGTGTGCTCGTCCTGAACGCCTCCTACGAGGCGCTCGACGAGATCAAGGCCGACCGTGCCGTGGTGCTGCTGGTCGCCGGAGCCGCCGAGTCGGTCGCCGACCGCGAGCCGCACTTCCCGATCCGGTCGCGGCACATGGAACTGGCTCTGCCGGAGACGATTCGGCTGCTGCGCTACGTCTACCTGGAGCACACCGCGCTGGTCGACGACGAGAGCAGGGCCACGCTGGCGGGCGTCCTGCGCCGCGACCGCAACCGGTGCGGCTACTGCGCGGGGTGGGCACGCACCGTGGACCACATCCGGCCGCGGTCTCGGGGCGGGCCGAACACCTGGAGCAACCTCGTCGCCTGCTGCGCGCCGTGCAACTCGGCCAAGGCGGACCGCACCCCGCAGGAGGCGGGTATGCGTCTGCTCTGGGAGCCGAGGGCCCCCACCCATCAGGCCAGGCAGCAGCGGCGGATCTGGAAGCGACTCGCCACGACCTGACCACCACCCGAGAAAGGAGAAGATCGCGATGACGCGCACCGACACCACCGCCGTGGCGGAGTTGACCCTGGCCGACCTGCTCCCGCTCTCGGACTCCCGAGGGTGGCACCGGGCGGCCTGCCGCGGTGACCCGAACCACGAAGCCTGGTTCCCGTACCCGTCGCAGGACTTCGACTACGCGCGAGAAGTCTGCGGCGGCTGCCCGATTCGGAAGGCGTGTGGCGATTTCGCCGCGCGCACCGGGCAGTCCGGCGTCTGGGGCGGGCACGAATTCGACCGCGGACGAGTGATCCGCCACTGAGGCACCGCCGTCGCGCCTTCGGGCGCGGCGGCGCACTTCCTTCCCCTGGCCAGGAGGAACCTCGCCGAGGCTGCCCGGAGCCGGTGACCATACACTGGGGCGCGTGGGCACTCATCGCAGCGGAACCAGGTCCCGGGGCGTCAGCAAAGGTCCGGTTATCGCGGTGGTTGCCATTGCGTTACTGGCGGCGATGGTCGTCGGCTGGTTCCAATTGCGTGACCGGGCGGCCGATCAAGACAGTGCGGCAGCGGCCGAATGCGTCGAAGGCCCCGCCACGCTCTACGTGACGGCCGATCCGAGCATCGCCGCGCAGGTGCGGACCGCCGCGGACAGCTACAACGCCACCCAGCCCAAAGTGCGTGACCACTGCGCTCGGGTCGCGGTGACCGCGCAGCCCTCCTCGGCGATCGTCGCCGCGTTCACCAGCGGCGAGCCCTGGGACCAGGCACTCGGCCAGCAGCCTGCGCTGTGGATCGCCGATTCGACCCGCTCGATCGAGTTCATGCGGGTGCCCGGCCTGATCGAGGGCACGCCGGTGCCCGTCGCCGCGAGCCCGATCGTGCTCGCGGTGCCGGAGGAACTGCACCGCGCGCTGGAGCAGGCCGAGGTCTCGTGGGCGGATCTGCCGCGGTTGCAGCAGGGTTCGCTGGACGAGGTCGGGCTCAGCGGCTGGGGCGGGCTGCGGATGGCCCTGCCCGCGGGCGACGCCACGCTGGCCGCGGCCGTGGCGGTCGGGTCCGCCGTCTCGGGCGCGGAGCCGCTCACCGAGCAGGCGGCGCAGTCCGGCCAGGTGGTCGCGGCGATCTCCGGACTCGCCAGCGATGCCCCTGAGTCGTCCGTCGAGACGACGGCGCTCGCGGAGATCACGGCCCAGGACGCGCCCATGCACGCGATCGCTGCTACCGAGCAGCAACTCAAGGGACTGCCCGGCGTCGTCGGGTACCGGCCCGCCGGTTCGGCGCCGGTGGCCGACTACCCGGCCGCGTTGATGTCCGGCGCCTGGGTGGACAAGACCCAGAACCTCATCGCCGGGCGGTTCACCGACTTCCTGCGCAAGCCCGAGCAGGCTCAGGTCTTCGCCGCGGCGGGCTTCGGCAGCGCGCCCCAGACCCCGGCCGCCGTCCCCTCGCGTGCCGCGCTCGACAAAGTACGGGACACGCTGGCGAATCCCGTTCTCGGCGTCCGGTCGACGGTCCTGATCGACGTGTCGGCCTCGATGGGCACGGCCGAGGGCGCGACGACGCGGCTGGCGAACGTCCTCGCCGCGCTGAACTCCACGATGACGGTCATGCCGCCCGACTTCGGCCTGGGTGTCTGGACCTTCGGCAAGAACCTCGACGGCACCACGCCGTACCGGGTGGCGGCCGCGACCGCCCCGCTCACCACCGACCAGCGGACGAAGATCACCACCGCGCTGAGTTCCGTCCGCCCGGGTGAGAGCCGGTCCGATCAGGCCTACCCGTCCCTGATCGCGGCCTACAAGAGCGCCGTCAGCGGATACACGCCGGGGCGAACCAACTCGGTCCTGCTGATCACCGACGGCCCCGACGACGATTCCACGATCACCGGCACGCAGCTGGCCGCCGACATCACCGCGGCGACCGACCGCACCCGCCCGGTGCGCGTCGACGTGATCGTGCTCGGCGGCAGCGGCACCCAGACGCTGCAGGCGCTGGCCCAGCAGACCGGCGGAAGCTATACCCGCCTGGCCACCTCCGACGACATCAGCTTCGGCTCCGCGGTCGTCGAAGCGCTCACCACGCCGTAGGCGCGCCGCCATGGGTGCGCGCGGCGTTCAGTCCGCGTATGCCTCCAGCGGAGGGCAAGCGCAAACCAGGTTCCGGTCGCCGTAGGCGCCGTCGATCCGGCGCACCGGCGGCCACACCTTCGCCCTGGCATGCCCGAGCCCACGCGGATAGACCGCGACTTCCCGGGTGTAAGGGTGGTTCCAGTCCCCGACCAGCGACGCGGCGGTGTGCGGCGCGCCGCGCAGCGGGTTGTCGGTCACCGGCCACACGCCCGCGGCGACCTGGTCGATCTCCGCGCGGATCGCGATCATGGCCTCGATGAAATCGTCGAGTTCGGCGAGGTTTTCGCTCTCGGTGGGCTCCACCATCAACGTGCCCGCCACCGGGAAGCTCATCGTCGGCGCGTGGAATCCGTAGTCCGCCAGTCGCTTTGCCACGTCGTCGACGGTGACGCCGGTCTGTTTGGTGATCTCGCGCAGGTCCAGGATGCACTCGTGCGCCACCATGCCGTGCTCGCCGGTGTAGAGCACCGGGAAGTACTCGTCCAGCCGCCGCGCGATGTAGTTCGCCGAAGCGATCGCCGACAGCGTGGCCCGCCGCAGTCCGTCGGCGCCCATCATCCGGATATAGGCCCAGGTGATCGGCAGGATCGACGCCGAACCGTACTTCGCGGCCGACACCGCGTGCGACCCGGCTTCCAGCGGATCGCCGGGAAGGTACCGCGCCAGGTGCGCGCGCACCGCGACCGGCCCGACGCCGGGACCGCCACCGCCGTGCGGGATGCAGAACGTCTTGTGCAGGTTCAAGTGGCTCACGTCGCCGCCGAACCGGCCCGGCCGGGCGAGGCCGACCAGCGCGTTCAGATTCGCGCCGTCCACGTAGACCTGACCGCCCGCGTCGTGCACCAGCGCGCACAGCTCGGCGATCTCGTGCTCGTAGACGCCGTGCGTGGAGGGATAGGTGATCATGATGCAGGCCAGGCGGTCGGCGTGATCGGCGATCTTGGCGCGCAGGTCGTCCAGGTCGACGTCGCCGTTGCCGCGGCACTTCACCACCTCCACCCGCAGCCCGGCCATGGCGGCCGAGGCCGCGTTGGTGCCGTGCGCGCTGGAGGGGATGAGGCAGGTGTCGCGATGGGTGTCACCGCGGTCGAGGTGATACCGGCGGATGGCCAGCAGCCCGGCGTACTCGCCCTGACTGCCCGCGTTCGGCTGCAGGCTCACCGAGTCGTAGCCGGTGATGTCCGACAGCCAGCGTTCCAGGTCCGCGATCACCTTCAGCAGGCCGGGCGCGTCCTCGACCGGCGCGTAGGGATGCACGCGAGCGAACCCGGGCCAGGTGATGGCCTCCATCTCGGCGGTGGCGTTGAGCTTCATGGTGCAGGAGCCGAGCGGGATCATGCTGCGGTCCAGCGCGATGTCCTTGTCGGACAACGAGCGCAGATACCGCAGCATCGCGGTCTCGGTGTGGTACTTCGTGAACGCGGGATGGTTCAGGTACTGCGAGGTGCGGTTCTCGATCGCCACGATGGGCGCCCGGGTTCCCGGCTCGGGCGACACCGCGGTGCCGAAGGATTCGAGCACGGCCGCGACGTGCGCGCCGGTGGTCGCCTCGTCGCAGGCGATGCCGACATGGTCGGCGTCGACCAGGCGCAGATTGATGCCGCGCGACTTCGCTTTCGCCACAACGGCTTCCGCGCCGCCCGGCACGTGTGCGAGCACCGTGTCGAAGAAGCTGTCGTGCACGACCGCGCCGTCGAGCCCGGCCGCGATCGCCGCGGCGTGCCCGTGCACCCGGCGGGCGATCGCTCGCAGCCCTTCGGCGCCGTGGTAGGAGGCGTACATCGCGGCGACGACGGCCAGCAGCACCTGCGCGGTGCAGATGTTCGAGGTCGCCTTCTCGCGACGGATGTGCTGCTCGCGGGTCTGCAAGGCGAGCCGGTAGGCGACCGCGCCGTCCGCGTCCACCGAGACCCCGACCAAGCGGCCCGGTAGCTGGCGGGCCTGCGCCTGACGCACCGCGAGATACCCGGCGTGCGGGCCACCGAAGCCGAGCGGGACGCCGAAGCGCTGGGTGGTGCCGAAGCACACGTCGGCGCCCTGCTCGCCGGGCGGCGTGCGGAGCGTCATCGCCAGCAAGTCGGCGCCGACCGCGACCAACGCTCCCCGTTCGTGTGCCGCGGCGATCGTCTCGGTCAGGTCCACGACGCGGCCGGAAGCTCCGGGGGTCTGCGCCAGCACGCCGAAGAACTCGCCGTCGGGCAGCTCGCCGGTGGCCAGGTCGGCCTCGACGATCTCCAGGCCCAGCGGCTCGGCTCGGGTCTGCAGCACCGTCTTGGTCTGCGGGAACAGGTCGCTGTCGATGACCAGCCGGGCGGACTTGCTCTTGCCCGCGCGCCGCAGCAGCGTCATCGCCTCGGCGGCCGCGGTGGCCTCGTCCAGCATGGAGGCGTTGGCGACGTCCATGCCGGTCAGTTCCGACACCATGGTCTGGAAGTTGAGCAGGGCCTCCAGCCTGCCCTGGCTGATCTCGGGCTGGTAGGGCGTGTAGGCGGTGTACCAGGCCGGATTCTCGAGCAGGTTGCGCACCAGCACGGGCGGGGTCAGCGTGTCGTAGTAGCCGAGGCCGATCATCGAGGTGGCCACGGTGTCGGACGCCGCCAGCGCGGCGAGTTCGGCGAGCACCTCGTGCTCGGTGCCCGCCGCGGGCAGCCCGGCCAGGCCGTCACCGTCGATGATGCTCTCGGGAAGCGCCCGGGCAGCCAGCTCGTCCAGCGACGGCACGCCGACGACGTCCAGGATCCGGGCGATCTCTTCCCGGTCGGGTCCGATATGGCGGTCGGCGAATGAGCGAGTCACAACAGCTCCCAAGGTCGGGCGGGGTCGACCGCGCGGTCGACGGGTACCGGCCCTCCCCCTCTGTCGTGGCGCCTGAGAGATTCGGGTGCCGCGACCGGTGGCCGAGACCCTTTCCCCATGGGCGGGCGGCCCGAAGCCACCGCTTTCCAGAGGCGCCGAAGCCCGCACGGTCCTGGTTGCCTGAGAGATTGACGGGGAGGTGCTGCTCCTTCGGCGCTCGGACTCGTTTCGAGACCGAGACTCTCCCGCACGGCGGCGACGCACCGCCAGTTTATGCCGACGCCGCGCCGCGGCGCGCCATCGGACCCCGGGTGAGCCCTGTCGTTCTGGTCACTCCGGGACCGGGCCGGCAATCACCGTCAGACGGCCAGCCCGGCGCGCAACCTCGTCGCGGCGAGCATCATCGACTCCGCTTGGATGCCGACCAGACGCGCCAGCGGCACCGCGACGCCCGGCGCGTTCTGCTCCACGTCGGCGCACCACCGTTCGAAGACCTCGGCGAAACGGTCGCGTTCGGCGGCCAGCACCGGCTCGCCGCCGCGCCGGTATTCGTCCTCCAGCAGCCGCAGCAGCATGCCACCAAGCCGCAGGCGCAGCATCGCGGTCCAGTCGTACTGCTGGAAGAAGATCTCGCCCCGGGTGGCGATCCGGTGCCGCTCCGGCACCGCCTGCCTGCTCGCCGCGAGACCGGGCAGCCCCGCGACCAGCGCGCGCACCGACCGCTCGAACGGGCTGCGGCCGCTCAATCGGCCGTCGACGCGGGCGAGCACCCCGGCGGCCACCTCGGCCATGGCGTGATAGTCGGCGGCGGTGGCGTCGAGCAGGTCGCCGAGTACGCGGTCGCCCGCCGAGCCGTCGCCGATCCGCGAGTCGACCCAGAGCGGCAATTCGCAGACGAGGATCGCCGTGCCGTAGCGCGCCGCGTAGTCCCGGCAGCCGCCCCCGCCCAGCGCGGCGACCGAATCCAAGCCTTGCGCGGCGAGCAGATCGGCCATCGCCTCGAACAGCGGCAGTTCGAAGACCCCCGGCGCCAGTGCGCGGGCGCCGGGGGCGTCGGGTTCGCCGTGGTAGATCGGCACGTCGGCGGCGGCCAAGCGAGCGGTCAGCGCCGACCAGTACTGCGGGTCGCCGCCGGAGGTGTAGAAGAACCCGCCGCCGAATTCCGCGTTGTGCAGTGAGGCGATCAGCGCGGGCCGGGTGCGGTCGATCAGCGACATCATCGCCTTCGTCTCCGGGAGCGGGACGCCGACCTTCCTGCCGCGCCACATGGTCGGGAAGCACCACTCCGGTTGCTCGGCCGCGGGTGGCCGGTAGAAGCCGCGCGCGACGCTCGTCCTGGTGTGCGGACCGGCGAACCAGCCTTCGTTCAACCGGGTGCCGTCCGGGTCGACGCAGAGCAGGAAATGCCAGGTAGCGCCCACGGTCGCGGTGTCGTCGGCGACCATCCGGCAGAGCAGGTGGCGGATCGTGGCCATGCCGATGGGCTCGTTCGGATGCGGATTGCCGAACACCAGGATGTGCCGTTCGCCGAAGCCGACCGTCACCTCGCGAATCGGGTCGCCGCCGCGCGACCGGCCGAGCTCGGTGATCGATACCCGATCCGGATGCCGTTCGGCGAGCGCGTCGGCGAAGGCGTTGAGTTCATCGACCGTCGGGAACGCGTCGATCCGGTCGATCGACCCGACCAGCCCGGTGATGTCGTCTGTTTGCACGCCGCCCCCTCTCGCTACCGCCGGCCCTTCACCCACCGCCGACGGCGCTGTCACGCACCACGGCCGGGGAGGCAGCACGCCTTACCCGGCCGTGAAAGCGATTTTCCATTGTGTTCGCACGCGAACGGGCGACTCTGCTAGCCCGTCTTACGGTTCATCCGCGCCTTACGACGGAACGACAGCTCGTCCTCCGGGCGTTCGGTGATCGCCGACGCGCGTTCGGCGGGGAAATTCGCGATGGCGCCGGTCAGTTCGCGCATCGCGCCGCTGACCGCGATTCCGAAGACGCCCTGTCCGCCCTGCAGTAAATCGACGACCTCCTCGGCCGAGGTGCACTCGTAGACCGAGGTGCCGTCGGAGAAGAGGGTGATCCCCGCCAGGTCCTGCACGCCGCGGCTGCGCAGGTGATCGACGGCGATCCGGATGTTCTGCAGCGAGATGCCCGCGTCCAGCAGCCGCTTGACGATCTTCAGGACCAGGATGTCCTTGAACGAGTACAGCCGCTGACTTCCCGAACCCGCCGCGCTTCGAATGGAGGGCACCACCAAACCGGTGCGCGCCCAATAGTCGAGCTGCCGGTAGGTGATTCCGGCCACCTGGCACGCACTGGGAACGCGATAGCCGACCAGATCGTCCGGTACCGAGTCGTCGGGGAACAGGCCTGGCTGTACCACATCCTGCGATTGCTCTGCCACTGACCACTCCCTTGCTTCGCCGACGCATTCCCAGCCAAATCGATGACCCGGCTCCGTCACCGACCGAATCGGTGCGGATTCGGCCGAAACGGACGTGGCCCAACTGTCGAGATTACTCCCCACGATTGTCCAGGGAGCGACGTCATCGAGCCAAACGCGACGCGCGGTAAAAGTCTCGACCTCTACTTCAGCTATCGGTCGCCTTGAAGTCGTCCGGGGACACCGACTCGAGGAACTCCTTGAACTTCTCCACCTCGTCCTCGCGCTCGTCCGGCATCACCAGGCCGGCTTCCTCGAGCACGGACTCCTCGGCATGGATCGGGCAACCGACCCGCAAGGCGATCGCAACCGAATCCGACGGCCGCGCGGAGATCCGCAGATCGTTCTCGAAGACCAGGTCCGCGTAGAAGGTGCCCTCTTGCAGATCCACGATCCTGACCTCTTTGAGGGTGTGCCCCAGCTCGGTGATCAAGATCTTGATGAGGTCGTGCGTCAGCGGGCGGATGGGAGTCACCCCCTCCTGCTCGAGGACGATCGCGGTCGCCTCGGCTTGCCCGATCCAGATCGGCAGATACCGGTCGCCCGCCACTTCGCGGAGCAACAGCACGGGCTGATTCTGTGGCTGCTCGACACGGATGCCGATCACGCGCATTTCGCTCATCGCACTGCCTCCCATACTCGCCGCCGGCCCGGCATGACCGCCGCAGAGCTCGCCGTACCACGAGTCTAGGCGAACCCGCACCGGTCCAGCGATCCGTCTGCACAGGCGAGATCGCGGTGTCGGCTCGGCGAGCCTCCGGACCGGAGGCCGCCGGGGAGTCAACCCCCCAGCGAGCCCCGGACCGAGGACTTCACCAGACAGGTGTGCAGGGTCAGCGACAGCGCGGCCAGCTCGCGCACCGTTTCCTCCGCGCGGGCGCGCGCGTCCGCGTCGCGGCTCTTCGCGATCGGGGCGACGATCTGCGCCACGAGCGCGGCCTCCCGGTCGGCGGCGAGCTTGAAGGCGCGCAGATGCCGTGCCTCCAAACCGAATTCGGCCATCGCCCGCGCGGTCTTGGCCAGCGTCACCGCGTCGGCGTCGAAATACCCCGCCGGGCCGGGCGTGATCAGGTTCGCCCTGATGAGGTCGTTGAGGAACTGATCCTCGATCCCCGCCTGATCGAGCAGATCAGCCCGGGTGACCCGGATTTCGTGGTCGAACCGCAGATCGTCCGGCGAGACCTCGCTCGGCACGACGCCGAGCCTGCGCGGCGCGGCGACCGGGCGCACGCCACGTTCGGAACCCGGCACGGCCCGCTCGGCGTCCGGCGCGCCCGACCCGGACTCCGGCGCCCCGGATCGGGCGGAGTGCGCTCGGGCGCGGGCTTCCCGCACGCCTAGCGTCGCCGCACCGCTGTCGATTGCCTCGAGCTGTTCCTTGATCACCTTCAGTGGCAGGTACTGGTCGCGTTGCGCGGTCAGTACGAACCGGAGCCGTTCCACATCCGCCACGGAGAATCTGCGGTAACCCGAAGGGGTCCGCTCCGGCCGGATCAGGCCCTCCGCTTCCAGGAAGCGGATCTTGGAGATGGTGACGTCGGGAAAGTCGGGGCGCAGCAGGTCGAGCACGGATCCGATCGACATCCCTCCGCGTGCCCACTGCGCCGCACCGGTCACAGCGCCAGGTCCTTCATGACTCAGAGCCTCTCATGAGGGGTACAACCCAGCGCCGACGCTGTCATAGACTCCCCGCGCCCGCCGACGAGTCGGTCACCTGGGCGCGCGGTCCGGTGAGGAACACCAGCCGGAACTTGCCGATCTGCACCTCGTCGCCGTTCTGCAGTTCCGAGGAGTCCACCGGCTCCCGGTTCACGTACGTGCCGTTCAGGCTGCCCACATCGACGACCTGGAACGAGTCGTCGTCCTGACGGAACTCGGCGTGCCGACGGCTGACGGTGACGTCGTCGAGAAAGATGTCACTGTCGGGGTGCCGCCCCGCCGACGTCGTCGGCTGATCCAGCAGGAACCGCGAACCCGCGTTCGGGCCGCGCTTGACCACCAGGAGGGCCGCGCCAACGGGCAGACCCTCGACCCCTTGGACCGGCTGCTCGCCGGTCGGCTCTCCGGAGCGCGACGCGTCGACCTCGTTCAGGAAATCCGCGCGGAAGACCGACGTCGTCTCGGCCGCGGTCTCCCCGTAACCCGGGTCTTTGTTCTCGCTCACCGTTTCTCTCCTCCTCGAACCTGATTATCCCTGCAAGCAGGTGATACCTCTGGTACCACGACCTGCCGTCGAGTCTCTAGATTCCCGGCACGACCGCCGGGTGCATCTGTTGGCATTGACCGTACCCTGCCGGGCCGCACCCGTGCAGGTAGAACTGGGAAGGCTGCTTCAGCCCCCGATAACTCCTTGATAACCTGCGGCATCCAGCAGTTCACCGAGTGTCACGTCGAGACTCGCCGCGTCACCCACCTCCAACTCGAACAGCCACCCGTCACCGTAGGGATCGGTGTTCAACATCTCCGGCTCCGAGTTCAGCAAGTCGTTCACCGCAACGACTTTCGCACTCAGCGGCGCGTAGATGTCGGACACGCTCTTGGTCGACTCGACCTCCGCGATGCTGGCCGCGGCGGCCACCTCCGCGTCCGCCTCGGGCAGCTGCACGAACACAACGTCACCGAGTTGAGACTGGGCATAGTCGGTGATGCCCACCCGCACCCGGGTCGGTGCGATCCGGCGTACCCACTCGTGCTCCTCGGTGTAGCGCAGATCCTCGGGGGTCTGGGTCACAGGCCGTCCTTTCGTTTGAACGTTGCACGCAAACTCTATCGGCTACGCCGTCCGGTGCCCCACAGCCGGTATCGCTCTTGCGACCGCGATGGCTCTGCCGGTATAGAGCACGCCGGTCCACACGTAGACCACCGTGCCCCAGATCAGCAGTGCCCCGCCGAAGGCACGCCCGAAACCGGCGGCAGCCCAGTCCATCTGCCCGGCCAGCAGCCAGGGCAGCGCGGACATCAGCGCGAAGGTGGCCGCCTTGCCCAGGTAGATCACCTCCGGTGGGGGAAGCTCGCGGCGTTTGTACACCGACAGGGTCGCGGTGAGCACGAGGTCGCGCCCGACCAGGATCGCCGCCACCCACCACGGGATCAGGCCGCGGATCACGAAGGCAGCCAGCGTCGTGACGAGATAGAGCCGGTCGACGAACGGGTCCAGCAGCGCCCCCAGCCGCGAGGACTGATCCAGCAGCCGCGCGAGCTTGCCGTCCAGGAAGTCGGTGACGCCGCTGGCGACCAGCAGCGCGAACGCCCAGCCATCGGCCCGCTCGATCAGCAGCAACCACAAGAAGAGCGGAACGCCCAGCAGGCGCAACACGCTCAGCGCGTTCGGCACGGTCAGCACGCGGTCGGCGAAGACGCCGCGTACTCCGCCGTCGGTGGCGCGTTCCTCGGGTTGCGCTGTGCCCGATTCGGTTGTCACGACCCGTGCATACCCCATTGACCCCGGTCCTCGCCATCCACACGCGCCGATTTTCCGGATATCGGCGCGGCACGCCCGTGCGAGGATGGTGGCCGCCACAACGCGGCGGTGAAAGAATGATTGAAAATATTTCTCACCGTATGGCCGGTGAGCGAGAGGAAGTCATGTCCGCATTCGACTACGACGTGGTGGTGATCGGCTCCGGCTTCGGCGGCAGCGTCAGCGCCCTGCGGCTCACCGAGAAGGGCTACCGGGTCGGCGTCCTCGAAGCAGGCCGCCGATGGAACGCAGAGGACATCCCCCGCACGAATTGGAATGTGCGCAAGTCGATCTGGGCTCCCCGCCTGGGTCTGACCGGACCGCAGCGGATCAGCTTGCTCGGCAAGTGCGCCGTGTTCTCCGGGGCCGGCGTGGGCGGCGGCTCGCTCATCTACGGGAACACCCTCTACGAGCCACTGCCGAACTTCTACACCGATCGCCAGTGGGCGCACATCACCGACTGGCGCGCGGAACTGGCGCCCTATTACGACCAGGCCAAGCGCATGCTCGGGGTCGCGCCCAACCCGCGCACCACACCGGCCGACGAGGTGATCCGGGAGATCGCCGAGGACCTCGGCGTGGCCGACACCTACCACCCCACCGACGTCGGCGTGTTCTTCAACGAGAGCGCCCCGGGCACGGAGGTCGACGACCCGTACTTCGGCGGAGTCGGCCCGCGGCGCACCGGCTGCGTGCACTGCGCGCGCTGTTTCACCGGCTGCCCGCACAACGCCAAGAACACCACCACCACGAACTATCTCTATCTGGCCGAGCAGGCGGGCGCGCAGGTCCACCCGCTCACCACGGCCACCGCCGTGCGGCCGCTGCCCGGCGGCGGGTACGCCGTCGACACCCAGCGATCGGACCGCTGGATCCGTAAGCAGCGCAGAATCTTCACCGCCGAGCAGGTGGTGTTCGCCGGCGCCGCGCTCGGCACCCAGAAACTGCTGCACAAGATGCGCGACGAGGGCGTGCTGCCGCACCTGTCCCCCCGGCTGGGCGAATTGACCCGGAGCAACTCCGAGGCCATCCTCAACGTCGTCAGCCGCGCGCGCCGCGATTTCGCCGAGGGCATCGCCATCACCTCCTCGATCCACCCCGAGGCCGACACCCACGTCGAGGTGTGTCACTACGGCAAGGGGCAGAACGCGCTGTTCCCGATGTCGGTGCCGATCGTGGACGGCGGCGCGTTCCGTTTCCTGCGCTTCCTCCTGGCCATGGTGGTGCACCCGCTGGTGTTCCTGCGCAGCCTGAACGCGCGGCACGCGTCGGAGAAGTCGGTGATCCTGCTGATCATGCAGTCGCTGGACAACTCGCTGACCTCCTTCCGCCGCCGCGGCCGCCTGCGCACCCGGCAGGGCACCGGCGAGCCGAACCCGACCTGGATCCCGCTGGCGCACGAGATCGGCCGGCGGTTCGGCGCCAAGGTCGACGGCGACACCCACGGGTTGATCATGGACGTGTTCGACATTCCGGCCACGGCCCACTACATCGGCGGATGCGTGATCGGCGACAGCCCGCACAGCGGCGTGGTCGACCCCTACCAGCGGGTCTACGGGCATCCCGGCCTGCACGTGGCGGACGGCTCGGCGGTGAGCGCCAACCTCGGCGTGAACCCGTCGCTGACCATCACCGCCCAGGCCGAGCGCGCGATGGCGTTCTGGCCCAACCGCGACGATCCGGACACCCGGCCGGAGCCGGGGTCGGCCTACCGGCGCATCGCCCCGGTCGCCCCGGCGCATCCGGTGGTGCCCGCGGCGGCGCCCGGCGCGCTGCGCCTGCCGATCGAACCGGCGCCGCCCCGCGTCCCGGTGGAGTGAACTCCGCGCCACACCGGCTAGCGTGAGCCGTTGTGTCAGACAGTGGTATCGACCTGCGTTCCTACGTGCCCGCGGAGCAGGTCCGAGCAGCGGGCCGCGCGCTGCGTCAGCGGACTCCCGTCATCGCGAGGGACCGGGAGGCGACCAGCGTGCGGCGTCCGGGCGTGCTCGACTACGTCGCCGCGAGCAACACGGGCCGGCTACCGCGTCTGATACCGCTGCGGATCGGCCGGATGATCGCCTCGCCGTTCACGTTCTACCGGGGCGCGGCGGGCTTGATGGCGGCCGACCTGGCAGGTGGCCCGGACAGTGGGCTCACCGCCCAGCTGTGCGGTGACGCGCACCCGGCGAACTTCGGTCTGTACGGCACCGCGCGCGGCGAGATCATCATGGACATCAACGATTTCGACGAGACCGTGGCAGGCCCGTGGGAGTGGGATCTGGAGCGCCTCGCGGCCGGCCTCGTCTTAGCGGGACGCGAGGCGGGCGCCACCGAGGACGAGTGCCGCACCGCGGCGCGGGACGCCGCCCGCTCCTACCGCTCGGCCGTCGGCGCGCTGGCGGCGATGCCGTTCATGGCGTCCTGGAGCGCGCTGCCGGACGAGTCGGTGATCACCCAGGCCAAGGCCGACGCCCTGCTCGACGACTTCGCGAAAGCGGCCAAGAAGGCGCGCAAGAACACCAGCGCCAAGGTAGTGGCCAAATGGACCGAACACCTCGAAGACCACCAGACCGGCATCCGCAGGCACCGATTCGTCAGCGATCCCCCGATTCTCACCGCCGTGGACGAACACGTCGCGGCGGCGGTGATCGGCGGGCTGGAGCGCTACGCCGACACCCTGCACGCGTCGCGGTGCAACCTGCTGGCCCGATTCGCGGTGTCCGACGTCGCGTTCCGGATCGTCGGGACCGGTAGCGTCGGCCTGCACAGCTACTTGGCATTGCTGCACGGCAACGACGGCGAGGCACTGGTCCTGCAGGTGAAGCAGGCCGCATCCGCGGCGCTGGCGCCGTTCCTGCCGACGCGCTCCGTGCCGCACGAGGGTGAGCGAATCGTCGAGGGAGCCAGGCTCGTCCAGGCCGAATCGGACATCCTGCTCGGCTGGACCTCCCTCGATCCGGTCGGCGACGGCGCCGAATTGCCGTTCGTCGTCAGGCAATTCCGCAATCTGAAGGGCAGCATCGATCCCGCCGAGCTGCCCGCGAGCGATCTCGACGACTACGGGCGGCTGGCGGGCGCGTTGCTGGCCCGCGCCCATTCCCGTTCCCTCGATCCGCGTCTGCTGTCCGGATATCTGGACGGCGACGAGCGCTTCGAGGAGGCGGTGGCCGCTTTCGCGGTGCGTTACGCCGACCGGACCGAGGCCGACCACGCCGAGCTGGCGGCGGCCGTGCGGGCGGGGCGGATCGAGGCCGCGGAACCGGAGTAGCGGCCGCGGCGCCGTGGCACCGACACGCCGCCGGTCGGCGCGGGCGCGGCGAATCCGTTGCGGCACCTCGTATCCTGTCCCCTGTCGATTGTCGACGTGAAGGGTGGTCGCCAATGCTCGTGCGAGTCCAGAACGCCGCAGGCACGAATGCCGAGCGCACGCTGATCGATTGGCTGCGCACCTGGAAGGACCCCGACAGTCCCCATGGTGTGGCGACGATCACCTGCAGCCTGTTCCACAAGGATCGGCTGCACCAGTTCGACGCCGTGATCTGGACGCCGACCAGCTGCGTGGTGATCGAGGCCGACGCGCTCGTCGCCCGTCAGGACGGCGTGCTGGAGGTCCCGCTGAACGGCGAGTGGACGATCAACGGCGAACCGGTCGCGACCGAGAGCCGTGACCGCCGCACTCCGGTGGACAAGTCGCGTGAGCACACCTTCGCATTGCAGGAATGGCTGGCGGCTCGTGGTCTCGGGCAGCGCGTCGTGCACGGCGTCGCACTGCTCGTCGCGCTGCCGGGCGCCCAGCTCCAGCTCGAACAGCGCTGGGCCGATCCGAGTTTCGACGTGATCATCGGCGAGGGACCCGGCCGGCTCCAGCACTACTTCGACGCGCTCGCCGCGCAGGAGAAGTTCCTCTGGACGGCCAACGACGTCGCCATCGCGTTCCGCGGTCTGGGCATCCTGCCCTATCTTCCCGCGCCGCAGGACCTGCTCAACGAGGGCTTCCTGGGCCCGATCGACATCACGCTGTGGCACGGCGGCCCGAACCAGGCGCAGGCCGAGGCCTACGCGGAGGAGCTGGCGCAGGCCGAGCGGGACGCACAGGCCAACGCCTTCGCCATCCGCGCGCCCTGGTACAGCCCGTGGAAGCTGTATCCGCGCGAGCGCGGCGACCTCGATTTCGGCCGCGCGGTGATGCGCACCGTCCTGGCGATCGGGATGGTCATCGCCTTCGTGTGGGTGGTGTGGTTCCTGGTCACCGCGCTCACGACGTACGGGCCGAGCTGACCGGGGCGAGCGAGCGCCGCTAGGACGGCACCGAGATCGGCTGGGCCCGGTCGAAGACGCTCGCGTCGTCGAGCATGGCCGCGCGCAGCATCGACTCCGGTACGCCCATGGCCTCGACGAGGGTCAGCGCGTGCGGGCGCAGGCGGTCGACCAGCTCGTTCACACCGCGGCGGATGGCCTTGGCCCGCTCCACCGACATGAACCGGTGCATGATGTACCAGGCCTGGTTCTCCTCGATGGTGGTGTAGACGAACAGGTCGCACATCCAGTCGGCCAGTTCCCGCGCCTCCGGATCCTCGATGTCGGCGATGCCCTCGATGAACGCCTCGAGCACGAGGCGGTCGATATGCGCCGACCCGGCGGCCAGGATGTGGTCCTGGGCGTTGTTGAACGCCTCGAACGGCCCGGTGTCCTCGGCCCGCGCGCGCAACCGGTGCGCCGCGGTGCGGACCAGGTAGTCCTCCCGATCGGCGAACAACTGCAGCTGCACGGCTCGGCGCGAGAGGTCGCCCTCCTCGATGGGGTCGTCCCCCCGGTCCTTCAGGTTCTGGATCAGCTGACGCACCCCGGACCGCTTGCGCACCACGTCACCGGCCATGGTCGCGGCGAAGCGCACCCAGCCCAGCGCGTCCAGATCGCGCACCTCGTCGGCGTAGGCGGTGAGCAGTTCCTTGGCCACCAGCTGGGTGAGCACGACGTTGTCGCCCTCGAAGGTGGTGAACACGTCGGTGTCGGCCTTCAATGTGACCAGCCGGTTCTCGGTGAGATAGCCCGCGCCGCCGCATGCTTCGCGGCATTCCTGGATGGCGCGGGTGGCGTGCCTGGTCTGCGCTACCTTCAGTCCCGCGGCCCGCTTCTCCAGCGCGCGCTGCGCGCCCGCCTCCAGGTTCTGGCCGGTCTGCACCAGATGCATCCGGCGCACCAGGTCGTTCTGCGCGAAAGCGAGCGCGTAGGACTTCGCGACCAGCGGCAGCAACCGGCGCTGATGGCTGCGGTAGTCCAGTAGGACGGTCTCCACGCCGGTGTCCGGGTCGGAGAACTGGCGGCGCTTCAGCGCGTAACGAACCGCGATGCTCAACGCCACCCGCGCACCGGCCGCAGCGGCGCCGCCGACGCTGACCCGGCCGCGCACCAAAGTGCCGAGCGTGGTGAAGAACCGGCGGCTGGGATTCTCGATCTCGGAGCTGTAGGTGCCGTCCGGGGCGACGTCGGCGTAGCGGTTGAGCAGGTTCTCCCGGGGCACGCGCACGTGGTCGAAGACGATGCGCCCGTTGTCCACGCCGGGCAGGCCGCCTTTGAGACCGTCGTCATAGGTGGTCACGCCGGGCAGGTCGGCGCCGTTCTCGTCGCGGATCGGCACCAGCAGGCAGTGCACGCCCCGGTTCTCGCCGCCGGTGATCAGCTGGGCGAAAACCGCGGCCATCCGCGCGTGCTCGGCCGCGCCGCCGATGTAGTCCTTGCGCGCCGAGGGCGTCGGCGAGTGCACGACGAATTCCCGAGTCCGCGGATCGTAGGTCGCGGTGGTCTCGAGGTTCGCGACGTCGCTGCCGTGGCCGGACTCGGTCATGGCGAAGCAGCCGAGCAGATCCAGGGAGATCAACCGCTCGATGTACTCCCGGTGGCGCTCGGTGCCGAGGTTCTCCACCGCACCGCCGAACAGTCCCCACTGCACGCCCGATTTCACCCACAGCGACAGATCCGCGTACGCCAGCATCTCCAGGCTCACGACCGCCGCCCCTGGCTCGCTGGTGCCGCCGTTCTCCCTGCGGAAGCCGCGCTCGGCGAACCCCATGGTGGCGATTGCCTTCATCTGTTCGAGCACCCGAGCCCGCGCTGCCTTGTAGTCCAGGTGGGGATCGGCGGTGAACTCCGCGCCCGCCAGCAGCGTCCGGGCTTCCTCCCGGACGGCCGCCCAGGGCCCGTCGAGTGCCGCGCGTAGGTGGTCCGCCGTCGTTGCCGTGCCGCTAGTCATGTCTCGACGATAGCCCGGTACACCGGCGGCAAACCGTGACGCACGACAAGTCCGCGCCGGGGTCTTGCTAGACCGTTGAACGACTGTTTAATATACTGAACATGTGTTTAACCGACAGCCCGTTCCGCAAGGATCCCCCGAGGATCTGACCACCGCGGCGCGCATTCGCGATACCGCGATCGAGGTGTTCGGCGAGCACGGATTCCAGGTGGGGGTCCGCAAGATCGCCGCCGCCGCCGGCGTCTCCCCCGGGTTGGTCAACCATCACTTCGGTTCCAAGGACGGCCTACGCGCCGCCTGCGACGACCGGGTGCTGCAGTTGATCCGCGACGAGAAGGTCAAAGCGATCACCGCGTCGTCGGTGAAAGCGGGCATGCTCGACGCCCTCGCCGAGATCGAGTCCTACGCGCCACTGGTCGCCTACATGGTGCGCAGCCTGCAAGCGGGCGGACCGATGGCGGAGTCGCTGTTCGAGCACATGGCCGCCGATGCCGAAGGGTATCTGGAGAAGGCGGTCGAGGCGGGCACGATCAAGCCCAGTCGCGACCCGGCGGCACGCGCCCGATATCTGATGATGCTGAACGTCGGCGCCACCATGCTGTACATGCAGATGCGCCAGCACCGCGACGAGAAGATCGACTACCGCAAGGCGATTCGCGAGCTCACCGAAGAACTCACCCCACCGGCCCTGGAGTTCTACACCCAGGGACTTCTCACCGATTCCACGATCTTGGACACATTCACCAAGGAGAAGTGATGTCCGACATCATCGAAGTCCGCGGCCTCCGCAAGACTTTCGGTCACGTCACCGCGCTGGACGGCCTCGACCTCACGGTCGCCGAGGGCGAGATCCACGGCTTCCTCGGCCCCAACGGCGCGGGCAAGTCCACCACCATCAGGGTGCTGCTCGGCATCCTGCGCGCCACGGCAGGACAGGCGCGACTGTTCGGCCGCGACCCGTGGGCCGACGCGGTCGCCCTGCATCGCGACTTGGCCTATGTTCCGGGCGATGTCACGCTCTGGCCGTCGCTGTCCGGCGGCGAGACCATCGACCTGCTCGGCCGGATGCGCGGCGGCATCGACGAGCGACGGCGGGACGAGCTGATCGAACGCTTCGACCTGGACCCGCGCAAGAAGGCGCGCACCTACTCCAAGGGCAACCGCCAGAAGGTCGCGCTGGTCGCCGCGCTCGCCTCGGACGCGCGGCTGCTGCTGCTGGACGAGCCGACCTCGGGACTGGACCCGCTGATGGAGCAGGTGTTCCGCGAAAGCGTGCACGAGGCGCAGCAGCGCGGCGCCACGGTGCTGCTGTCGAGTCACATCCTGTCCGAGGTGGAGGTGTTGTGTGAGCGGGTGACCATCATCCGAGCGGGACGCACGGTGGAGAGCGGCTCGCTGGCGGACCTGCGGCACCTGTCACGGACCTCGATCACCGCCGAACTGATCGGGGACGCGGGCGATCTGAGCCGCATCCCGGGCGTGGACGACATCGAACTCGACAACCACACGCTGCGCTGCCAGGTCGACAACGAGCACCTGGGCGAACTCATCCGGGTGCTCGGCGACGCCGGCGTGCGCAGCCTGACCAGCACGCCGCCGACGCTCGAGGAGCTGTTCCTGCGGCACTACCACGTCGACGGCGACGGCGCCGAGTCCGCCGCGGCCACCGGGGAGAAGGTGCGAGCATGACCACCGCCACCGCCGGCCGCGCCGCCGCGGCACCGGCATTCGGCGCGTCCGGCGACTTCGCGGGCACCGGGCAACTGCTGCGGCTGTACCTGCGGCGCGACCGGATCGTGCTGCCGCTGTGGACGCTGCTCATCGGCGTGATGCCCGCGTTCCAGGTCGTCAGCGTGCGAGATCTGTACGACAACCAGGCGTCCCTGGACAGCTTCGCGCGCACCACCGCCGACAGCCCCGCGCTGATCGCCATGTACGGTCCGGTGTTCAGCTCCGCGCTCGGGTCCATCGGCACCTGGAAAGCCGGCGCGATGTACACCATGATCGCCATCGCCACCGTGCTCACGGTGATCCGGCACACCAGGGTCGAGGAGGAGACCGGCCGCGCGGAACTGGTGGGCGCCACCAGCATCGGACGCTACGCAGGTCTCACCGCCACCCTGGTCATGACCTACTCGGGGGCGCTGCTGGCCGGGATCGTCTGCGCGCTGTCGCTGCGCGCCGCCGACCTGCCCGGCGCGGGATCGGTGGCCTTCGGCGCCGCCCTGGCGGCCTCCGGCATCGTCTGGGCGGCCGTGGCGGCGGTCGCCGCCCAGGTGAGCGCCGGTGCTCGGGTGGCGCGCGGCGTCGCGTTCAGCGCCCTCGGCGCGGCGTTCGCCCTGCGCGCGGTCGGCGACGCCGGAAACGGCGTGCTGTCCTGGTTCTCGCCGATCGGATGGTCCTTGCAGATCCGCCCGTACGCCGGCGAACGCTGGTGGGTGCTGCTCGCGTTCGCCGCCGTCGCGGTGCTGGGCACCGCTGTCGCGTACGCGCTGCTGGGCAACCGCGACGTCGGTTCGGGGCTGATCGCCGAGCGCCCCGGACCGCGCGCCGCGGCCCCGGCCTTGTCCGGCCCGCTCGGCCTGGCCTGGCGGTTGCAGCGCGGCACCCTGCTGGCGTGGACGGTGGGTTTCGGCCTCTACGGGCTGCTGATCGGCGGCGCGATCAACAGCGTCGGGGACATGCTCGACGGCAGCGCGTCCGTCCGGGACATGGTCACCCGGATGGGCGGCTCCCAACAACTGCAGGAGTCCTTCCTCACCTACGCGATCACCATGCTCGCCGCGGCCGCGTCCGCCTACTCGATCTCGGCCGCGCTGCGGCTGCACGACGAGGAATCCAGCGCGCGGGTCGAGGCCACCCTCTCCGGCGCCGTCGGCCGGGTCCGCTACGCGCTCAGCCACATCGGCTTCGCGCTGCTCGGCCCGGCGGCCGCACTGCTGGTCGCCGGTGTGGCGATCGGCATCGTCTACGGCGCCTCGGACGGCGACCTCGGTGCGAAGCTCACGCAATCGATCGGCGCGGCCGCCGTGCAGGTCCCGGCGGTCTGGGTCGTCACCGGGATCGCGGTGGCGCTCTACGGGGTCGCACCGCGGTTCGCCCCGGTCGCCTGGGGTGTGCTCAGCGCCATGGTGGTGATCTTCTTCGTCGGTTCGCTGGACGGCCTGCCGCAGTGGATGGTGGATCTGGTGCCGTTCGTCCATCCGCCGAAGCTGCCCGGCGCCGAATTCCAGGCGGAGCCGGTGCTGTGGCTACTGGCGAGCGCGGCACTGCTGCTCGGTGTGGGCACAGCCGCGTTCCGCAGGCGCGACCTACGCTGACGATGGCCCGGCCGGCCCGCGCGAAACCGCTCGCGCGGGCCGCTTCCCGTCCTGGGGCAGTTCGAGTCGCGCCGCGAAGCGATCGGCCAATACGGTCACTCGGACCGAATTGCCCCGCGATGCGACATCGCAGGCGAACCATCGACGAGGATCATGCCCAGAATCACCCAGCTCATCGCCGTGCTCACCGCCTGCCTGATCGGTGCGGCACCGGCCGCGCCCGGGGCGGCCGCACCGCCCGATCACACCGAGCAGCCACCGCGCTACGCACCGACCATGCTGATCCTGGACGCCTCCGGATCGATGCGGCGACCGGACTCGGCGGGCACCATGATGGACGCGGCGAAGAACGCGGTTCGCGCGTTCGTCGCGGCCGCCCCCGCCGAATCGAAGGTCGGGCTGATGGCATACGGCACCGAGACCGGAAACACCGAGGCGGACAAGTCCGCCGGATGCCGGGACGTGCACCTGCTGCGGCGCGCCGACCCGCTCGACCAGGCCGCGCTGACCGCCGCCGTCGACGGCATCCAGGCGCGCGGCTGGACGCCCATGGGTCCCGCGCTGCGTCAAGCCGCCGACAGCCTGCCCGGCTCGGGTCCCCGCTCGATCGTGCTGATCTCCGACGGCGAGGACACCTGCGCTCCCCCTGACGCGTGCGAGATCGCGCGGGAGGTGAAGCAGCGCGGCATCGAGCTGGTGATGCACGCCATCGGCTTCGCGGTGGACGCCGCCGCCCGCGCCCAGCTGACCTGCATGGCGCAGGCCACCGGCGGCACCTACACCGACGCCGCCGACGGTCGCGCGCTGGAACGGGTGCTGCCACGGGTGAGCGCAGCGGCCCTGCGCAACTACCGGGCCGCGGGAATGCCGATCACCGGTACCGGCAGCCACGACACCGCGCCGGTCGCCGCGCCCGGCCAGTATCTCGACACCATCGGCCGGCAGGAGAAGCGGTATTGGTCTGTCGACGTGCCCGCGGGCGCGACCGCGTATTTCAGCGCTACCGTGGCGTTTCCACGCGTCCGGGACGTCTCCGTGACCGACGACCTCAATGCGCTGCAACTGCGCGTGTACGGCGCGGACGGTCAGGACTGCCACGTCTTCGAATCCGAGCTGAGCACCAAGTCCAGCGACGGTGCGGCGCTCACCGTCGCCAAGAGTTGGGACGGCGCGGCCGAGGAGCGCACCGCCGACGGTGACACCTGCCGCGGCGGCGGCCGCTACTCGTTCGCGTTGACCTGGGACAAAGTCTCGGCGGGCGTCCCGGAACGGCTGCCGGTCGAGCTGCTGGTCGGCATCGAGCCCGCGGTGACCGATCCGGGACCGGGGGCCGCGACTACCCCGACGGCCTTCACCGCGCCAGCCGGTCCCGGCACACCGGTGACCGGCGGCGGATCGTTCAACGTGGCCGCCCCGCTGCCCGGCGGCGGCCACTACACCGATACCTTGCGCCAAGGCGAATTCGTGTTCTACCGGGTCCGGCTGGACTGGGGACAGGGCCTGGCCTACCGCGTGCACTTCGGCGGCAACGGCGGTCGCGGCCTGGACAATCTGTCCAACATCCGCACCACGCTCTACGGCCCGATCCGCCAGGAGATCGCCTCCGACTTCGCCGCCTACACCGGCACCGACACGGTGCTGCCGTCGAAGGACGCGATGGCGACGGTCCCGATCCGCTACGCCAATAGAACCGCCGACGAGGTGCGGACCCGTGGGCAATCGGTGCCGGGCTGGTATTACATCGCGGTGAAAGTCGGCTCGACCTTCGAGCAGGGCGACGCCGCGCCGGTGCCGATCCGGCTGGAGCTGACTCTCACCGGCGATCGGGAAGCGGGGCCGACGTACTCCTCCGGCGCCGCCGACGGCGTCTTCGGGGAGAAGGCCGACGCGCCACGGGTCACGCAGCGCACGGACGCGGTGACCGCCGCGGGCGCGGCGACCGAGTCACGGAACCGATGGCTGCTTTTCGCCGGTCTCGGCGCGGTCGCCGTCGTCGTGGTCGGCGTCATCGCGGGCGCTCTGGTGCTGCGCGGGCGCGGCTGACGACCGGTGAGCCCGGCAGATCGCTCCGGGTGACGCGTTCAGCGCGTCACCCGGTGTGCTCGATACCGAGCTTCCCGGCCAACCGGGTGAGGTAGGCCCGCACGTCCTGCGCCGGGCGGTCCGGAAGCCCGAAAACCGCTTCGGTCACGCCTGCTTCGGCCCAGCGGGCCAGCTGCTCGGCGTCGTGCCGACCGGCGAGCGCGACGACCTCGGGGGCGTCCGCGCGCTCGTGCTCGCGCCACACCCGGCGCAGCAGGTCGATCTTCTGGTCCAAGCCGTCTTCGGTCGGCGTGGTGATCCATCCGTCGGCGTACTTCGCCAGCCAGGTGAAGTTCTTCTCCGTGCCCGCCGCCCCTAGCAGGACCGGAATGCGCTTCTGCACCGGCTTCGGCCACGACCAGCTCGCGCCGAATCGGACGAACTCGCCGTCGAAGCCGGCCTCCTCCTCGGTCCAGAGCACGCGCATGGCCTCGAGATGCTCGCGCAGCACGGTCCTGCGCTTGCCCGCGGGCACGCCGTGATGCGCCAACTCGTCGGTGTTCCAGCCGAATCCGACGCCGAGGCTGACCCGGCCGCCGGAAAGATGGTCCAGCGAGGCGATGGTCTTGGCCAGCGTGATGGGATGGTGTTCGGCGGGCAGCGCCACCGCGGTGGACAATCCGATGCGCTCGGTCACCGACGCCGCGGTGGCGAGCGCGACCCAGGGATCGAGGGTGCGCAGGTAGCGGTCGTCGGGCAGGCTGGCGTCCCCGGTACGCGGGTGCGCCGCCGCGCGGACCACCGGGATGTGGGTGTGCTCGGGCACGTAGAACGTGTCGAAACCGGCACGTTCGGCGGCCACCGCCGCATCCGAGGGGGTGATGCCCCGATCGCTGGTGAACAACACGATTCCGTACCGCACCGTACCCGCTCCCATCGCCGAAATTAGAACAAGTTCTACCACGGTTCGCCGGTCCGACCAAGGGGCGGAGCCCGACCGGCGGGCCCGCGGCGACCGGCGCGGATGCCGAGAAGACATCGGATGACTAGGTTCGCGTCCATGAGTCCTGACGCAACCTCGGTAGGCGATGTCACCACCGCACGGGTGGATCACCTCGGCTGGCGTCGCGGGCTTCGCCTGCGCCGCGCCCGGCCGATTCCCGTGGTCAGCCAGGCCGTCGGCCTGCTGGTCGCGGACCGGCAGGCGACCGCGGACACCATCGTCACCGCGCCGACGCCGTTGCAGCCGATCGATCTCACCGACGACGCCCGGGTCGCCGAAGTCCTCGATCTCGCGGTCCGGGTCGGCGAGGTGGTGCTGGCCTCCGGCACCGGCGTGGTCGACACCACCACGACGGTGCGGTTCATCGCCGCGACCTACGGGCTCTCGCGCTGCAGCATCGACGTCACCTACGACGCCATCCGCATCTGGGCCGACCGCGGGCCCGCACTGCCGCCGGCCAGCACCATGCGGATCGTGCACTACCGCGCGCTCGACTTCACCCGGCTGGCCGCGGTGGACCGGCTGACCCGCCGGATCCGCAACGAGGTGGTCCCCCCGGGACAGGCCCGCGCCGCACTCGACGCGATCACCTCGGCGCCGCATCCGTACCACCGGTGGACCGCCACCGCCGCGTGGTCGCTGATGGCGGCGGCGATCGCCGCGCTGCTCGGCGCGGGCGCCCTGGTCGCCGCGGTCAGTTTCGCGACCACCGCGGCGATCGACCGCACCAATCGCGTCCTCAACCGCTACGGGCTGCCGTTCTTCTTCCAGCACATGGTGGGCGGGGCCATCGCGGCGATGCCGGCCATCGTGCTGGCGAGCCTGGCCGCGCGGCTGCGGATCGACGTCGACCCGACCCTGATCATCGCGGCCGGAATCACCGTGCTGCTCAGCGGATTACAGCTGGTCGGTGCGGTGCAGGACGCGATAACCGGCGCGCCCATCACCGCCACGGCCCGCATGCTCGAGGTGATGATGATGACCGGCGGCATCATCGCGGGCATCGCGCTCACGCTGCGCATCGCCGATCTCCTCGACGCCACCGTGCCGCCGGTCTATCTGACCTCCGCCCGCGACATCACCGACCTGCCGGTGAAGATCCTCGCCGGCGCGGTCGCCGCCCTGGCGTTCGCGCTGGCCTGCTACGCCGAACGCCGAGCCCTCGCCGCGGCCGCGGGCAGCGGCGCCGCGGGCACCATCTGCTTCCTGCTCATCCAGCAGGCCGGGTTCGGCCCGGTGATCTCCTCCGGCGTCGCCGCGACGCTGGTCGGCCTGGCCGGTGGCCTCATGGCCCGTCGCGCGCTGACACCCCCGCTGGTCGTCGCCGTAGCGGGCATCACACCGCTGCTCCCCGGCCTCAAGGTCTATCGGGGCCTCTATGCCCTGCTCAACGACGAACTGCTGATCGGGAGCAACCAGCTGCTGTCGGCCGTCGGCATCGGCTGCGCGCTGGCGGCCGGCGTCACCCTCGGCGAGTGGTGCGACCGCACCGTGCGCAGGCCGCGGATCCTGCGCCGGTTCGGCTCGCTGCGCCGCCCGATCGTGCGGCGGCGGCGCCGCTCGGCGCCCGCCGCCTGAACCACGAGGTGAATGCGCGCCGATCGCCCGACCGGTACCCTCTTATCGAACTGGTCAGGGCGGCCCGATTCGGCGGCGGCCCCGGTTGAGGTGAGGTGGTTCGGACATGTCGGAGGCAATACCGTTCTCGACGCAGATCCGTACCGCCACCGCGCACCAGCATGCGGAGGCGGAGAACTCCCGCTTCATGAGCGATATGCTCGGCGGCTCGCTCGGCGTGGATTCCTACCACCGCTACACCGGTCAGCTCTGGTTCATCTACCGCGCGCTGGAGGGCCGCTGGGAGACACTGGCCGACGACCCGGTCGCCGGGCCGTTCATCCGCCCCGAACTCGCCCGGACCGCGGAGCTGGAACGCGATCTCGCGCACCTCATCGGCTCCGACTGGCGGACCGGTCTGGAACCGCTGCCCGCGACCGCGGCCTACGCCGAACGCATCGATGAGTGCGCGCGCGACTGGCCCGCCGGGTACATCGCCCACCACTACACCCGCTACCTCGGCGACCTCTCCGGCGGCCAGGTCATCCGCGGCACCGCGGAAAAGCTGTGGAACCTACCGCATCGCGGCGACGGCGTCCGCTTCTACGTCTTCGACGGCGTCGGCAATCCCGCGGCGTTCAAGCGCGAGTACCGCAGCCTGCTCGATCGGCTGCCGCTCGACGATCTCCAGCGCCGCCGCGTGCTCGACGAGGGCCGGCGCGCGTTCGCGATGAACACCGCGGTCTTCGAAGAACTCGCCGAGGAATTCCCGGCCGCTCAGTAACCGCGGCACGCACCGCGCATCGGGTTGGCGCGCGCGGCATTTCGGCTGTCGTGCGCGATCGCCGGGGACATGGGACAGTCATGGCATGAGAGCGCGCCGTCGCATCGCCGTGGTTCTTGCCGGTCTGTCCGCTGTCGGTCTTGTCGGGGGTTGTGGCACCACGTCCGATCCCGGCTCGTCCACGGCGGCCCAGATCGTCCCGTTGATCTCGACGAACGACCTCCGTCCGGCCCAGTCCGACGAGGTGCACCTGTTCGGCTTCAACGACTTGCACGGGAATCTGCAGCCGCCGAGCGGGTCCACCGGGAAGATCGCCGGACACGACGCGGGCGGCGCCGCCTACCTCGCCACCCATCTGGCCCGCTTGAAGGCCGCGTATCCGGCCAGCGCCGTTGTCGCCGCCGGCGACAACATCGGGGCCAGCCCCTTGATCTCCGGATTGTTCCACGACGAGCCGACGATCACCTTCCTGAACAACGTCGCGGTCACCGCGTCGGCGGTCGGCAACCACGAATTCGACCAGGGTGTCCGCGAATTGACGCGCCTGCAGCAAGGCGGATGCGCTTACGACGGATGTTCTCCCGGCGCCCCGTTCACCGGCGCGAAATTCCCGTATCTGGCCGCGAACGTCGCCGACGCGCAGGGCAACCTTCCGCCCGCGCTGCGCCCGTGGACCCTGTTGGAGGTGGGCGGGCACCGGATCGGCGTGATCGGCACGGTCACGCCGGACACCGCGAATATCGTGCTGCCCGAGGGTATCCGGGGCTATCACTTCGGCGACCAAGCCGCCGCCGTCAACCGTTACGCGCCGGAGATGAAGGCGGCGGGCGCGGAGGCGATCGTGGCGCTGGTGCACGACGGGGGCGCCCAGCGGCCCGAGCGGGACGCGCCGCTGGACTACAACGGATGCGCGAACGTCACCCCGAACGTGACGGGGCTGGCCGAGCGGCTCGATCCCGCTGTCCGGGCGGTGTTCACCGCGCACAGTCACCAGCCCTACGTGTGCACCGTCGGCGGCAAGGTGATCACCCAGGCAGCCTCGTACGGGCGGCTCATCACCGACGTCACGCTGCGTTTCGGCGGCGACGGCGTGCAGGCATCGGCGGTCAACCGAGTCGTCACCCGCGAGGTGACCCCCGATGCGCCGACGACCGCGCTGATCGATTTCTTCGCCGAGCAGGCCCGCCCCCGCGCGGGCCGCGTGGTCGGCGCGACGGCGAACGTCCTGCCGCACAATCCGGGCCCGGCGGGCACCTCGCCGCTGGGCGACGTGATCGCCGATTCCATGCTTTCGGTCACCGCGGGCCCGTCCGCCGCCGTAGCCGCCTTCATGAATCCCGGCGGTGTGCGCGCGGACCTGAAGCAGGGGCCGATCACCTACGGCGACCTCTTCACCGTCCAGCCGTTCGGCAACCAGGTCGTCACGCTCACGCTCACCGGCAGCCAGATCCTGCGTCTGCTGGAACAGCAGTGGGGCACCCCCGGCAAAGCGACGATACTGTCCCCGGCCGGCATCACCTATGCGTACTCCGAAACCGCCCCCACCGGCGCGAAAGTGATCGCCGACAGCGTCCGTGTCGCGGGCGCACCGCTCAATCCCGTCGCGACCTATCGGGTCACGACCAACAGCTTCCTCGCGTCCGGGGGCGACGGCTTCACCGTCTTCACCGAGGGCACCGAGACCGCGGCGGGCCCGATGGATCTGGACGCGTTCGAAACGTTCCTGCGCGACAAGCCGCCGTTGCAGGCGCCACCCGCCCGCGTCGAGAAGAAATAGCGGAAGCTGCCAAGTTGCTGGACACTCGACCAGAATTCGGGTAACTGGAAATGTTTGTAACACATACCGTTTGACCTGCGCAGATGGGTGACCAGCCCCACAGGCCGAACGGACCATGATCGCTTGCCGGGACCGCGAGCCCTCGATTACTGTTCAGTAATAAGTCAGGACGAAGGAGTTCCTACTTTCGGCCCGACGTATGTCGCTGGGGGCCGAATCACGCTGTCCGCATCCATCGCCGCATGCCGGATGACTTGTGCGACAACATGGTTCGAGTGAACAGCAGGAGAGTGCGATGGCCACTTACATCGTGACGGGCGGAACCGGGTTCTTGGGCAGGCGGGTCGTGCAGGACCTCCTGGATCGCGACGCCGAGGCAATTGTCCACGTGCTGGTGCGCGAGACGTCGCTGGCGAAGTTCACCGAGATCGCGGCGGGCTGGCGCGGCGCCGAACGGGTCTTCGCGCTGATCGGCGATCTCACCGCCGAGGGCCTCGGACTGGCCTGCGAGGCTCCGCGGGCCGACCACGTCGTCCACCTCGGCGCCGTCTACGACATGACCGCCGACGAGGACACCGCGCACGCGGCGAACGTCACCGGCACGCGCTCGGTGCTGGCCTTGGCTCGCGAGCTGGGCGCGGTGTTGCACCACGTCTCCTCGGTGGCGGTAGCCGGCGACCACAAAGGCAAGTTCTTCGAGGAGGATTTCGACCTCGGACAGCAGCTGACCTCGCCGTATCACCGCACCAAGTTCGCCGCCGAGAAGCTCGTTCGCGAATCGCGCGGCGTGCGCTGGCGGGTCTATCGGCCTGCGATCATCGTGGGCGATTCCCGCACCGGCGAGATGGACAAGATCGACGGCCCCTACTACTTCTTCAGCGCGATCGCCAAGCTCGGCACACTGCCGTCGGATCTGCCGTTGCCGCTGCCGGATCTCGGCGCGACGAATATCGTTCCGGTCGACTACGTCTCGGCCGCCATGGCGGAACTGATCCGCCGCCCAGGCTTGGACGGACGCACCTTCCACCTGGTCAACCCCGAGCCGCAGCCGTTCGGCGAGGTGTACGGCGCGCTCGCCGCGGCGGCCGGCGCGCCGACCGGCGTGGGTACGCTGCCGGGCAGCGGGCTGGCGCTCAGCGGCCTCGCGCATCTCCCCGGCGTCGCCACCGTGCGTGATTTCCTGCTCGAACAGCTGGGCATCCCGGCCGAAGTCGCTCCGCACACCTCGTTCTCCGCGGAGTTCATCAGCGACTCCACCCGCGCACAACTGCGCAGCAGCGGTCTGACCGTGCCGTCGTTCGACAGCTACGCCGAGAAGCTGTGGCAGTACTGGCGCGACCACCTGGACCCGCAGCGCGGACGCGTGACGGTCACCGGTGACCCGCTGGCCGGCCGGGTCGTGCTGATCACGGGCGCCTCCTCCGGGATCGGCCTGGCCACCGCGCACGCCGTCGCGCGGCGCGGCGCCACGGTGCTGATGGTGGCCCGCGGGCACGACGACTTGGCGGCCGCGGCCGAAGCCGTGCGCGCCGAAGGCGGTGTGGCGCACACCTATCCGTGCGACATCACCGACTCCGAAGCCGTCGAGAAACTCGTGCAGTGCGTCCTGGACGACCATGGCCATGTCGACTACCTGGTGAACAACGCGGGCCGCTCGATCCGCCGCTCCGTGCTCAACTCCACCGATCGCATGCACGATTTCGAGCGCACCATGGCGGTGAATTACTTCGGCGCGGTCCGGCTCATCCTCGGACTGCTGCCGTCGATGCGAGCGCGCCGGTTCGGGCACGTGGTCAACATCTCCTCGATCGCGGTGCAGACCAAGGTGCCCCGATTCGCCGCCTATGTGGCGAGCAAGTCGGCGCTGGACAACTTCAGCGAGATCGCGGCGGTGGAGAACCGGGATGCCGGAATCACGTTCACCTCGGTGCGGATGCCGCTGGTGCGTACCCCGATGATCGCGCCGACCGATCTGTACCGCGCCCTTCCCGTCCCGGATCCGGAGCAGGCCGCCGCCATCGTGGTCCGCGCGCTGGAGGACCGCCCGGACCGCATCGACACGCCGGTCGGCACCTTCGCCCAGGCGGTCGAGTTGCTGATGCCCTCGGTCAAGCGCCAGATCATGCACCAGGGCTTCCGCCTGTTCGGGGAATCCCGCGCGGCGCGCGGCGACTCCGACCGCCGTCCCGCCGGGGAGCCGGCCGCCGAGCCCGCACCCCGCCGCAGCGCACTGTCCGCGCTGGCCCCGGTCGTCATGCCGCTCATGGCGCTGCCCGCTCCCGCGGCGCGCGTCGCCCGCGTCGTTCCGGGCCTGCACTGGTAACCGGCATCGAAACGGTGGGGCCGGCCCGAGGGCGGCCCCACCGCGCCGTTCCGCGAGGTCAGACCCGATACATCGCGAACTCGACGGCCGGCCACATGGCCCACCGGTAATCGGTGTGCGCGGCCGGACGGATGCCGCCCTCGCACACCGGATCGCCGCTCGCACAGTAGTTCCCGGTTCGCCAGGCGTATCGGTCCGGCACCGTCCAGCCGATCAACCGGATCGGATCGCCGAACAGCAGCACCGCGGCCACCCGGGATTCCAGATTCGCGGGCAGCGAACGAATGCCGCCGAACGCGGTCACGATGCCCGTGCCGAGCACCCCGTGGGTGACGATCGCCCCTTGGGAGAAGCCGACCAGAATGAACCGCTGGTTCGGGCACCGTGCCGCTTGCCACGTCAGATGGGCGGTCATGTCGTGGGTGCCGCGGCTGATCGAGGACGGATCGAGCAGATCGGCCGGGTAGTCCACCCGGTAAGCCTGCGAATCGATCGGAAGCGCTTGCCACAGCTGGTCATAGAGCGGGTCGCCCACCACCGAACCCAGATACCCGGGTTCGTGGGTGCCTCTCGCGACGACGACGTCGACCGCCGCACAGGACGTCGCCCATGCCTGCAATCCCGTCGCCGCCCCGAATCCCGCGACGAGCAGTAGCACGGCGAACGCCCTTACCACACGCCACTTCTCGAAATGAATTACCTTCCGGTTGGCCATCGTACTCACCTACTCACGCCGTTGTGAGACAGCCGATCGACACTTGTCAGTGACAATTGCTCGGCTATATCCGCGAAGGTAAGGACGGCTTCGGGGGCCGTCAAGGAACTCCATCCGACCGATACCGAGTCAGCGCCGAAACGTGTTCTCGGAGTTCCTATGGCACGAGAACCGCTGCGCCGGTGAATCGTCCGTGTGCGAGATCGGCCAGCGCCCGATCTGCCATGTCCAGGGAATACCCGTGCGTGGTCAGATGTATCCGGTGTTCGCTCGCGAAAGCCAGGAATTCCCGCGCGTCCGCGCGGGTGTTCGCGGTCACCGAGCGAATCTCCCGCTCCTGGAACAGATGCCGCTGATAATTCAGCGCGGGAATGTCGCTGAGATGGATGCCCGCGACGGCGAGGACGCCGCCTCGATCGAGCGCCGCCATGGCAGGCGGCACCAGTTCACCGACCGGTGCGAACAGGATCGCCGAATCCAGCGGCACCGGAGGCGGGTCCGCCGCACCCTGCACCGACGCGGCCCCGAGCGCGGACGCGAGTTCCCGCGCGGCCGGGTCCCGAGTCATCACATGGACCTGCGCGCCCTGTGCGGCGGCTACCTGAGCGGCGATGTGGGCGCTGCCGCCGAAGCCGTAGATTCCGAGCCGCCCGCCCGGCGGCACGGCGGCCCGCCGCAGCGCCCGGTATCCGATGATGCCCGCGCACAGCAGCGGAGCGGTGTCGGCATCGGTGTAACCGGCGGGCAGGCGCAGCGCGTAAGCCGCGGGCACACAGGCGAATTCGGCGTATCCGCCATCGGCGTCCCAGCCCGTATAGGCCGAACGCGGACAGAGATTCTCCGCGCCCCGCAGACAGAATTTGCACTCCCCGCAGGTGTGCCGCAGCCAGGCGATGCCGACCCGGTCCCCGACCGCGAAACCCTCCCGCTCCGCGTCACGGCCGAACGCGACGACCTCGCCGACCACCTCGTGGCCGGGCACCACTCCGGCGCGATGGACGGGAAGATCGCCCTCGGCCACATGCAAGTCGGTCCGGCACACGCCGCAGGCGAGGACACGCACCATCAGATCCCCGGGACCGAGTTCCGGCAGCGGCGCGCGCTCCGCGCGCAATGGGCCGGATTCGATCGGGCCCGGCGCGCGTACCCGCCAGCACCGCATCGAAGTCGCACCGCCGGGGATCTCACTCATCGCCGGATCACCTCGCATCGATCGGACCGACATGGATCGGGCAGCCCGGCCCGGCCGAGTGTGCCCGATTCACCCTACTCGGCGCATTCGGCCGCGCCGGGGAACGACGTCTGATACGTTTCTGTATTCAGTACATTTCTGTATCCGATGACCGGTCGAGGCCGAGCCGAGGAGGTGCCCGATGGCGTCCGACGCCGTGCAGGCCGCACCCGCCCGGGTCACGCGCCGCCGCGCCGAAACCAGGAACCGGCTGTTGACGGCCGCCTACGAGGCGTTCGCCGAGGAGGGCTTCGGGCGCGCCACCGTGGAGCGGGTGTGTGAACGCGCCGGCTTCACCCGCGGGGCGTTCTACTCGAATTTCAGCTCGCTCGACGAGCTGTTCCTGGCCATGTGGGAGCAACGCTCGACGGCGATGCTCACCCAGGCGAGCGCGATCCTCGACGAGATCGCGGCCGAGGGCACCGATGACGTGCGCACGGCCGTCGAGCGACTGGAACGCGCGGTCCCGGTCGACGAGGGCTGGTACCGGATCACCGCCGAATTCACCGCGCACGCCCTGCGCACCCCCGCGCTGCGCCGGGTGATGGCCGCCCGCGAAGAGGCCATCGTGGCGGCGCTCATGCCCACCATCGTCGCCGCGCTCGCCCGCGGCGGCCGCGCCGTGCCGGACCCGGAGGCGTTCGGCCAAGCGCTCATCGCCGTGCACGACGGCACCAGCGTGCAGGTCCTGATGGAGCCGGACAGCCGCGCCGTGCGCGAGCGGCGCACCGAACTCTTCCACCACGTCGTGCTGGCCTACAGCACCGCAACCGAAGGATGAACATGTCCCACAGCAGCCCCGAGGTTTCGCCGGAGGCGGACGTCATCGTCATCGGCGCCGGGCTGGCCGGCTTGGTCGCCACCCATGAGCTGGTCAAGGCCGGTCGCACGGTGCACGTGCTGGACCAGGAGAACCGCAACAACCTCGGCGGCCAGGCGTTCTGGTCGCTGGGCGGGTTGTTCTTCGTCGACAGCCCGGAGCAGCGGCGCCTCGGTATCGAGGACTCCTACGAACTCGCCCTGCAGGACTGGCTCGGCTCGGCCGGATTCGACCGCGACGACGAGGACAAGTGGGCCAGGCAGTGGGCGCAGGCGTACGTGCGCTTCGCGGCCACCGAGAAGCGGGACTACCTGCGCGCGCTCGGCCTGCGGGTGACCCCGCTGGTCGGGTGGGCCGAACGCGGCGGCGACCGGGCCGACGGGCACGGCAATTCGGTGCCGCGTTTCCACCTCACCTGGGGCACCGGCCCCGAGGTGGTCCGGGTCTTCGCCGAGCCGGTCCTGGAGGGCGAGCGGCGCGGACTGGTTCGCTTCGGTTTCCGCCATCAGGTGGACGAATTGATCGTGGAGGACGACGCGGTGGTCGGCGTGCGCGGCACCGTGCTCGAGGACACCGACCTCGACCGCGGCCGCGCCTCATCCCGTACCGCCGTCGGCGAGTTCGAATTCCGCGCCGAGGCCGTGATCGTGGCCTCCGGCGGCATCGGCCACAACCACGAGATGATCCGGCGCAACTGGCCCACCGAACGGCTCGGCCCGTGCCCGGAGACGCTGATCTCCGGCGTCCCTGCACACGTCGACGGCCGGATGCTCGGCATCACCGAGACCGCGGGCGGCGCGATCGTCAACCGGGACCGCATGTGGCACTACACCGAGGGCATCGTCAACTGGGATCCGATCTGGCCCGACCACGCCATCCGGATCATCCCGGGCCCGTCCTCGCTGTGGTTCGACGCGAACGGAAAACGGCTGCCCGCGCCGTGCTTCCCCGGATTCGACACCAACACGACGATGAAGGCGATCCTGAAGACCGGCTACGACTACTCCTGGTTCGTGCTCACCCAGTCGATCATCGAGAAGGAATTCGCGCTGTCGGGCTCGGAGCAGAACCCGGACATCACCGGCAAGGATCTCAAGCTCACTTTGAAAAGCCGCGTCGCCAAGGGCGCTCCCGGCCCGGTCGAGGCGTTCAAACAGCACGGTGTCGACTTCGTCGTCGCGGAGACGCTGCGTGAACTGGTCGAGGGCATGAACAAGATCGCTCGCGGGCCCCAGCTGGACTACGACGATCTGGAACGCCAGATCGTCGCCCGGGACCGGGAACTGGCGAACAAATACAGCAAGGACAGCCAGCTGATGGCGATCGACAACGCGCGCCGGTACATCGGCGACAAGGCCGGCCGGGTCGCCAAACCACACCGCATCCTCGACCCGGCCGCCGGTCCGCTGATCGCCGTACGGCTCAACATCCTCACCCGAAAGACCCTGGGCGGGTTGCAGACCGACCTGAACTCCCAGGTGATCCGGCCGGACGGCACGGCGTTCCCCGGCCTGTACGCGGCGGGCGAGGTGGCCGGATTCGGCGGCGGTGGCGTGCACGGGTACAACGCGCTGGAGGGCACTTTCCTCGGCGGGTGCATCTTCTCGGGCCGGGCCGCCGGGCGAGCGCTCGCCGCGAAACCGGCCTGAGCGTCATGGCTCGCACCTCGACGCGGCCGTGCCGGGCTCCGTCGAGGTGGCCAGGGACGGCGCCAACGAGGCGAAAGAGGGTGCGCCGGAGTAGAGCCGGGTATCCGCCGGGTACCGCCCCGGCTCCACCAGCACCTCGGCGATCTCGGCCTCGTTGCCGAAGACGTCCGTCACCCGCGCCGTGAACGGGCCAGGCCCCGCGCCGGACACGGTCCAATAGTTGTCGGCCCGCCGGGTGAGCTGCTGCCACGGCCCGCCCGCCGCGGGGCGGACAGCCGCCTCCCGCAGCGGATTTCCGGTGTCGCCGAACAGGATGCCGAACCAGGACGTGGACGAGTCCGGCTTCACCTCGTAGGTCAGCTCCCGCACCGGTTGCGGATCGCGGACCAAGCGGTAGCGCACCGGCGCCACCCCGTCGTCCGGATCGGCGATCAGCTCGAACGCGGCCGCGCTCAGATTCAGTTCTTCCCCGGCGCATGCCGGGCAGTGGTCGACCACCAGCGCCCGGACCGACCCCCGTGGCCCCTGGATGTCCAGATACGCTCCGCAGAGGTCGGCACGACCGTAGTCAGACGTGGAAAGCCCGGCATAGTGGCCATCCGGCGGCAGCTCGCGGAAGGAACACGACACCTGCCGGCCGAACCGGTAGTAGCGCGCCTCGGCGGATCTTTCCGGCCCGAGCGGCGCGAAAGTTCTGGCGCTGACCGGGTATCGCGACGGCGCGGACGCCTCGTTCAGCGCGGTCGCGGCGCCGCAGTTCGGCGCCGACGGCCGCACCAGCCAGACGCCCACCGCGACGGTGGCCAGCACGCCCGCCGCGAACCACAGCCATTCGGAACGAGATGGCCGCTCTTGGATCGGTACCCGGTGCATCGCTTCCCCGACTCCGGCTCGCCTGCTCGCGGACTGTCCATCCTGACTCGACCAGGAAAGCAGCCCCGCGGCTCGTGTGCACCGCGAACGAAAATTCTTCACTGTGAAAACCGCAATTCAGCAAGCATCCGGCTACTTTCGGCGGATCCGCCTCGCGCGGGCGCCCGCGGATCGGAAATGATTCGGCGCGGCCCTGCCGCCGGACCGGCGTCGTCAATGCCTGCGCGCGTGCCGAGGGAAAAGGTTCCGGCCCGCCTCCTGCGCCACCTCGGCCAGCGCGCGAGCCAGTCGAGCCGTGTCCAGCACCGCTCGATCCGCGCCGAGCCGGCTCGACAGCGACACGGCGGCCACCGCGGCGCCGCGACCGCGGATCGGCACGGCCACACAGGCGATGCCCACCACCGACTCCTCGTTGTCGACCGCGACACCCTGGCGATTGCGGATGCGACCGAGTTCACGATGCAATTCGGCGCGGTCGGCGAGAGTCCGCGCAGTCAACTGCGGCAGCCGATCCCGGAAGGATGCCTCCACGACGCTCGGTTCCAGCGTGGCCAGCAGCGCCTTGCCGAGTGCCGTGCTGTGGGCGGGCATCCGGCCGCCGAGCCGGGTGGGCACCGTCGCCGCGCACCGGCCGCCGATCTTGTCCAGGTACAGCACGTCGCGCCCGTCCAGCACGCCGAGGTGACCGACCATGCCGGTCTGCTGGCACAGGTCGTGCAGCAGCGGGCTCACCGCGTCCCGGAGCTCGTTGTGCTCGGCGGCGAGCCCGCCCAGCTCGAGCGTGCGCAGACCGAGCCGATATCCGCCCGGAGCGTGCGCGAGCCAGCGCAGCCGGATCAGCTGGTCGAGGATGCGGTGCACGGTGGACCGTGGCAACCCGGTGCGCTCGGCGAGTTCGACGAGGGTCAGCGTCGGGGTCACGCCGTCGAAGGCGTCCAGGATCAGCGTCATCCGCTCGATCATCGACACCGGCGGCTGGCCCGGCCGTGCTGCCGATCCGGAACCGGTCCACAACTCCCCGGACTCGGGATCGGTCGTCACCTCGACCGTCATTGCCAACCTCCACGCATGCTCGCGTAGAGCTTAGAAGCAATCTCCGCGTACAGGGGTAGTTCACTGATCATCAAGACGCGCCGCCACCGCCGTACGCGCTGGGACGGTGCGTGGCCCGCGCGTCGGCAGTGACGTGTTCGCAGGTGGCGGCCTCGGTCCGGCCGTCAGGCGGAGCCCGGCGCGGAACCGGCGAGGGCGAACAGCCACTCGCGGGTGTACCGCTCGGCCAGCAGCGGCAGGTAGTTCACGACGGTGGCGTGGTCGGCGAAACGGTCGTACGACGTGTGCAGGTGATCCTCGATCGCGGCCGCACTGGCGACGCCGTCGAATTCGTCCTCCAAGCGCTGCGCGGCCGCTTCGAGGGCGAGTTCCTGATCGAGGGGGATTTGCTGATTCGGGTCGTGCGTGGCAGAACGGTCGGTCATCGCAAGGTTCCCCTGGTCGTGACGAGATCGGTACCCATGGCGCTGTCGTAGCGCACGACAACGCCTGTTCTGCGGATACCCGGTCGCGGCGATTCGACACCCCGCGCCTGCAATAGAACACGTTCTTGTCCGGGGAGCCCGCGCGTGACAGGCTCGACGGATGGATCTCGACGCCATCGAAGCCGTCCGCCAGCTGAAATACCGCTACTTCCGCAGCCTCGATCTCAAAGATTGGGACGAGTTCGCCGACACCCTCGCCGTGACGGCGACAGGACGCTACGGCACCCACGCCATGGGCGAGCCGCTGCACTTGGACGGCCGCGACGCCATCACCGCGTTCATGCGGGAGAACCTCGGCCCCTCGGTCGTCTCGGTCCACATCGCCAACCACCCCGAGATCGGCATCGAAGGTGAAACGGCTACGGGTTCCTGGGCATTCGAGGACACTGTGATCGCCACCGAATACGGCGTGCTGATCCGGGGGGCCGGTTACTACACCGACACCTACCGCCGCGACGCCGACGGCAAATGGCGCATCACCTCCACCAGCTACCGCCGCATCTACGAATCCATGCAATCGCTGGCGGACACGCCCAGCTTCCAGTTGCTGTCCAATATGTGGGCGCCGGAGAAGTGACCGCCGGGCGCGAAATCGGTCCACTATCGCTTCGGTGGCGCTGGACGGCCCCGACCGGGCGGCGGATGCTGCGACCATGCCCTCGCTAGCGCCTGACGAATTCGCTCCCTCTACCACCTATCTGAACACCGCCTCCTTCGGCCTGCCGTCCGCTCGCGCGCTCGCCGCCGTGCGTGACGCGAGCGCGAGCTGGGCGTCCGGCCGCGGTGCGCCGACATCCGAGGTGGATCGATTGGCGCCGGACCTGCGTGCCGGGTTCGCCCGGCTGCTCGCGGGCGCGACCGCCGACGACATCGCGCTCGGCAGTGGGGTCGCGGGCCTCATCGGGCCCGTGGCCACCGCACTGCCGTCCGGCGCGGAGGTCCTGCTTCCGGAAGGCGAGTTCGCGTCCGTCTCCATGCCTTTCGTGTACCGGGACGACCTCGTGGTGCGCTTCGTCCCCCTGCCGGAACTGGCCGCGCAAGTGCGGCCGGAGACCGCGCTGGTGGCCGTGAGCGTGGTCCAGTCCGCCGACGGCCGCGTCACCGATCTGGCCGAGCTGCGCGCGGTCACCCGAGCCAACGGCGCGCGCCTGCTCGTGGACGCCACCCAGGCCGCGGGATGGCTGCCACTGCGCTTCGCCGACGCGGACTACTGGGTCTGCGCCACCTTCAAATGGCTGATCGGCGCGCGCAGCGTCGCGTTCCTCGCCACCCCGCCCGAGCTGGTCCCACAGCTGCGTCCGGTCGGCTCCAGCTGGTACGCCGCCGAGGACCGCTGGGCCGAGCTCTACCGCCCGATCGCGCTGCCGGCGACAGCACGGCGGTTCGACACCACTCCCGATTGGCTCGGCGTCGAGGCGGCGCTGGCCGGATTGTCGCTGATCGAGGAGCTCACCGTCGACAAGATCGGAGCGCACGACCTCGAACTCGCCGACAGCTTCCGCGCCGGCCTGCGGGAACTCGGCTACGAGCCCGTGGCGGCGCGCTCACCGATCGTCTCCGTCCCGGGCGCGGCGGAACTGGCGCCCCGGCTCGCGCAGGCGGAGGTGATCGCCTCGGCGCGTGGGAGCGGCCTGCGGTTCGCCTTCCACCTCTACAACAGCGCCGACGACGTGGAACGGGCCCTGTCCGCGCTGCGGGCCGGTTAGATCCCCGCGCAGAGGGCATGGGCCGAACATCAGTCAAGGTCCGGGCCCTGACCACGCGCCACGAAGCCGCGCGACCGATCAGGCCCCGAACCGGAGCCCAAAAATCAGCCCCGTGCACCGAGCGAAATCCCCGCGCCCCGAAGCTGCTCGGTCGATCACCGACCAGGGCGGTGCGCCGGAGCCGTGATCAGCGGTAGATCGAGTGCGGTGCGTATGCCTGCGGGGGCGGCGACCACGGCCGGAACGGCGTTGACGATGCGCAGGCCCGTCGCCAGGACGGTCGCGTAGTTGTGGTCTCCGTTGTCGCTCGAGGTCACCAGGTCCATCGCGTAATTGGGCTCGCCCGTGATCTCGACCCGGTAGGAGCCTTCCGGATGGGCCGGCTGCGGCCAGTCCGGGCACAGGTCGGGGCGCAGCCGAGTAACGTGCTCGAGCACCGTGACCGGCTCGTCCCCGACCATGCCCCGCACTTCGAAACGCAACGCCGCCGCGGTTCCTTCGGCGATGTGCCCGGTCGCGATGTCGAACGACTCCGGCGCCGGAATACGTTCGTAGGACTGCGTGACGGCATCGAGGGTGACGCCGATCCCAGCCGCGAGCTGCCGGACCGTACCGCCCCACGCGAGCGACAGCACGCCGGGCTGCAACAGCATGGGAATCTCGTCGAGGGGCTTGCCGAAGCCCATGATGTCGAACATCACCGCCCGGTTGTCGTAGCTGGCGTAGTCCACGATCTCCAGGCAGCGCACCTGGTCGACGCGCAGACAAGTCCCCGCGAGCGCGAGCGGGAGCAGGTCGTTGGCGAAACCGGGGTCGATGCCGTTCACCCACAGTGACGCGTTGCCGTGCGCGGCGGCCTCCTGCACCGGCTTCAGCAGCTCATCGGGCAGCACGCCGTAGGGGTATTGGAAGAACACCGGTGCGCAAGCGACGACATTGATTCCGGCGGCCAGGATGCGTTGCAGGTCCTGCACCGCCTCCATCAGCCGGTTGTCGGTCATCGAGCAGTAGACCACGCAGTCCGGGCGCGAGGCGAGCAAGGCCTCGGCGTCGGTGGTCGCGGTGACGCCGACCGGGTGGTCGAGCCCGGCGAGCGTTCCCGCGTCCGTGCCGCTCTTGGCGCCGGACACCCACACGCCGGTCAGTTCCAGTTCGGGATGGGCGATGACGCCGGCCAGGGCATGCCTGCCCACATTGCCGGTGCCCCATTGCACTACGCGATATGTCATGTCACAGATCCGGGATCGGGAGGTCGAGGTTCGGGATGATCAAGCCGCCGTCGGGCTCCAAGATCTTTCCCGTGAGGTACTGCCCCGCGGGCGAGACCAGGTAGAGCGCGGCCGCGGCGATGTCTTCGGGTTCGCCGATGCGGTGCAGCGGCGTCTTGGTCTCCAACTCGGTGCGCATGGCGTCGTTGCTCGCCACGATCTCCAGCGCGGAGGTCAGGATGGAGCCGGGCGCGATCGCGTTCACCCGGATGCGGGGGTTGAGGTCGAGGGCAGCGAGCTTGGTGTAGTGAGCGAGGGCGGCCTTCGCGGTGCCGTACGCCGCGAACGCTCGCCCGGGCAGCCGCCCCATCGTGGAGGTGATATTCAGAATCGAACCACCCCCTGCGGTTTCGAGTATGCGCGGCACCGCTGCCCTGACCAGGGCATGCGCATTGACGACGTTGAAGTCGAACGCCTGCGCCAACGCCTCCGGCGTCGTGTCCAGCAACGGGCACGGCAGCGCGCCGCCCACGTTGTTGACCACGATGTCCAACCGCCCGAAGCGTTCGACAGCCGAGGCGGCGAGGGCCGCCGTCGCATCGATGTCGCTCAGGTCCGCGGGCACCACGTGGGCCTGCCGTCCCGCGGCGGCGACCCGGTCGGCCACCTCGTGCAGCTGGCTTTCGGTCCGCGCGGCGATCACCACGTCCGCGCCCGCCTCCGCGAACGCGACCGCGATCGCCGCACCCAGACCACGGCCCGCGCCGGTGACCACGGCGACCTGATCATCGATCCGGAACCGATCCAGAATCATTCACGCTCCCAACGCCTGTGACGAATATTCGACAGTATGTGATTCAATATTCGTCATCGTAAGTCGTCCGCCCGAGCCGGGACAAGGGGTTGCCGTCATGCCGGACCGATCCGCCTCTCCGCCGACGCGTCGCGTCGTCGACATCGTGTCGCTACTGGCCACCTCCGCGGAGGCGATCAGCGTCGCGGGCATCGCCGAGCGTCTCGGCATCGCCCGCGCGACAGCGACCGCGATCCTGGCCGAACTGGACGCGGCCGGGTGGGTCGTCCGCGACCCGGCACGCGGCTACGGCATCGGGCCCGCGCTGGCCGGGTTGCACGGAGCCGCCCTCCCGCACGGCATCGGCGATCTGCTCGCCGGTCTCGCCGCACGAACCGGGTACGGGGCCACGTTCAGCCGGATCGAACCCGACCGGCTCACCGTGCTCGACGTGCGGCACGGCCTCGACCGTGTCGTTCCCGGAATTCCGGTGGGACATCGCATTCCGCTCCAGTTCCCGGCAGGGGCCAGCGTGATGCCGTGGCGGCCCGCGAACGAACAGAACACCTGGCTGCGCACCGCCACCGAAGCGGACCAACGGATGGCCGGTGCGCTGCTGGCGCTGGTACGCGACCGTGGGGTGGCCGTCTTCCGGCCGCGCGCCGACGACGCGGGAATGGTCGATCTGCTCGCCGATCTGCTCGGCGCGGTGGGATCCGAACTGCTGCGACCACATCTGCGCACTCGGGCACTTCGCCAGCTCGCCGCGCTCACCTCGCGACCCTTCACCCGGGCGGAGCTGGATTCGGAGGAGGTATTGCCGCTGAGTTATCTCGCGGCGCCGGTTTTCGACGCTCGCGGCACCGCGGCCTACGAAGTGCAGCTGGGACCGTTGCGCTCCGCGACAACCCGTGCGGAACGCGCGGATTTCGTGGATGCGACGCGCGATGCGGCGACTGAACTGACGAGCGCGCTCGCCGCCGGTGGGCAGAACTATTGATACA
>NZ_BAFS01000130.1 GCF_000308415.1 Nocardia asiatica NBRC 100129 | reverse complement strand
GCTCGCGCACCCAGGCCAGCACCGGCGTCGCCGCGGGATCCTCGGTGAGCGACACGAGCACGGTGGGCCGATCCGCACGCACCCGCGCCGCGTCGCGCTCCATCACGCCGAGGTCCGCGCCGACCAGCGGCGCCAGATCGGTCTTGTTCACCACCAGCAGATCGGAGAAGGTCACCCCCGGCCCGCCTTTGCGCGGCACCTTGTCGCCGCCGGCCACGTCGACCACGAAGATCTGCGCATCGATCAGGCCGGAGGAGAAGGTGGCGGTCAGATTGTCACCGCCGGATTCGACCAGGATGAGGTCCAGCGGAGGATTCGCCGCGACCAGATCATCGATGGCGTCGAGGTTGGCGGTGATGTCGTCGCGGATGGCGGTGTGCGGGCAGCCGCCGGTCTGCACGGCGGTGATCCGCTCGTCCGGCAGAACCGCGTGCCTGCGCAGGAAATCGGCGTCCTCGGTGGTGTAGATGTCGTTGGTCAGCACCGCCAGCGACAGCTCGTCGCGCAGCTGTCGGCACAGCGCGGCCACCAGGGCGGTCTTGCCCGAGCCGACCGGTCCGCCGATGCCGATGCGCAGCGCCTCCCCGGGCGTGCGGGTCCGTTTCGGACGCTCGTGACCGTGGTCGTGCGGCTCACCGTCGAGCAGGTGCGGGGGCATGGCGCGGTCTCCTTCTTCCGTGGCTTCAGCTGGCGAACAGGGGCATGTCACGCTGCCGATGACGCTCGGCGAGCACGTCCTGCAGCGGGTCGGACAGCGCGGCGAGACCCGTCACGGCTTCCGCGGCGACGCGATCGCACAGATCGGCCAGCCGGATCGTGCACGCGGCGATCGCGGCGGGGTCCAAGGCCAGCAGACGCTGGGCGGCGGTGGCCGCGCCGGTGAGGGTGGTGTACACGACCACGCCCGCGGTCTCCCGGGACGTCACCGCGGCGGCGGCGCCGACCATGCCGAAGACCGTGGACAGGTGCGGTGTCGGGCCGAGCGGCGACCAGTCGTGCCCGGGCCACAGCTGCTTGGCCAAGCGCAGCAGTCCGCGGCCCTGGGCGCGGGACGCGGCCCGTGCGGCGGGCGCGGGCGTGCGCGCGTCGGCCTCCACCTCGGCCCGGACCGGATCCAGTTCGCCCGCGCACACCGCCGCGGCGAGCGACGCGGCCACGAGGCCAGAAGTCCTGATCCGGCGGCGCAGATACAACTGCACAGTCGCGACGTCACGGACCAAGCCCGAGGCGACGGCTTCCTCCATGCCGCCGGAGTGCACGTGCCCGCCGATCGGCAGCCGCGAGTCGGCGAGCGCGAGCACCGTCGTGAGACCGGGCGCGGCCGGGCCGGTCACAACGGATTCACGCATCCGCCGATCCTATGTCCCGGCGTTCCGTCCGGTCGTCCCGGACGTTCCTGGCTCAGCGGCGCAAGGCACGTTCCATGAATCGCTGGGTGCGACCGCGGGTCAGATCGGTCCACGCCTGCACCGGCGCCGACCACCACGGGGCGATCTCCCGTGGCCGGGCGGTCACCGCGTGGCAGACCAGGTCGGCGGCCTCGCGCACGGTGAGGCCGGGGACGCGGCTGAAGTCGGTGGGCGCGCTCATCCTGGTGTGCACGAGCGGCAGGTAGATCGAGGTGGTGGCGACGCCGTCGCGAGCCACCTCCGCCGCGACACTGCGCAACCAGACGTCGAAGGCGGTTTTGGACGCGCCGTAGGCCGCCCAGCGCGGCGCGGGCGGCATGCGCACACCCCAGGTGGACATGTTCACGATGTGGCCGCGCCCGCGGGCGCGCATGGCGGGCAGCAGGGTGAGCAGCAGGCGCACCGGGCCCAGGTAGTTGACGTCGATGGTGCGGGTGAAATCGTGGAAGCGGTCGTAGGACTCATCGATCGGGCGGCGAATCGACTTGCCCGCGTTGTTGATCACCACGTCCAGGTGGCCGTGCTCGTCGAGGAGCGTGCGGCCGAGGCGTTCGACGGCGTCCATGTCGGTGAGATCGGTGGGATAGGTGTGCGCGATGCCGCCCGCGGTGGCGATCTCCGCGGCCACTCGCTCGAGTTCGTCTCCGGAGCGGGCGACGAGCAGCACGGTCGCCCCCGCCGCGGCCAGCTTGCGCGCGCTGGCCTTCCCGATGCCGTGTGACGAACCGGTGACAAGCACGACCTTACCGCCGACCGCGGCGCGCAACGCCTGCTCGCGCGGGCGCGACGTGGGATACAGCAGGCGCGTCGCCACTCGTTCAGCGAGGGGCCGCCCGTTGTTCGAGGCCCGGGTGTGGTTCACGAATTCGACTGTAGGCGCAGACCGGGGCGGTCACCCGCGGTTCGCGCGATCACTCCCCGCGCGACATCGCACGCACGAGTTTCAGCAGGCCCTGCCGGTGAGAGAGGCGGCGATGCGCAGGCGGCCGCCGCCGCGCCGCACCAGGAAGTCGCTGGAGGTCGAGGACGGGTGCGTCGCCGAGGGTCGTCCTCCAGTGCGCCGTGGTGAGCCGGTAGTTTCCCCCGAGGTCGAGAGTCCACTGCCCGGACAGCGTCGCGCGTGGAGCGGTGAGTTTCTGGGCGCGGACGCGCGCGGCGGCGATGAACTCCTCGCGGGTGCCGCATCGACTCGTCGCGGGCGTGACAACCAGGAACGGTCGGCCGCTGATCCTCGGTAGACGCCGGTGGCGACTCGAGCAGTTCTACTCACGCGCAGGGCGGTGGCCGTGTGTTCGAATGTGCTCCGTACACACACTTTTCGCCGGGGGTGTCCCCAGTGCGCCAGCCGAGGGGGACGCCATGTCGACGCCGGACACGCGGGTCTCGGTCGCACAGTGGATCGCGCGCGGGATCGCGATCGTCGTGCTGGTTCCGCTTCGGCTGCTGTGGGAGGGCATCGGCCTGCTGGGGCGCGTCACCGGAGCGATCTTCGTGTTCGTCGCACGGCGCCTGTTGGTCCCTGTGGCAGAGCTGATCCGGCACTGGGTACTGCGGCCCGCGTGGATCTTCACGAAAGATTTCCTCTGGGGATGGGTGGTGGGGCATCTGCTGTGGGGCCTGGTGCTCACGCCGCTGCTGTCTCTTCTGCTGGAGTACCTGTTGCGACCGCTGCGACGCGCGGTCGAGATCTTTCTGTGGCGCAGGCTGATTCGCCCGGTCGGAGCGTGGGTGCTGCGCTGGGTGGTGTTCCCGATCGGATACGCCGTCACCTGGGTGTGCCACCGCGCCGTCAAGTGGCTGATCGTCTGGCCGCTGGCGCAGTTGTGGCGCTGGGCGCTGCGTCCGCTGTGGCGTGCGGTGCGCGCGAGCGCGCGGTACGGGTGGCGGGTGGCCGCCGTCATCGTGGGCGTGCTCGTCGTGGCGCCGTGCCGGGCGCTGTACCGCTACGTATTGCGCCCGGTCTTCGCCGCCTCCGCGGTCGTGTGGAACGCGCTGGTGGCGCGCCCGGTCCGCTGGGCGCACCGCACGATCGTCCGGCCGATGAACCGCTGGGCGGCCGAGGTCGTAGCGGCGGTGTTCGGCCGTTGACCCTCGATCGCGCGGCTCAGCGCGGGCCGGGCGAGGCGAAGCGCGCGATCAGCGCCATCGCGGCGAGCGCCGTGGCTCCGACGGCCACCGCGACGTGCATCCCGTCGACGAAGGATCCGCGCGCCGCCTCGACCAGCGCCGCGTCGCCGCCGAAGCGCTGGATGGTCTCGCCGAGCGTCGCCGCGTAGTCGCCGCCGGACCGGAAGATCAGCGCCGCCAGCGAACCGAGCAGCGCCAGGCCCAGCGCGTTGCCCAGTTCGAAACTGGTCTCGGAGATGCCCACCGCCGATCCGGCCCGCTCCGGCGGCACCGAGGACACCGCGACCTCGGACACCAGGGTGAACGCCAAGCCGTAGCCGACGCCCGCGATCGTGGACCCCGCCAGATACCACCAGAGTCCGCCGTGCGCGCCGACGCCGAGCAGTAGCAGGTTGCCCACCGCGGAGGCGAGCAAGGCGAACACGAACGTCGCGCGGGCGCCGAAGCGATGCCCGACCCGTGCGCCGCCCATCGAGCAGACGAACACCGCGATCGCCATGGGAATGCCGAGCAACGCCGCCGCCAACGGCGTGCGCCCGGTCACCGACTGCAGGTAGATGCTGGTCAGATAGCTCAGACCGGCCAGTGACATCATCCCGGCCAGGCTGGCGCCGATCGCTACCGAGAACTGGGGCCGGGCGAACAAGCGCAGGTCGAGCAGGGGTTCGTCGAGTTGCCGCTGCCTGCGGACGAAGACGGCCAGGGTGACCGCGCCGATCAGCGCGATGACGATCGCCTGCCCATCGATGCCCTCGGTCGCGGCGTGCTTGATGCCGTACACCACCGGCAGGATGCCGCCGATCGACAGGGCGACGCTCGGCAGGTCCAACGGTCCCCGCACGCCCGCCCGATGTTCCGGCAGGACGAACGGGCCGAACGCGAGCAGGACCAGCAGCACCGGGATGTTGATCAGGAACAGCGAGCCCCACCAGAAGTGGTGCAGCAGCATTCCCCCGATGATCGGCCCGACGGCCGAGCCACCGGCGAAGAACGCCGTCCAGACGCCGATCGCGGCGGCGCGCTCCCGTGCGTCGGGAAACAGGCTCGAAATGAGCGCCAGGCTGGACGGCAGCAGCGTCGCGCCGCCGACGCCCATCAGCGCCCGCGCCGCGATCAGCACTCCCGCGCTGGGCGCGAACGCGGCGAGCACGGACGCGATGCCGAAGACCGCCGCGCCGACCAGCAGGATGTTGCGCCGTCCGATCCGGTCGCCGAGATTTCCCATGGTGATCAGCAGACCGGCGATCAGGAAGCCGTAGATGTCCAGAATCCACAGCTGCTGGTCGGCCGACGGGTCCAGGTCGAGCGTCAGCGTCGGAAGCGCGAGGAACAGCACCGAGATGTCCATCGATACCAGCAGCACCGGCAACAGCAGGACCGCGAGGCCCAGCCAGGCGCGGCGCGAGCCCGTCGTGGACGGCGCGGTCCGCACCGGCTGCACGTCTGTCATCTCCCACATGTCCTCTCCCTGGCGCGTACATCGTACGCATGAGTCCGGGTACAGTGTACGCAGCCGGGTCGAGGACGGAAAGCAGGACATGGGATGACCGAGATCAAGCTGCACCGCACCGCCATCGTCGACGCCGCGATCGAACTCGCCGACGCCGAGGGCTTGGAGGCGCTGTCCATGCGGCGCATCGCCGAACGGCTCGGTGTGGGCGCGATGTCGCTGTACCGCCACGTCGCCAACAAGGACGAACTGCTCGCGCTGATGACCGACGAAGTGGCCAGGCGCAACCCGTACCCGTCGCCCGACGGACAGCGGTGGACCTGGCGCGAGCGGGTTCGCATCGCCGCCGAGATCGACTGGGCGCTGTACCGGCAACATCCGTGGGTGCTGCTCACCTTCGCCACTCCCCGCTACAGCTTCGGGCCGCAGAGCCTCGCCTGTCTCGCCTGGTTGGTGGACGGCTTCCTGGAACTCGGCGTCTCCACCCGGGAGGCCACCAGCATGTCCTTCACGGTCTGGAACTACATCTCCGGCGCCACGCTGCCGGAGATCAGCGCCGAACTGATGGCGCGCAAGGGCATGGACCCCGGCGGCGACAACGCGCTGCGCACACTGCTGAACGGCACGGCGGCGGGACCGGTCCCGCCCGCGCTGGCCGACCTCGCCGGCAGCGGGGTGCGCGACCTGACCCAGGAGGAATTGCTCTACGACGGGCTCGACGCGCTGTGCGACGGATTCGCGGCGCGTGCCGTGCGACGCGATCGGTTGACCTCGACCTGACTTGATGTTGCAGGCTGGCCGGCGACCGCCCACGAACAGGAGCCACACCGTGCACGCCATTCGCCTCCAAGCCTTCGGCCCGGCCGAGAACCTGCGCTACGAACCCGTTCCCGATCCGGTGCCCGGCCCCGGCCAGGTGCGTATCGCGGTGGCGGCGGCCGGTGTGCATCTGATCGACACCGCGCTGCGCAAGGGCGCGGCCGGGCCGTTCCCGGTGCCGCAACTGCCGACCATCCCCGGCCGCGAAGTGGCGGGCACGGTGGACCGCGTCGGCGCGGGCGTGGCGGAGAGCCTGCTCGGCGCGCGTGTGGTGGCCCATCTCGGCGGGGTGCCCGGCGGATACGCCGAACTTGCCGTGACCGACGCCGCCCGGTTGCACGAGATCCCGGCGAACCTGGACCCGGCGCAGGCGGTGGCGATGATCGGCACCGGACGCACGACCTTGGGGATCCTTCAGTTCACCGAGTTGCGGCTTGGCAGCGTCGTCTTGGTGACGGCCGCGGCGGGCGGCATCGGCACCCTGCTGGTGCAATACGCGAAGAACGCCGGAGCCACGGTGATCGGGTTGGCCGGTGGCCCCGCGAAAGTGGATCAGGTACGGCGCAATGGCGCGGACTTGCCGGTGGACTACCTGCTGCCGGACTGGCCCGACCGGGTTCGTGCCCGCATCGGCGACCGCGGGGCCGACGTGCTGTTCGATTCCGTGGGTGGTGCCGTGGCCCGCGACGGCATCGATCTACTCGCACCGGGCGGTCAGCATCTGGTCTACGGCTGGTCCGGCAAGTCGGACGCGGAAGGGCCGGTGCGGCTCTCGGCCGACGAACTCGCCGCACGCGGTGTCACCTCCGAGACGGTCGTCGGCCCGCCGATGCTGGCGCGCGCCGGCGGCGATCTGCGCGTCCTGGAGGACCGCGCCATGGCCGCGGCGGCCGCGGGCCTGCTGCGCCCGGCCGTTCATCGCTTCCCGCTCGCCGACGCGGCCGCCGCGCACCACGCCCTGGAGACGCGCGCGACGACCGGCAAAGTGGTGCTGGAGCCCTAGCCGGGCCGGTTCACCCGAGCTCGTCGCCGTTCACCACGGCATAAGCGAAGCCGTCCCAGCCCTTGCTGCCGACGGTCTGCACCACGGTGGCGTCCAGGCTCGGTTCGGCGGTGAGCAACTCGACCAGTTCGCGACTGGCCTGTGCGTTCGGGTCCTCGGAATGTTCCTCGGCGATCGCACCGCCGCGGACCACGTTGTCCACGATGATCACCGAGCCGGGCCGGGTCAGCCGCAGCGCCCACAGCACGTAGTTCGAGTTGTTGACCTTGTCCGCGTCGATGAACACCAGGTCGAACGGGTCGGGATCCTCCTCGGCGAGCACGGGCAGGCTGTCCAGCGCGGCGCCCACTCGGATCTCCACCCGGTCGCCGACGCCCGCCCGGTCGAGGTTCGCCCGCGCCACCTCCGCGTGCTGGGCGGCGAACTCGAGCGTCACCACACGTCCCTTGTCGCCGACCGCGCGGGCGAGCCAGATCGTGCTGTACCCGCCGAGCGTGCCGATCTCCAGCACCCGCCGCGCTCCGACCGTCCTGGCCAGCAGATGCAGGAACTTGCCCTGCGGCGCCGACACGTCGATCGGCGGCAGGCCCGCCGCCTTGTTCGCCTCCAGCGCGGCCTCGGAAGCCGGATCCGTCACCAGCGTTTCCACGAGGTAGCGATCTACGTCGGCCCATCCAGGTGTCGTCATAGGTCAAAGTCTGCCACCCGATTCCGCCCGTGGGCTCGGCTTCCCGAGTAGCGTGCGGCACACAGAGACGGACATGTCCCGCGATCGCGCCCAGAGACCGACGGACAGGACCCTACATGACGAATCTCGCGCAAATCATCGCCGCCGCCTGCCTGATCGCCGTCGGTACCGCCGCACCGGCGTACGCCGCCCCCGCCGACGGCGGGGCCGAATACGTCGCGCTCGGCGATTCCGGCGCGGCCACTACGGGCGTGCGGAATTTCGATACCTCGGCCCCGCCGCGGTGCCTGCGCTCCACCGCCAACACGCCGAAGCTGATCGCCCGGGACCTCGGCCTGCGGCTCGACGACCGCACCTGCAACTCGGCGCGCATCCCGGACCTCACCGCCGCGCAGGGGCCGGGCATCCCGCCCCAGTTCGACGCGCTCGGCCCGGGCACCAGATTGGTCACGGTGCACATCGGCGCCAACGACGCCTTGATGGCCGAGCACGTCGTCGGCTGCCACGTGTCCGGCCTCTTCGGCATTGGTGGGTGCGCAGGCCCGGACTGGGACACCGACATCGACGCCATCGCCGCGTCGTATGCCGCCGCGTTGCAACAGATCTCCGTGCGCGCGCCCGCAGCGCGGATCGTGGTCGACGGCTGGCCCCTTTACGTGCGCGACGGCGGCTGCCCCGAGCTGGTCGGTCTTCGTCCGTCCGACGCCGCGCGCATCCAAGCCGCCTTCGATCATCTCAACACCGTGGTGTCCCGCGCCGCCACGGCGCAGGGCGTGGTCTACGTCGACACCCGGGCAGCGTCGGAAGGCCGCGACGCGTGCGCTCCCGTGGGCATCCGCTGGATCGACCCGGTCATCGCCACCGAGACGCTCATCCCCTACCACCTCACCCCGCAGGGCATGCGTGGCGTCGCCGACGTCATCCTCCCGGCTGTCCGCGCGGTCGGACTGCCCGGCTGAACCATTCGCGCGCTCCGACGAAAACCGCCCCGGACTCGGGCAGAGTCCGGGGCGGGTCGGTGCGATTCACTTCGAGAAGTTCTCCGGCGGCTGCCAAGGGCGACCGTGCGGGTCGTCCGGTCGCTGGGCCGGGGGTTGCTGCGGCGGCTGTTGTTGCGGGGGCTGCTGCGCCGGGAAGGCTTCCTGCGGAGGGATGACCGGCTGGTGCGGCGACGGCTCGAAATCCTGCGAAGGCGGCGGCGGGGTCGGTGTCAACCCCTCGACCGGAGTCCGCGCGGTCGCTTCGGCGGCACGTACGGCCCGCTCGATGGTCGGGTCGGGTGCGGTGTCGAACCAGTCCGCGACATCGGAATCGTCCTCCGGCTTGGCTTCCGCGCCATCGGTGGCGGGCGGTTCGTACCGGAACACGCCGTCCTCACCCTGGGTGCCGAAGCTCTTGGCGAACCCTTCCAGCGCCTTGCCGAAATCGCTGGGCACCAGCCACACCTTGTTGGCGTCCCCGCGCGCGACCATGGGCAGCGTCTGCATGTACTGGTAGGCAAGCAATTCCGGCGTCGGCTTGCCGGATTTGATGGCGGCGAAGACCTTCTCGATGGCCTTGGCCTGGCCCTGCGCCTGCCAGTACGCGGCGGCGCGCTCACCCTGCGCCCGCAGGATACGGCTCTGCCGTTCGCCTTCGGCGGCCAGGATCGCCGACTGCTTGGCGCCCTCCGCCGAGAGGATCTGCGCCTGCTTCGATCCCTCGGCCGTCTTGATCGCCGATTCGCGCTGGCCCTCCGCGGTGAGGATCATGGCGCGCTTCTCGCGGTCGGCCTTCATCTGCTTCTCCATCGACTCCTGGATCGATGGCGGCGGATCGATGCTCTTCAGCTCCACCCGCGCGACGCGCAGACCCCAGCGCCCGGTCGCCTCGTCGAGCACGCCGCGCAGCTGGCCGTTGATCGCGTCGCGGGAGGTGAGGGTCTGCTCGAGCGTCATGCCGCCGACCACGTTGCGCAGCGTGGTGACGGTCAACTGCTCGACGGCGGCGATGTAGTTGCTGATCTCGTACACCGCCGCCTGCGGGCTGGTCACCTGGAAATACACCACCGTGTCGATGTGCAGGGTCAGATTGTCCTCGGTGATCACCGGCTGCGGCGGGAACGACACCACACGCTCGCGCAGATCCACCTTGGCACGGACCCGGTCGGCGAACGGCACGAGGAACGTGAGCTGGCCGGACACGGTCCGCGAATACCGGCCCAACCGCTCGATCACCGCGGCCTCGGCTTGCGGCACCAGCGCGATCGACTTGAAGACCACCACCACGACCAGCAAGATGAGGACGGCGGCAACGATCAGTACAGCCATCAAGGCCCCTTCCAGACGACGGCGGTCGCGCCGTCGATCTTCATGACATACACGGTCGTACCCGGTTCGTACACTTCGCTCGTGTCCATCGGCCGCGCCGTCCACACCTCTCCGCCCAGCTTCACCTGGCCGGAATGCTCCGCGACCTGTTCGAGCACCAGGGCGGTCTTCCCGGGCAGCGCGTCCACGTTCGTCGGCGTGGGCGGCGGAGTTCCGAAGCGTCGCCGGATGATCGGGCGCACACCGAGGAACAGCACCGCCGACAGCACCGCGAAGACGATGGCGTCCACCACCGGCGACGTACCCGCCGCCGCGCTGACACCCGCGGTACCCAGCGCGGCGACACCCAGCATCAGCAGGGTGAAGTCGCCGGTGAGCATCTCCGCCGCCGCGAGCAGAATGCCCGCGACCAGCCAAAAAATTGCGGCCACACGACCACTGTAGTGCTCCGGCGATGATCTCGGGCACGACCTTCTCGAGTACTCCGGATGAATTCCGGTCGCGGACGCGCGGCGCCCCGGATGCGCCGAAAGCCACAGCGGCGGTGCTAGCTTCAGGCAGGTGAGCGGGCGTGACAGGTATGGCGACATCTTCTCCGGACATCAGCGATCGAAGAAACCGGCGGTGCCGACGGTCACCGCGGAACGCGATCTGGTCGTCGAGGACGCCGCCACCGGATTCTGCGGCGCGGTGATCGGATTCGATCGCAGCTACGACGGCGAGTTCGTGAAATTGGAAGACGCTCGCGGCACGGTGCGCCTGTTCGCGCTGCGCGAGGCCGCGTTCCTCATCTACGGCGAACCGGTGACGCTGGTGCGGCCCACGGCCGCACCGCCGAAGCCGCCGCACCGTTCCGCCTCCGGCTCCACCAAGGTCGAGGGACTGCGCGCGCGGGTCGCCCGCGGCAGCCGGATCTGGGTGGAGGGCGTGCACGACGCCGCCTTGGTCGAGCGGGTGTGGGGCCATGACCTGCGGGTCGAAGGCGTGGTGGTGGAGCAGCTCGACGGCCTGGACAACCTGGCCGCGCGGCTCGCCGAATTCGAGCCGGGGCCGGGCAGGCGGGTCGGCGTGCTGGTCGACCATCTGGTGACCGGGTCGAAGGAGACCCAGCTGACCACCGGACTCGGGCCCTACGTTCTGGTGACCGGGCACCCCTTCGTCGACGTCTGGCAGGCTGTGCGCCCGGCGACGGTCGGCATCGCGCAGTGGCCGCAGGTGCCGCGCGGCGAGGACTGGAAGACCGGCGTCTGCGCACGCCTGCGCTGGGGTACACCGCAGGACGGCTGGCGGCGGGTGTACGGCGCGGTGACCTCGTTCCGCGATCTGGAGGCTCCACTGATCGGCGCGGTCGAGCGCCTGATCGATTTCGTCACCGAACCGGACTAGGCGTACCTCCGCCTTCGCCGCGGCCATGCTCGGGGCTGTCGGCCGACGACGTCGGGCTGCGCCCACCAGAGGTTCCGGATCGGTCCCGGCAGTCAGATGCCGGGCGGTGTCCGCGCGGACCAGCTGCCCGCCCGGAGCGTGGCACCCGAGGTTTCCGCGCTGCTCACGAATGCCCTTGCGCATGGATGCCCACCGGTAGCGCCCACCCTTTATGCTCGATAATTATGTGCTCTCCAAGCGCGACGCTGACGGTGTGGGCGAGCTCCTGGCTGGCCGGCCGCAGTGCGCCCGACGACGTTTTGGCCGCCTTGCACGCCTGGGCGCCGAAGCACACGATCGCGGCGGGTGACCCGTTCACCGGCGGCCGTACCGACCTACCCTGGTCCGCGCACGGCAATCTGCCGGGAAGCGGAGTCATGGCGCTGCTGAAAGTGATTCGCGAGACGATGGCCGAGCCCGGCTCGCAGCTGCGGTTGGTGCTTCCCGTCCCCGGCGACGTGCGCGGAGTCCCCACGGGCACGGCGTTCGCCGCCGACGCGCTCGAGGCCGAGGAGGGTATCCTGATCGGCGTGCCCTGCGCCGACGGCACCGGTCTCATCCCGCAGTGGGCCGACGACGACACCCTGCAGTGGACCGTCTACAGCACGCCCATCCCCGCGGCGCCCGGCCCCGACATGTCGCTCGGCGAAGCCGAATACGCGATGCGCGAAGCGGTCCGCGAGGCCGCCGACGCGCTGATGAAACTGCACACCACCTCGCTCGGCGCGGCCGACTCCGATCCGCGCGAACTCATCGAAGCCGAGCTGGCGGACTACTCGCGACACGACTATCCCGAGTCGATTCCGCTGCGCGCCAAGCGCATTCTCGATACCGCCGATCACGTGGCCGCCATCCTCACGGTGGCGCAGCGGGAGCCCGCTTCGGCGCCCACCTCCGCCAGTGCGATCGGAGCGCAGGAATCGCTGCTGCGCCCACTGTGGGACGCGATCCGTGCCGCTCGCCTGGTCGCTGTACACGCCTCGGCGCGCGGAAGCCGCTGACCGGAGTGGCGGGCGGTGTGACATGCGCATTCTCCGTTGTGGCCGCACAGCCGCCCTCGCCGCGCTCATCGCTCTCGGTTGGCAAGCCCCCGCTTCGGCGATCGTGGGCGGCGTCGAGGCGTCGACAGCGGAGTATCCGTGGCTGGCAGCCGTCGGCACACCGTTGCTCCTCAACCGCCCCTCGGGCCAGTTCTGCGGCGGCGCGCTCATCGCGCCGGACCAGGTGATCACCGCGGCGCACTGCGTGGCCCCCGCCCGGCCGCTGGCGCAGACGCTCACCGTCACCTTCGGCCGCGACGACTTGCGCGGCCTCGGCGGAAACACCGTGCAGGTCAAGGATGTTCGCACGCACCCCGGGTTCCGGTCGAACGGTCCGGACAGCGCGGCCGTCTATCAGAACGATGTGGCGATCCTGACCCTCGACCAGCCACAGCCGGGCCCGACCGTCGGCATCGCGGCGCCCGGGCCGGGCACCGCCACCATCCTCGGCTGGGGCGCGACCTCGGCGACCGACGAAGGCAACACCCGCCTGCACGCGGCAAGCGTGCCTCTGGTCACCGACACGGAGTGCGCCGCCGCTTACGGTTCCGCCTTCGATCCGTCCACCATGCTCTGCGCGGGCAGCCCGGCCGCCGACACCGCCCGATACGACGGTGGTGGGCCGCTGCTCGTCGACGGCCGGCTCGCCGGCCTCACCTCCTGGGACGAGGGCGCTGCCCGCCCCGGATTTCCGAAGGTCTACACCCGCCTCACCGGCGTCGCGTTCTGACCTGCCGCGCCGCGATCAGTGCTGCGGCGGCTGATACCCCTGCTGCGGAGGATACTGCTGCTGCTGCGGATACTGCTGGTACTGCTGCGCAGGCTGCTGCTGATAGGGCTGCTGGTACTGCGGAGGCGCGGGATATTGCGGTTGTCCCGGGGCCTGCTGCGGAGGGTAAGGCTGCGGGAACTGCTGCTGCGGATACTGCTGCCCCTGCGGGAACTGCTGCTGTGAATACTGCTGCTGCGGCTGGTTCGAATTACTCCGCTTGCGCAGCCAGACCACGAGTGCGATGACTACGACGACGACCCCGATGCACAGCAGCAGACCGCCGACCGAGAAACCGCCCCGTCCACTGCTGCGGCCGCGGCGCCGGGCCTCGGTGGTGTCGAGAGCCACGTTCCACACCTGCGTATCGGACCATACGTGCGGATCGAGCAGCGCGGCATTGGTCAGGACGTCGGTATAGGTCATCGAGAGTTACCCCCCAGAAAGTCGGATTCGGCGATCGGTCGCAGGCGATGCTATCGCCTGGGGCGCGTCAGTTCCCAGCAGTGGGACGACGCGGCACCGCGCAACATCCGACGGCACACGGTGCCCCGTCGTGTGTGCGACCGTAGCCCGCGACCTCGCCGAGCCGGCGGGGTTCGACGCCGCGGAGCTGCTCGGAAACCAATTCGACGACCAGCTTCGCGAAGCGCGGGTCGGTTCCCGGCGTCGCCGCCCTGGCGAAGCCCATACCGAGTTCGGCGGCCCGCTGCGCGGCCTCGTTGTCCAGATCCCAGATGACTTCGAGATGATCCGAGACGAAACCGACGGGACAAACGATCACAGCCGCCACCCCTTTGGCGGCGAGGTCGTCCAGATGGTCGACGATATCCGGCTCCAGCCACGGCACCTGCGGCGGACCGGAACGGGACTGCCAGACGACATCGAAGTCGGTGAAACCCGTTGCCGCGGCGCACAATCGGGCCGCCTCCGCGACCTGGCGGCTGTAGAGCCGCCCACCGTCGGCGGGCGGGCCCGCCGCGGCGTCGGCCGACACCGGGATGGAGTGCGCCGTGAACACCAGGCGCGCCTCGGCGCGCTGCTCGGCCGCGAGCCGATCGCGCGCCGCGCGGATGGCGTCGGCGAACGCCTCGACCAACAGCGGGTGGTCGAAGTACTGGCGCAGCTTGAGCAGGCCGGGCGCGCCCGCACCGCAGGCCGCACGCGCCCTGGCGATGTCCTCGTGGTACTGCAGGCAGCCGGAGTAGCCGCCCCATGCCGAGGTCGGGAAGACCAAAGCGGAGCCGACACCGTCGGCGGCCATCCGCGCGACGGTGTCCTCCACCATGGGATGCCAGTTGCGGTTACCGAAGTAGACCGGCAGCTCCAGGCCCGCGGCGGCCAATTCCGCCTCGACCGCGGCGATGATGTCGCGATTGAGGGCGTTGATCGGCGAGACACCGCCGAAGTGCAGGTAGTGCTCGGCGACCGCTTCGAGTCGGTCGCGCGGCACTCCCCTGCCCCGGGTGACGTTCTCCAGGAACGGCATCACGTCTTCGGGACGCTCCGGACCGCCGAAGGACAGCAGTAGCAGCGCGTCAGCGGTGCGGTTCACGGTGTCTCCCCTCGAGTCCGCTCAGTTGATCGCCATGTCCTCCGGGAACCAGGTGTTGTGACTGGCTCCGCCGTCCACGTAGATGATCGAGCCGGTGGTGCCGGGCAGCCAGTCGGACAGCAGCGCCACGATCGACTTCGCCACCACCGTGGGGTCGTCGACGTCCCAGCCGATCGGCGAGGCGCCATCCCAGTAGGTGTTGAGCTGGTTGAGCTTGGCCGCGTCGTCGGTCGCGGTGCCCGCGATCGCCTTGGCGGCCAGCGTCTTGATCGGACCGGCGGCGATGAGGTTGGAGCGGACCTTCTTGGCGGTGCCCACCTCACGGGCGACATACCGGTTCACCGACTCCAGGGCCGCCTTGGCCACGCCCATCCAGTTGTAGTACGGCATCGCGGTGCGCGGATCGAAGTCCATGCCGACAATCGAGCCGCCCTCGTTCATCACCGGCAGCACCGCTCGCGACAGCGAAGCGTAGCTCCACGCCGAGATCTCGAACGCCTTGGCGGCGTCCGGGCCCGGCCCGTCCAGGAACGGCCGAGCCTCCGGGCCCATCAGGGTGCGGGGCGCGAACGCGATCGAGTGCAGCACTCCGTCGATCCCCTCCGGAGCCAGTTCCCGCAGCTTGTCGGCCAGGCCGGCGAGATCTTCTTCGCTGGTGACATCGAGCCCGATGGCCGGCGGGACCTCCTGGGGCAGGCGCTTGGCGATCCGGTCGATCAGCCGCAGCCGCTCCGGAATGCCGGTGATGATCACCTTCGCGCCCTGCTCCTGCGCGACGGCCGCCGCGTGGAACGCGATCGACGAATCGGTGATGATGCCCGTGACCAGGATGGTCTTGCCTTCGAGCAGTCCGCCCATGAGTTCTCGGTTCTCCTGAAATTCGAATGTGGGAGTTGGCTGCGGGCGGCCGTGACCGGCCGCGCTACGCGTACGGTGTGGTCAGTGGCCCATGCCCATGCCGCCGTCGACGGGGATCACCGCACCGGTGATGTAGCCCGCGTCGTCGGAGGCGAGGAAGCTGATGACCGCGGCCACGTCTTCGGGCTTGCCGTAGCGCTGCAGCGGGATGGCCTGCAACGCCATCTCCTTGTACTTGTCCTCCATCGCGTTGGTCATATCGGTCTCGATGAAGCCCGGCGCGACCACGTTCGCCGTGATGGACCGCGAACCGAGTTCGCGGGTGATCGAGCGCGCCATACCGATGACGCCCGCCTTGGACGCGGCGTAGTTCACCTGTCCCGGCACACCCGCCAGACCGACCACCGAACCGAGGAAGATGATCCGGCCCCAGCGGGCGCGCAGCATGGCGCGGTTGGCGCGCTTGGCGACGCGGAACGCCCCGGTCAGGTTCGCGTCGATGACCCGGGTGAACTGGTCCTCGTTCATCCGCATGAGCAGCGTGTCGTCGGTGATGCCCGCGTTGGCCACGAGCACCTCGACCGGGCCCTGGTGCGCCTCCACCTCGGCGAACGCGCCGTCCACCGATTCGCTGTCGGTCACATCGCATTTCACACCGAACAGACCGTCCGGCACCCCCGACCCACGATGCGTGACGGCCACCTTGTGACCGTCGGCAAGCAGACGCTGCGCGACCGCGAGTCCGATGCCGCGGTTTCCGCCGGTCACCAGGACCGAGCGAGATGTGAGGTTCGACATGGGGTTCAACCTACCTGGTCGGATCGGTAGGCCACGACCGGGCCGCCACGTTTGTCCGACCGCCATCCGAGCGCGGATACGTTGGTGAAACGCCACAACGACAGCGCGAATCCAAGCCCTCCTACGCCGACCGAGGATTGCGCCACGCGGCACCGGCCCCCGGCGGGCGACCCGAAACGGGACCAGCTCAGCAGTCGGGGCACCACGTCACGGACAGCGCGTCGAAACCAAGGTCGGCAACCTGCTTTCCGGGGCCGACATAGAGATACGGCCGACCGCCGTCACAGTTGTGGGCCGCTGTGAACAGCAGTTCGACCTTCGTATTGTTGATCACCGATCTGGTACTCGGATCTCCCGCGGGGCCGCAGTAGTTCCGGAAATTCTTGGTGTTGAGCGTGACGATCTTGGCCGTTCCGGAATAGCCCGCCCCGGAATACTGACACAGACTGTCCGCCGGACAACTCGCCGCCGACGCCTCCGGCGGCGCCACGACCAGCGCAAGCGCGGCGAAAGCGATCGCGGAGACAATTGCAGAAATTCGCATGATTCCTCCCCAGTAAGGCGACACTCCCTTGCCGCCCGTCCGGGGCACGATAGCACGTCTGTGGCTACGACACGTCGTGATCGCCTGCGTGCCTTCGCCCTTCGCGCTAAGGCAGACGCTGGCGATACAGCAAACCGATCACCACTCCCGCTGCGACGACCAGCAGTCCTAGCAACATCCAGGGGCGACTGGCATCGCCTCTGGTCAGCTCGTACCCGATCTGTTCCTCCAAGGTGTCGTACACCTTGGTCAGCTCCTGCAGTGACGACGCGGTGTAGAACTCGCCGCTGGACAGTCGTGCTATCTCGCGCATGGCATCGTCGTCGACCTCGACGCGCACCTGGTCCTTGCTGCCGTCCTCCCGGGGAATCTCGACCACGCCCCAGCGGGTGCCGAACGAAATGGTCGAGATCGGGACGTTCTTGGTCTTCGCGAGGCGGGCGGCGACGAACTCGTGCCTGGGATTGTCGACGTCCTTGAAGTCCGGGACGGTCTGCTTTCCGTCGGACATCAGAACGATCCGGGCGGGCGGGGGTTCCTGGGCTCCACCGAGCACCGTGGCGAGCGTCTCGATCGCCTGCAGCGCGGTGAGGATGCCTTCGCCCGTCGCCGTTCGCTCGGCGAGCTTGGCGTTGTCGATGGCCGCCTTGACGCCCTCGTGGTTGGTCGTGGGCGATACCATCACCGACGCGGTGCCGGCGAAGGTGACGAAGCCGATGTTCACGCCCTCGGGCAACCCGTCGACGAAGTCCTTGCCCGCCTGCTTGGCGACCTGGATGCGGCTCGGGGCCACGTCGGTCGCCTCCATCGACAGCGACACGTCCATCACGAGCATGACGGTCGCGCGGTTGCGCGGCACCTTCTTGACCGCGGTGGGTCCAGCGGCGGCGACGGTGAGGAACACCAGACCGACCAGCAGCAGCGCGACGGCCACGTGCCGGAACGGGCTCGGCCGGGCGGGAGCGACCTTCTCCAGCAGCGCCATGTTGGTGAACTTCAACATGTGCTTGCGCCGGTTGCGCTGCACCAGGACATAGCCGAGCGCGATCAGCGCGATGACGGCGAGGAATCCGAGCCAGATCTGTGCGGTGAAATGCGAAATACTCACTGACGTGGCACCCGCCCGGTCGGGGCGCCGAAGCTGTGGCGCCGGGTGGACACGAACCGGACGACGTCGGCGATCCAGTCCCGATCGGTTCGCAAGGTCAGCACCGGGGCGCCGCAGCTGCGCAGAGCCTGTTCGACCTGCTCGCGATGGCGCTGCGCGGCGGCCGCGAAATCGGCGCGCAAGGTGGGGGTCACGCTGAACTCGCGGGTGCGCCCGGTCTCCGGATCGTGCAGCACGACATCGCCGATGTCGGGCAGCGACAGGTCGCGCGGATCGAGCACCTCGACCGCGAGCAGGTCGTGCCTGGCCGAGATGGCGCGCAACGAGCGCTGCCAATCGATGTCGCCGAGGAAGTCGCTGATGATCACCGCGAGGCCGCGTTTGCGCTGCGGACGGCGCAGCGACTCGATGCCGCCGCGCAGGTCGCCGCGCACGCCGTCGCGCGCGTGCGGGGTGGTCGCGATGCCGCGCAGCAGCGACTGGGCGTGGATCCGCCCGCCGCGCGCCGGGATACGGGTCAACCGTTCGCCGGTGGCGACGACCGCGCCGATCCGATTGCCGCCGCCGC
>NZ_BAFS01000131.1 GCF_000308415.1 Nocardia asiatica NBRC 100129 | reverse complement strand
AGGAAAGTATCCGAGTTGTGTTGTCGCGTATCCATATCGCAACAACCGGCCGAGACCCGTATCCGGAGAACGGGTCCCGGCTCGGCCGTCCGCGTATGGCTGCTCAGCAATTGCTCGGCGCGGGCTCCCCCCGGAAGCGGGCGTCCAGCCAGTTCAGTGCCGCGGGAATGCCGAGTACCGCCGCGGTCAGATGGTCCGGAACCGGGATCTCCTCGGACTGCACCTTGGCGCCCGCCGCACACCACCGCTTGTCGGTGTTGACCACCGCGTCGATCGGAATGAGCCCGTCGATCGGCGAATGCCATTCGAACACCGGCGTCTTCGGCACGCCGTCGTAGAGTTCGAGGCTGTTCTCCTCGACCACGGCGCGTGCGGTGTCGTCGTTGATCATCGAGGTCGTCTTGGCGAAGTCCAGTGCGCCGCGACCCGCTCCGGTCGAGAGGATGTCGTTGGTGCAACTGTTGGCGATCTGCGCGCGGGCGGCCAGGCCCCTCTCGTTCAACTGTTCGCTGAGCGGGAATCGCGTCGGATATTCGCGCTCGAGCCCGAATCCGGCGGCGAACGCGAGCCCGAAGACCGGGTGCGGGTTCAATCCCAGACCCTCGAGCATCTTCACGAGATTCATCGGCACGCCACCCATGGCCGCGCCGGCGATGTCGAGCTCCGGCGCGTACTTCGGCTGCAATGCCGCCGCCCACGCGGTGGCCATCCCACCGCCGGAGTATCCGACCATCGCCACCGGGCTGCGCTGCACCCCGAGTTCGGCGATCTGCTTCACGGCGCGTACTCCGTCGAGCGTGATCTGCCCGCCGAGCTTCGCGGCGCCGTAGGCGAAATTCGGCCCGAGGTGGTCGGGCAGCGCGACGCTCCAGCCGCGCGCGAGCAAGACGTTCCAGCCCGGCGCCTCCCGCACGATCAGGTTCGGGTCGCCGGTGTAGAGCACCCGGGAGACCGAGCACTCCGCGCCGAGCCCGTTGATGATGTGCTGGAACGACAGCAGCGGCCCGTCTGGGCGATGCGACTTGGGCGTCAGCACCGTGGTGGTCGCGGCGATCGGCTTGCCCTCCGAGCTCGTCGACCGGAATCGGACCACGGTCACCGTGGTCTCCGGGAAGATCGCCAGCGCGGGCATCACTCGGGTGGCGATCACGTCGCCGGGCTTGCGATCGGCGATGTCCGCCGGTGTCGCGTAGAAGGGATCCGGATCGGGCTCGGGGTACAACGGTGCGCTGGTGGCCGCACCGGCCATGCTCGCGACCAGCGCCAGGCCGGCGGCCATCGCTCCGATCGCACGTGCGAGACGTCGTCGCCCCACTCCCCTACCCAGCGAACGTGGGCCCTGACTCATCGACGTGTGCCTCCTGCATCGTCCAACGCTCTAGATCATCCTCGGCAACATCACCCGAGCGGTGCATCGCCCGACGCGATCATGTTGCTAAATCACAAGTTTGGGGAGCCCGGCTTGTGATCGCGGCGCGCCCCGGGTGGTGACTGTACCCGACCGGCCCGGGTCCGTTCTGTGACATTTCCAGCCGATAACCTGGAACATGTTCTCAGCAGTGGCGGCCCTCTACCGTCAGTCCTACCGGCGCGGCTGCCGCGCCGGCCGGAAGGAGGCGGTGGCATGGACGGCACTGCTCGCAGACTCGCTGACCGCGACGACACCCAGGACCCGCCCACCCAGCGGATCACCGTCTACTTCGACGGCCCGACTCCCGGCGACGCGCTCGTGCTGGAGTACGCGGCGACCCGGACCGAGGCGTGGGAGTTCACCTCGGCGGCCGCTCATGCCGGGCTCACCGTCACCGTCGACGGCCAGATTCGTCCTGGCCTGCGCAGGCTACCGTGCCGATCGCTCTGGCGCTGAGTACGCGGGGTCAGGGCCGATCGAGAGCATCGCGCAGGAACGCGAGCGCGTCGGGGAACGCTTCCCGCGCCGCGCCCAGATGATCGCCGGGATAGAAGCCCACCCGCAGATCGGTCCCGGAGGACCGCAGCTCCGCGATCAGCTCGAGCGTCAGCGGCGCGGGCACCTCGAGATCGGTCAGCCCCTGACCGAGGTACAGCGGCACGGCGTAGTCGCTCGTCGGCACCCGCAGCATCGCGCGCACGGCCGCCAGCAGCGCGGGATCGTCCAGGGGCCGCGACAGCATGGCGCCGATGCCGATGCCGGACACCTGCGCGTCCGCCTCGATGACGCAGTCGCCTTCCACGATGCGCAGCACGTCCCGGCCCACCGGGGTCAGGTATCCGTCGATATCCAGCTCCGGTGCGCTGGCCCGCAATCCGGCCAGCAGCATGCCGAAGTAGGTCGTCGTCTTCTGCAGCGGCAGCCGGGGCAACCACGGTCCGGCCAGCGGGAACACCTGATCGAGATTCGACGGCGTGCCGGTCGCGGCCGCGCCGCGCAGATCCAGTTCCGGAGCGTCGGCGGGTGCGAGGTGGGCGGTGAACAGCGCCGCGTGCCCGCCCTGCGACTGACCGAACACCGCCCAGCGGGTGCCGAGCGAGGGGGCGACCGCGCGTGCCGCGCGGACGCCGTCGATGATGCTGCGGGCCTGCGCGGGACCGTCCAGATAGGGATGCACGCCTGGGGTGCCGAGTCCGACGTAGTCGGAGATCACGACCGCGTATCCCGCGCGCAGCAGTTCCGGGTACACCGACGTCAGGTAGTAGTCGCGGGGTTGCAGGGTGAAGGCGCACTCGTCGGCGATCCCGGAGGTGCCGTGCGCGTAGGCGACTATGGGCCAGCCGTCCTGCGGCGGATCGCCTTCGGGGAGGTAGAGCACTCCGGTGCTCAGCATCGGGCCGCGCGGGCCGCGCGACCAATACGTCAGCCGCTCGGCCCTCGTCGCGCCCTGCACGTGCAGCCGCCCGGCCAGCTCCACCAGATCGGTCACCGTGCCGGGCGCCTCCGCCCGCGCGCCCGCCGGCCCGGCCAAGGCGACCGTCACCGAGACCACGACGCCCGCCGCCCCCACCATGATCCGTCCACACCGCACCGACCGACTATCCCCAGCCGGAGGCTCGGCGGCAAGCCACCACAATCGGTGGCCCGCCCGACGCATCTCGCCGGAGCCGCGCACGCTCGCTAGGCTCGGATGAACACGCCGGAAAGCGGTGCCGAGGAGAACGCAGGAGGTTCGACCGTGGCGCAGCGGTACGCGCATCGCCTCGTCACCGGCCACCGCGCCGCAGTGCTGCTCTCGGCGGGCCTGCTACCACTGGCGGTGGCGTGCGGCGCCGAGGAATCCGCGCCCGCGGCGAGCACGGCCACCCGCACGACGCCCACCTCGAGCGCACCGGCCCAGTCATCGCCGGCCGCCGCACCGTCGGTCGACCCCTATGCGGGCCGGCCGCTGGTCGATCACGTCACCTGGACCGAGACCGTCGATGGACCGCGGCTGCTGGTCTTCCCCACGCAGGCCGGACGGCAGACCACTTTCCCAGGCTCCGAGGAACGGGCGTGGCAGGAGGTCGTGGCCCGGTCGATGGACGCCGACGCGCCCGGCATGCGTGACCAGTTCATCTGCCACTGGGCGTGGGCGCGGCTGGTCCAGCCGGACAAACCGAGTTGGAACTTGGAACCGTGGCGCCCTGCGGTCGGCTACCCGGCCACCGTCGAAGCGCGCTGTAATCCCGGCGGCCCCGAGCGCTGAGCGCGGGCGCCGCCCAGACCGGAAGGAGCGATTCATGCGCGTCGTCATCGCAGGCGGACATGGGAAGATCGCATTGCTGCTGGCCCCCTTGCTCACCGCGAACGGCCACCAGGTCGCCGCCCTGATCCGCAATCCCGAACACGCGGACGACGTGCGCGGCGCCGGCGCCGAACCGGTCGTCTGCGACTTGGAGCAGGTCGGCACGGACGAGTTGGTCTCGGTCGTGAAGGGCTGCGACGCGGCGATTTTCGCCGCGGGCGCCGGACAAGGCAGCGGCGTCGAGCGCAAGTACACCGTCGATCTGGGCGGCTCGGTCCGGCTGGCCGAGACGGCCGAGCGCACGGGGGCGCGCCGGTTCCTGCAGATCTCCACGATGGGCGCGGGCCGCCCACCCGCGCCCGGCTCCGACGAGGTGTGGGCGGCGTACGTCGAGGCCAAGACCGAGGCCGAGAACGATCTGCGCGGCAGAGATCTCGACTGGACCATCCTGCGACCCGGCCGCCTGACCGACTCCCCCGGCACCGGGCTGGTGACGCTCGCCCGGCCTCCGCTCGAGCGCGGCGAGATTTCCCGCGCCGACGTGGCGGCCGTTTTGTCCGGACTGCTGCCCGCCGCGCCCACCGCGGGAACGACGCTCGACCTGGTGTCGGGCGGAACTCCGATTAGCCAGGCAATAGCGCGATTGGCCGACTGAGCCGTCGTGAGCCTCGCTGCCGCCCTTGCCGATTGACGCCAACGGTCACGATGGGAGAACAACCGTGTTCAGTCGTATCGTCTCGATGAAGATCCGCCCCGGCTCCCGAGCGGAGTTCCTCGCGGCCATATCCCGCAGCGCCGACGCGTCGGTACGGACCGAGCCCGGCTGTCTGCGCTTCGACATCTGCGCAGATCGGGTGGACCCGCACCGATTCTTTCTCTACCAGCTCTACACCGACGACGAGGCGGCCGAGGCGCATCGTTTCACCGAACATTTCCTCGCCTGGCGGGCCGCGGCGGACCAATTCGTCGAGCCGGGTACACAGATCGACTACTGCACGGACGTCCTCTTCGGTCGTGACTGAATTCCGCTCGTCGGGCACCGGGTCCGCAAACTTCCGGACCCGAATTGCCTGCACGCACGTGCAATCGATCGTGCAGATGTGCTTGCATCTGAAAGGTACGGCGGCATAAACTCGGTGCCGCAACGCTTTACAGGGGACCACCAGGGGAGGCCGAGTGGGCGAGCCGAAGGCCGAAGCCGCCGCGGGTTTGCCGCCGCCAGTCGAAACAGGGGCGTTCGAATGGAACAACCACTTACCGGCGGTCGGTTCGGATCAACCGACACCGCACTGGCCGACCAGCCAGCGAACGGTAGACATATGAGCACATCGACGGCCCGCAGCGGCCACAGCAATACCGCGTTCTCCCGAGAAACCGCCATGGCATACGTTATCGATGCCGTCGAATCCACCGGGGCGGCAACTCGGCACGATTTCGATATCGAGCGAATCGTCACCACCGCGCACGCGATGGCCGACGATTGGGATCTTCAGGCTTTGCAGCCCGCGACATTCTGGCGAATCGCCTCCAGCTTTATCAAGCAGTAGCGAGACCAGACCCCCGCCGTCCGAGCCCGGCGTGGATCAAATTTTCGGTGCCACAAGCATTTCAGCTGCGTCGTGACTCGAGGCCGGCGCGTATCCACCACACTGCGCCGACGTCGAGCGCTGATCCAGAAGCACAATTCCGCCGACGGCCAGCGTCGGCAATTAGTACAAAGCAAACGAGCGGCCACCCCCGATTCCGGAGGTGGCCGCTCGGCTTACCGGGTCTTACGGGTGCGCGCAGCCGCCGCGCGATCTCAGCGCCCGTCGGCGTACTTCTCCATGATCTCGATCGACTTCTCCGGACGCTCGGCCTGAACGCTGAGCCGGTCCATCACCGACAGATACAGCGCCAGGTCCTGCCGCCGCTCGAGATACAACGCGCTGGTCAACTGTTCGAGATACACGATGTCCGGCAATTCCGACTCGGCGAAACGCAGGATGCTGAAGGAGCTACCGGCCGCGGCGTGCTCGCCCGCGGTGAACGGCAGCACCTGGATCGTCACGTTCGGCAGCTTCGCCAGCCGGATCAGGTGCAGCATCTGTTCCCGATGCACCTGCGTGCCGCCGACCGGCCGCACCAACGCGGCTTCGTCGAGCACCGCCCAGACCACCGGCGGGTCCGAGCGGAAGAGGATTTCCTGCCTGCGCTGACGTACCGCGACCCGCCGATCCGTGTCGGCGTCCTCGTACCCTTGCGCCACCACCGCCCTGGCGTATTCGGGGGTTTGCAACAGGCCGGGAACAAGATGCGACTCATAGGTACGGATCTTGCTCGCGGCCTGCTCGAGACCGAGATAGGTGCCGAACCACTGCGGCAGCAAATCGCTGTAGCGATGCCACCAGCCGGGCTCGTTGGCCTGCCTGGCCAGTTCGAGGAACGACTCGCGCTCCTCGGGATCGTGGACGCCGTACAGGGTCAGCAGGTCGCGGATGTCACGTTCTTTGAAGCCGGTGCGCCCCAACTCGAGACGACTGATCTTGGCGTGCGATCCGCGGATCGCATCGCCCGCTGCCTCGCGGGTGATGTTCTTCTTCTCCCGGAGCTTGCGCAGCTGGCCGCCCAATGCGATGCGTAGCACGGTCGGACCACGCTCCGCGACAACGGATTGCACATGACCATCGTCATCGGGTTCAGCGATCATCGAGTTCGTCTCCGATACTCCGGGGGTTGCCCACAGTGTGTCACATCCATATGTCGCAAGACACACCGCACCGACCGCTTATGTTACCGCTCAGCTAGTCAAATAGTCGAACTCTCCGGCTTTCGCGCCGCGGACGAACGCGTCGATCTCCGGACGGGTGTAGAAGATCACACCACCCTCCGGATCCCGCGAGTTACGCACCGCCACCTGGCCGTTGGCCGTTTCGGCCACCTCGACGCAGTTGCCGCTCGGATTGCTGAAGGAACTCTTGCGCCAAGTTCCGACGATCTCGTTGGTGGACGTATCCGACATCTTCCCCACTCCTCGGTTACCGCAGTTAGGCGATTCGGGTTCGTGCAAATGCACGTTCAAACGTTCTTGCATTTGCACCAACACCGGACGATAGCACGAAGTTCGCCCCTGCGCGCCCGCAGATTCGGACCATTCGGTCGGGATTGTGAAATGCCTCCGCGTCGACCCCGAAACGCCGAGATCAGGTCACCGATCCGGCCCGCTGGGCGAGTACGAATCTTGTACTGTCACAGTGCACATCGGATGTACCAGTCATTCGCGACACCCCCACGCGCCCACCCGCCCGGACGTGCCGCGGACACGTTTTTGCGAGGAGTCCAACCCCATGCCCGAAGACCACAGCCCCCTCATCCGGACCGACATCCCCCACTCCGCGCGGATCTGGAACTACTGGATGGGCGGTAAGGACTACTACGAGATCGACCGCATCGCAGGCGATGCCGGGATCGAAGTCGATCCGGACATCACCACCATGGCGGTGCAGTCGCGCCAGTTCCTCATCCGCGCCGTGCGCTACCTCGCGGGCGAGGTGGGCATCCGCCAGTTCCTCGATATCGGCACCGGCCTGCCCACCATGCAGAACACCCACGAGGTCGCCCAGAGCGTGGCGCCCGAATGCCGGATCGTCTACGTGGACAACGACCCGCTGGTGCTCACGCACGCGCGGGCGCTGCTCACCAGCACCACACCCGAAGGCGTGACCACCTACATCGACGCCGACTACCACGATCCCGAGCGGATCATCAACGACGCCAAGCACGTGCTGAACTTCAACGAGCCCATCGCCGTGATGTTCATGGGGGTGCTCGGCCACGCGAAGACCTACGAGGATCTGCTGCGCATCGTGCACACCGTCCTGGACTCCGTGCCGTCGGGCAGCCACCTGGTGATGTGGGACGGCACCGACGACAGCAAGGCCTACGTCACCCTGTGCGAGAACTACACCGGCACCGGCGGCACTCCCTATGTCCCGCGGCCACAGGCTCAGATCAAAGCCGTCTTCGACGGTTTGGAGCTGGTGGAGCCGGGCTTCGTGTCCATCACGCAGTGGCGCGCGGGTGAGACCGAGGTCGGCGAGACCCGGCCGATTTCCGCCTACGGCGCGGTCGCTCGCAAGCCGTAAGCCCCCTGGACGTCAAACCGCAAGCGGCACAGTGGCGGTCGCCGGTTCCCATACCGGCGACCGCCACTGCTTTTTCTTCCACCGATCGTGCAGATGTACTTGCATCTGTAAGCGACGCAGGCATAAACTCGAACTCGAAATCGGGGAGGTACGCAGGGAGTTCGAGCTCCGCGCACCAGCACCGCCCGGCCTCCCCGCCACACGTTCGGACGCGAGGGGTAGTCGAATGATCGAGCCATTTCGAACTCCCCGCCGGGTCGCCGTGATCGATGGCGCCGGCGTCGAACCCCTACGCCAGCGCCCGGCGCCGGAGTTCTCCATGTCCGACTGCGCGGTGGAGCCCCGCGGCCTCACCTACCGGCAGGCACGCGACATTCTCTACGCACACGAGGTGCACGGCCCGCAGTGCAGGCAGTGGCTGGCCGCCGCCGCCTACCTGTCGGCCGGACTGGACGACGAGTAACCCTCCATCATCATTTGACACACAGCGGATTTCGCCGCAGCGCTGCCCACGCTCCAGCGGCGCGCCCGACCCTCGCCACCGCCCGCCGGGCGTCACGTCGCGGTCGTCCGGCATGCGCTGTGGCGAGCTCCTGATCGATCTCACAGATCCCTCCCGGTACGCACGCCCCTTTCGTATAGTGATCGATCGACTCGGGCGCGATTTCTCGCACGCCTGGCGTGGCACTTGGAGCGAACTCGCAATGACCTACTCCGCGTTGGATCTGTCCGCCGACTCGTCCGACTCGGTGCTGGAAATCGGCGGACAGCCGGCGTCGGTGTCCTTGCAGAACACCGACAGCGTGGCCTCGCGCATGGTCGGGTACTTCGAGAACTTCATGGCTCCCTGCCGTACGCTGCCCGGCGAGCAATTGCGCGGGGATGTCACGAGACTCACCCGCAGCTGCCTGAACCTCGCCGCCGAGATGTTCGACCGGCGGACCGTGCCCGACGAGCGACAGCTCGGTCCGGTGCGCGCGGCGGCCGCCCGCTGGGCCCGCGAGGGCGTGCCGCTGAGCACCATCCTGCGCGCCTACCACGAAGGACTGCGCATCGCCTTCGGTCTGGTCACCGCACGTGCCGAGGCCGACGACGTCGACGAGGTGCTGGTCGCCGCCGATCTGCTGCTCGAGTTGCTCGAGGCGATCACCGCGGCGGTGTCCGACGCCTACGTCGACGAACAGCACCTGGTGGCCAAGGAACATCAGACAGCCACGCAGACGCTCGCCTCGGCCCTGCTCAGCGGTCGCGGCAGCTCGGCTCTGGCGCGGCAGACGGGCATTCCGATCGCGCAGTCCTATCAGGTTGTCGCCCTGTCGGTTCCGGAACATCCCGACGAGCGCGACGCACGCGTGGACGGAAACGTCGCCGCGCGCCGCAAGCTGCGGCGGCTGCAGTCCGAGCTGGCCACCGTCTTCGCCTCCCGCGCGCTGGCCCTGCTCAGCGCCAAAGGCGGCACGCTGCTCATCCCCTTGGGCGAGGAGGGCGGCACCGTCCTCACCGATACGACGCTCGGTCTGCTGGCCGAGGCCGCCGAGGTCCCGCTCACCGCGACCGTCGTGCCGACCGACACCGAGCAGATCCCGGAATCGGCCGATCAGGCACACGAGCTGCTCAATCTCGTGCGGGTGGGCGCCAGACCGCCCGGTCTCTACCAGATGTCCGATCTCGCGGTGGAATACCAGCTCACCCGCAGCGGACCGGCCACGCGGCGGATCGCGACCATCCTCGACCCGCTCGACGACCATCCCGAACTGTTCGACACCATGCGCGCCTACCTCGGCAACGACATGAACCGGCAGCTCACCGCGCGCCAGCTCTACGTGCACCCGAACACGGTCGACTACCGCCTGCGCCGCATCGCCCAGCTGACCTCGATCGACCTGGCGACCTCGGCGGGCATCTCGCAGGCGGCGATCGCCCTGCTGGCCCGGGACCTCGACCACAGCGTCGCACGGCGCCTGTGACGCCCGCGCCGTGACCGGATCGTGGCCTGTAACGGATTCGTGCTGGTCACCGCGGCGCGAACTTGCGATCCTGGTAGTGCCGCGACGTCTGGATGGTGAAATATGCGAATTTCGGAGATCCTGCGCAGGAAGGGCAGCGACGTGGCCACCGTCGCACCCGACACGACCGTGCGCACACTGCTCGCCACCCTGGCCGAGCGGAACATCGGCGCGGTCGTCGTCTCACCCGACGGGGACACGATCGCAGGCATCGTCTCCGAGCGCGACGTGGTCCGCAGTCTGCACGCCCGCGGTGCGGACCTGCTGGACACGCCGGTCTCGGCGATCATGACCTCCGAGGTGCGCACCTGCGCACTCGACGACCGGGTGGACGGCCTGCGCCGCACCATGACCGACCACCGCATCCGGCACCTGCCGGTGGTGCACGAGGGCAGGCTGGTCGGCATCGTCAGCATCGGCGACGTGGTGAAGAGCGCGATCTCCGAACTGGCGACCGAGCGCGAACACCTGGTCGAGTACCTGCAGGGCAGATACTAGAGCGTGCTCGGATCGCCCAGATCGGCCGAGAGCCAGCGCTCCGGCCGCAGGAAGACCGCGACCTGCTCACCGTATGCCTCGGCCACCTTCAGATAGGCATCCACCGATTCGGCGGGCAGATAACGCGCGGCCATCTCACGGTGCATCTCGTCGGTCATCGGGACGGTCCGGGTGACCGGGCCCTCCACGCTCACGTACCGGACCGTGGGCTCCACCTGCTGCACCATCAGCCCGAAACGGCCGGTCTCCCGGAGGTAGCGCATCTTCCGCGACTCGGGGCCGGTCAGGATCCATGCCTCACCGCCGGGGCTGTACTGGTACCAGATCGGGACGGTGAGCGGCGCACGACCGGCACCCGCGGCCACCGAGAACGCCGCGACATGCGGTTGCGCGAGAAACTCTTGACGCTGTTCGGGTGTCAGAGGCATGCCGCCCAGGTTAGTCGCGAAAGCCGTTGCGCACCAGAAACTTAGACGTCCGCACCGAAAATGCGTATCGTGGGTCACGTCCTGGTTACCGGTGAAGGGAGCGTCACGTTGCGGTCCCCCGCCCCGAGATCGCCGCTGACGCGAACCGAGACGACCCCCCGGTTACCCGAGACTCCGTTCGCGCCTGCCTCGGTGCGGTCGCTGTTCCCGGCGCTGTCCGGCGCCGCCGAGGTCTACCTGGACAGCGCCGCCACCACGCAGAAGCCGCTGCCGGTGATCGAGACCATCCAGCGCTACCACAGCTACGGTACAGCCAACGTGGGTCGCGGCACCTATCCCTGGGCCACCGGGCTCACCGCCAGGATCGGCGGGATCCGGGAACGGACCGCCGCGTTCATCGGCGCCGAGCACCCGGACGAGGTCGTCTTCACCGGCGGCGCCACGGCCGCGCTCAACGCCGTCGCGCTGTCCTGGGGCCTGACCGCGCTCGCCGACGGCGACCAAATCCTCTACAACGCGACCGATCACGCGTCGAACGTGTACCCGTGGCAGCACCTGCGCGGGCTGCTCGCCCGGTTCGGCCGCCGGATCGAGCTGATCCCCTACCGGGTGACCGGCGCAGGCGAGGCGGACACCGACGACATCCTGGCCAAGGTCACCGACCGCACCCGGCTGATCACCACCGGGCATCTGCACCACGTCTTCGGCGCGGTCACCACCCTGGAGGAGTTGCGCGGCCGGATCGACCCGGCCGTCCTGCTGTGCTTCGACTGCTCGCAGAGCGGCGGGCACCTCCCGGTCGACGTGACCGCGCTCGGCGCGGACTTCGCGATCTTCGCCGCGCACAAGATGTTCGGCGCGCCGGGCACGGGAATCCTGTACTGCCACCGGCGCGTGCACGATCGCTTGTCGCCGTTCCTGCCCGGCGGCAATTCCGCGATCAGCCCGGACCCCGAGGGGCTGCGGCCGGGTCCGATGCCCGCGCTGCTGGAAGGCGGTACGCCGAACATTCCCGGCATTCTCGCCCTCGGCAGTGCGCTGGAGGTGCTGGAATCGTTCGGCCTCGATGCCGTCGCCGCGCACAACCGCGCCCTGACCCTGCGCCTGATCGACGGCCTGCGCTCGGTGCCCCGCCTGGAATTCCTGCCCGGCCCGGCGCACGCCGCCTGCGAGGTGGGCTACGGCATCGTCTCCTTCACCCTGGACGGGATCTCGGCCGCCGACGCGGGTTTCGTGTTGAGCGAGCTGGGGTTCCTGGTGCGCACCGGCGCGCACTGCGTCCCCGCCGCGACCGGCGGCGCGGGCTCGGTGCGGGTCAGCACGCACATCTACAACACGCCCGGCGAGATCGACCGATTCGTCGCGTGCGTGCGGAGCATTGCCGAGGAGGTCACGTGAGTATCGACATCCCCCGCTACGACCGGCGGGCCGCGTCCAGGGTGCTGGCCGACTTGGCGCAGCCGGGGTTGTTCACCACACCGGCGCGCGTTCCTTCGCAGCGTCGATTCCAATTCATCTGCGCCGCTTTGCGTCCGGAGTCCAGTAGCCATCTCACCTATTCCCAGCGGCTGTACCTGGAGCGGTTCATGCGGCCGTGTCGCGCGGACCAAGTGACCAGCGCGACGCACCGGATCGCATGGACCGACAGCGCGGGCATCCCGAACACCGGCCACTTCCGCGCCGACGGCCTCGGCCCCTCGGTGCCGATCGCCGCGCGCGAGACGGTGCTGGCACTGTGGCGCCGCCTGGACGAAGATTCCGCTTTCGCCGAGCGGATCGCGGCGCTCGGGCCGAGCGACCACGCGGTGCTGACCGGAACGACCACCGATCACGACCCGCGCGACATCTTCCGGGTCGGGATCGAGGCGGCGGGGCGCGTGCTGGCCCAGCACGCCCTGCTGGCCGCGCAGACTCCGTATCGCGATGCCGTCGAATTCGCCAGAGGCATAAGTGCTTCCGGGATTTTTGCCGCCGTCGCCACGCGATGGTTCTGGGAGTTGCAGGCCTCCACCTATCGGCGCGGCATGATTCCGGCGACTCTCGTCCCGCAATCCGACGGCACCGTGCGCTACTCGGCGGAGACGGTGGCGACCCTGCGCGCGATGAAGGACGCCACCATCGCCGACGCGCACGCCGTGATGGAGCGCGCCACCACCGGCGAGGGTCTCACGGTCGCGGAGGCCATCGCCAAGTACCACGACGACCTGGACCTGATCTCACGGCAGTACGCGCTGCTGCCCGCCGGGGTTCACCCCGCTTGCCTGGCAGCCACACCGCATCAGTTCGACGGCGGGCACTACAGCATCCTGCCGCCGCTTGTCGACCGGTTCGTCGAGACGTTCGCCGAGATCGCCGGTCACTGCGAGGTGGCCGAGGTGAGCGCCGACCTCGACGAGGCCGTCGCCGACCGCGCCGCCACCGCCGAGGACCAGGTGTTCTACGTGCCGGATATGACGTGCAAGCACTGCGTGCGCACGATCGGCGGGGTGCTGGAATCGATGGACATCCGCGTGGTCGAGATCGACCTGGACAGCAAGCGGGTGGTGGCGGAGTTCCGCAGCCCGCGCAATCGGGCACGGGCGTTCGAGGCGATCCGCGACGGCGGCTACAACCCGGTCGCGCAGCGCCCCGACAGGCCCGGGCGGACATCGGCCACCGAGCCGTCGGAAGCCGCCGTATGACGCCGTGGCCGCCGGTATTGCCTGCGAAGCTGCATCCGATCGTCCGCGCCTTTCTCGACACCCCGGGCGCAGTGGCCGAGACGCTGGCGACCTTCGGTTCCCCGGTGCACCTGGTGTTCCCGCAGGTCTACGCCGAGAATCTGGCGCGCCTGCGCTCGCCGCTGCGGCGCAGCCTGCCCGGGCACCGGATCTGCTACGCGCACAAGGTGAATCAGTCGCGCGCGTTCGTTCGCACCGCCGAACGCGCGGGCGTCGCCATCGATGTCGCCTCACCGCACGAGCTGTCCAGTGCCTCGAGCGCCGGATTCGATCGAGCGCGCATCGAGGTCACCGGCCCGAAGGGCGAGGCTTTCCTCCGCGACCTGGTCGCGCGCCGGGTGACGATCAACGTGGACAACCTGTGGGAATTGGGCCGCATCGCGGAACTCGCCGACGAGCACGCGGAGATTCCCGTGCTGCTGCGCGTTTCCGGTTTCGATCCGGGACAGGTCAGCCGGTTCGGTGTTCCGCTCGCGTACGTCGAGCAGGCCTTCGACCTGTTGTCGGCGCAGCGGGGGCGCATCGACTTTCGCGGCTTCGCTTTCCACCTCGATTCGGGCGATCTCGGCGAGCGCGTCCGGGCGATCGACGCCTGCCTGCGCTTGATCGAACGGGCCTATGATCGTGGGCTCGCCCCGTCGGTCCTCGACATCGGCGGCGGATTCCGGCAGGTGTTCACCGCCGATGCCGAACGGTTCGACGCCTACGTGCTCGCGCTGCGCGAGTCGCTGCTCGGCCGTGGCGAGCCGATGAGCTGGGGCAGCAACACTTTCGGCTATCACGTCGCGGGCGGCGCGGTGCACGGCACACCGGTGTTCCACAAGTACGCCAATACCGTCTCCGCCGATCGCATGCTCACGGATCTGCTGGGCGCGCCGCTGGAACGGCACGGCGGGCGCACGGTGGCGCAGGTGGTGGGCGACAACCTGCTGGAGATGTGGCTGGAGCCGGGCAAGGCGCTGGTCGATCACGCGGGCGTCACGCTGGCCACGGTCGAGTTCGTCAAGGAGATCTCCGACGGCAGCGTGCTGGTGCACGTCGATCTCAGCCGTGATGCGGTGACGCCGGCCGACCAGGAGGTCATGGTCGACCCGATCCTGCCGCCGCGCGCGGGCGCCGGCCCGGTCGGTGTCTATTTCGCCGGACGGCTGTGCTTGGAGCGGGATCTGATCACCAATCACAAGGTCTGGCTGCCCGCTCGGCCCGAACCGGGTGATCCGGTGGTGTTCCCGAATACCGCCGCCTACCACATGGACTTGTCCGCGGCGACGGCCTCGATGCACCCGGTGCTCCCGAAACTCGCTGTCACACAGGCATCCGACGGGTTCCGGGTGGTCCGCGACGCCGACTACGAGCCGGACTTTCCCGGCGAGTCGTCATGGCCGCGCGACCGCGCGCCGAGCCCGGTCCGATCCATCGAAGGCTTCTGATGCGATACGACCACATCACCGAACTCATCGGCAATACACCCCTGCTCCGGCTCGATCCCGCGGTGCACGGGCTGGCGCACGTCGAGCTCTACGCGAAGCTGGAGTCGCACAACCCGTTCGGCTCGGTCAAGGACCGGGTGGCGTGGGGGATGCTCCGCGACGACTTGGATCAGATCCGCGCGAGCGGTCAGACGCTCATCGAGGCCTCCAGCGGCAACACGGCAAAAGCGCTGCGCGTCCTGGGCGCTGTGTACGGCATCGATCTGCGCGCGGTGACCAACCGGATCAAAGTGGCCGAGGTCCGTGATCTGCTGCGACTGTTCGGTACCGAGATCGTGGAACTGCCCGGCCTGTCCGAATGCCCGGACCCGACCACGCCGAACGACGTCTACTCGGTGATCGAGGCGACCCTGGCGCAGCAGCCGGGCGCGTATCGCCATCTGTCGCAGTACACGAACGAAAAGAACATCGAGGCACACCACGAGGGCACCGGCCGAGAGATCCACGAGGACCTGGCAGCCGACGGCATCGGGCGGGTGGACTATCTGATCGGCGGGCTCGGTACCACCGGTTCCACCCGCGGCACCGCCACCTACTTGCGCAAGCACAATCCCGAATTGCGTACGGTCGCAGTGGTTTCCGAGCGGTCGGACTTCGTTCCCGGCATCCGGTCGGAGAGCGAGATGTGGGATGTGGGGCTGTTCCAGCCCGAATTCTACGACCGGATCGTCACCGTGTCGGCGCGCGACGCCGTGGACGCGACGCTGCGCCTGGCGACCGGATACGGCATCCTGGCCGGCCCGACCAGCGGCGCGGGTTACGCGGCCGCACTGGACACGCTCGGCGCGCTCGACCTCTCGGGCACCGATCCGGACGACCCGGTCGTCGCGGTGTTCATCGTCTGCGATCGGCTCGAGCCGTATCTGTCCTACATCAAGAAGCGCAGGCCGGAGCTGTTCGGCGGCGCCGATCCCGAGCCCGCGCCGACCGCCGCCGAGCTGGCCGAGGTACCGCGTCTGTCACCCGCGCAGCTCGCCGAGCTGGACCGGACCGGACGGCCGACCATCGTGGACAGCCGCGGGGCCATGGCCTACCGGATCGGGCACGTGCCCGGTGCGTTGAACATCCGCGACGACCAGCTCGACGACATGTTCGCCCACGGCATTCCGTTTCCGCGGTCACGCCCCGTCGTGTTCGTCTGCCCCGTCGGGGAACTGTCGCTGCGGTTCGCCGCTCGCGCCCGCCGGGCCGGATACGAGGCCGCGAGCCTGGCTGGAGGTATCGTCGCCTGGCGTGACGCCGGACTGCCGTTGGAGCGTGGCTGACCGCCCGCTCGCGGCGCTGATCACCGGGGCGCGGCGGAAAAGCCGCTCAGCAGCGGGACGACCGGGCCGCGGTACCCGGTGGCGAGCAATTCGACTGTAGCGGTGAACAATTCGACGAAGGCCGTCGCCGTGCCGTGATCGAACAGCGCGGTCGGATAGATGAACACGCCGTCGACGCCCGCGGGCGCGCCCAGCCGGTCGTACCGATCCACCAAGCCGAATTCGAGGTCGTGTTTGGCGCGGACGACGCCGGTGTCGAGCTCGGTGAGGGTCAGCCCGCCGTCGCCGCCCGTGGCGGGCGCGGCGGCCGGACCGCGCTGGAGGATGAGCGTCGCCTGGAACAGCGGGCAGGCCGCGTCCTGCAACAGGCAGCGCTTCAACCGCTGGGCGGGGGTATCGGGGTGGGCGAACGCGGCCAGCGCCACCCGGCGCACTTGCTCGAGCAGATCGTCCGCGTCGGCGGCCCGGTCGAGGCGCACCCGCATCAGCACGTCGTCGGCGAAGTTGCCGACCAGGTCGGTCAGCAGCCGGTGGTCGCGGCCCGCCACCGCCGTGGCCACCGTGACGTCGGCGCTGCCGGAGAACGCGCCGACCGCCACCGCGAAGGCGGCTTGCAACACCATGAACAGGCTGGCCCGCGCCGCGCACGCCCGATCGAGCAGCGCACGGTGCCTGTCGGCGTCGAACGCGACCGGCACGACCGCCCCGGCGCCCGGCGCGGCGGCCCGGCGGGCGGGCCGGGGGCGAGTGCAGGAGAATTCGAGCACCGGGGGCCTACCGGCGAGAGTATTCGCCCAGTAGCGCAGCTGCTGCGTGGCGCGGCTCCACTCGTCGGAGTAGTCGCCGAGCTGGGCGTGCTTCCACAGGGTGTAGTCGGCGTAGTCGACCGGCAGCGGTGTCCAGTCCGGCGCGGCCCCGGCTTGCCTGGCGAGGTAAGCCGTGACGAGATCGCGCAGCAGCGGCGCCACCGAGCGCCCGTCGATCGAGATGTGGTGGATCACCAGCACCAGCACCACGTCGCCCGGCCCGAGCACGCACAGCCGCGCACGCAGCGGCAGATCGGTGGCCAGATCGAATTCACCGGCGGCGAATTCCGCGATACGGTGCGGTAATTCGACCTCGGTCACCGCGACGACCTCGGTGCGCACTCCGGCCTCGGGCGCTGGAACGATCACCTGAGCCGGGCCGGAGTCGGTCTTCGGGTAACGGGTGCGCAGCGGTTCGTGCCGGGCGACGACGTCCTCGATCGCGGCGACCAGCGCATCGGTCCGCAGCGCGGGCCCGGTCAGGCGTACCGCGCGAGCCACATTCCAGTCACCTGGGTTTCCGGCTCGTGCGGCATGCCACATGCGTTCCTGCGCCGGGGCGAGCGGGAGGTGCGCCGGGCGCGGACCACGGGCGAGCGGCACCGGGCGCCGCGGCGGAGGGAGATGCCGAACCGCTGGTCGAGTGCCGCGCCCCGGGGTGCGCCCGAGCCCGGCGCCGAACGCTTGGGACCAGATCAGCGCAGCGGAGTTGTTCACGCGCCGTTACCCTCCACTGCCGAACCGCCGAAAGTCCCGAGGAAGGTAACGGGCTGGAGTAAACCGACAGTTACCGCACCGTGACCGCGCGGGATCCGTTTCGGCAAGACCGCGGGGGACGGGGCGGGTGCGCGCGGCGCCGGGGTGCGCCGCCAGGGATTATCGTTGGGCGGTGCAGACAGGTCAGCAATCAGACGACGACGGGGGCCCGCGGATCTGGGGTGGGACGACGCTCACCGAGCGCAGGGAGACGCGGCGGACGGCGTTGCTGGAGGCGGCGCTCGATCTGATCGGCGAGTCGGGCGCGAGCGGGGTCACCATGCGCGCGGTGTGCCGCAGGGCCAATCTCACCGACCGCTATTTCTACGAGAGCTTCGCGGGCCGCGACGAGTTGCTGGACGTGCTCTACCGCCAGGTCGCCGACGAGTTCCTGGAGCCGATGACGGCGTTCGCCGCCACCGACGACCCGTCCCGGGACCGGGCGCTGTCGGAGATCCTCGTGGACAAGGTGCTCGCCGACCCGCGCAAATCGCGGCTGTTCCTGGTGGAGCCGTATTCCAGCACCGGACTCGGGCAGACCACCTTCGCGGTGATGCCGGTCTTCACCCGGATCATGCAGGACCATCTGTTCGGCCATATCGACGACCCGGTCCAGCGCAGGCTGGCGGCGGTGACGATGGCCAGCGGCAACGCGGGCATGTTCTCGGCCTGGCTGAACGGCTCGCTGCGCGCCACCCGCGAGCAGATCGTCGAGCACTGCGTCCAGACGCTCACCGTGTACCGCGCGCTCTACCGCTCCTGAGCCCGCGGCTCGGCCGGCCGTCAGTCGCCGGACTGACCCCGCCAATACGCCAGGGTGTTCTTGGTCCGGATGGTGGCGGCGTGCGCGGGCCCGAGGGCGCGCAATTCCGCCACCAGCAGAACCTCCAGCTCCGCGACGGCGCGGACGAGGTCGCCGTTGCGGGCGCGGCAAGCGGCGAGGTCGTTGCGGGTATCGAGGGTGTCCGGGTGATCCGGGCCGAGCACTCGGAGCCGGTCGGCGAGCAGTTTCTCCAGGTCGGTGATCGCGCCGGGGAGGTCGCCGCTGTCGGCGCGGTAGGTGGCCAGCCGACCGCGGGTGAGCAGCGTGTCGGGGTGGTCGGGACCGAGCACCCGTAGTCGATGGTCGAGCAGGCGGGTGAACTCCGCGCCTGCCCCGGCCAGGTCACCGCTGCGCGCGCGGAACGCCGCGAGGTTGTTGCGCGCGCCGAGCGTGTCGGGGTGGTCGGGGCCGAAGACGCGCAGGCAGTCCGCCACGAGTTGCTCGAACTCGGCGCGAGCCCCGGCGAGATCGCCGCTGTCGGCCCGCCAGTACGCCAGGCTGTTGCGCGTGCGCAGGGTGTCCGGGTGATCCGGTCCCTGCACGCGGGCGCGGTCGGCGACCAGTCGTTCGAATCCGGCGATCGCCCCGGCGAAATCGCCGATATCGCCGCGATTGGACGCCAGATTCCGCCTGGTGCGCAGGGTTTCGGGGTGATCGGGGCCGAACAGGCGCAACTGGTCGGTGAGCAGGTGCTCGAATTCCGTGCCCGCGCCCGAGTAGTCACCGCAGCGGGCGCGGTAGCTGGCCAGGCGGTCCCGGGTGTCCAGGGTGTCCGGGTCGTCGGGGCCGAACACCCGCAGCCGGTCCGCGAGCAGGTGCTCGAAATCGGCGATGGCGCCGACCAGGTCACCGCTCTCGGCGCGATGGTAGGCCCGCCGTTCCCGCGTGGTGAAGGTGTCGAGATGGTCCTGGCCGAGTGTTTCGACGAAGTCCGGCATCCAGGCGGCCCACAGGTCCCGATCGTCGGCCGACCTGCCGGTCTCCAGCTTCATCAGGAAATCGATGGCCAAGGCGGAATCGCCGTAGGCCAAGCAGTGGCGAACGGCCGCGCCCCGCGCGTAGTCGGCGGACCGGTCGGTGTCGTCGGCCTGGATCGCCGCCACGAGGGCCCGGTGGGCGTCGGTGAGCCGCACGCCGAGGCGACGGCATTCCGCGGCCAGCGCGGGCAGGAAGCCGCTGTGGGACACCCCGAGCGACTCGCGGACGCTGCCGGGATGGCTGCGGGTGATCAGCGCGCCGAGATTCACGGCGACGTCGCGGATGCGGGCGGTACTGAGATCGACCCCGAGCGACAGCAGGGCCGCGTCCAGCAACTCCAACGGCAGCACGGGGCCGACTCCGGCCGCTACCAGTACGCCGAGCAATACCGCTGTGGCGCTGGTGGTTTCGGGATCCGCGCCGCGCAGCGCCTTTTCCACTCGCAGGGCGATCACCCGGTCGAGACCGATTCCGGAGGCGACCGCGCCGTCGGTCAACCCCGCGGCGACCTCCAACAGCAGGCCCGCCAGCAGCCAACCGCCGGAGACCACCCGGGAACCGCCCGCGGCGGTCGGTGTCTCGGCCAGCAGCCGCTGGATCCAGCCGATCCAGTCCACCGGGCCGAGCGGCGCCGTGCCGCGCGCCGAGTCCACCACGGCGGCGATGTCGTCGGCCGCCGGTTCGGCGACATCGATCCGGTGCATGTGCGCCAGCTCCGGATCGTCCTCGACGCCGGTCCCTGGCCGGATGCCGATGATCACGCGCACATGCCGGAGATCCGCACGCGTGGTCAGATCGGCGATCGCGGCCACGAGCAGCCGCCTGGTGCCCTCCTGTGGCTGGTTGAGTCCGTCCAGCACCACGGTGACCCGGCGGCCCGCGGTGGCCAGGCGCGCCAACGGGCGGCGGACCAGGATGTCGAAGATGTCGGACTCGTCCCTGGGCCGATGCGCCCGCGCCGCCCGGGCCGCCTCGGCGAAGCCGGGTAGTCGTGCGCCGAGTTGGGCGGCCAGTTCCGCGGCGACCGCTTCCACCGAGCTGTTCACCGTCAGGAACACCGCGGCGGTGATGTAATCCGGGGTGACGGCGAGTCCGTCGACCAGGCTGGGGCGGATCAGCATCGCCAGCAGCGTGGACTTGCCCACGCCCGCCGGTCCCAGCACCGCCCGCAGCCGGTGACTGCCCGCGTCGACTATCGCGTCGAGGCGCTCGCGCACGTCGGGCGTCAGCAGCAGACGCCGGGTCAGCTGGTCGACGAACCCGGCGGCGGAGCGCCCGCTCACCGCGTCCCGGTGGCGCGCGGTGTTCGGCACCAACCACAGCCCCGGGTCGATGCCCTCGGCCGTCGACACCGCGCCGGAACTGAAGGACAGATGCTGCGGCTGCTGGTAGGTGCACTGCGTCGCGATCGGGTCGACCAGATCCGAGGGCAGCAGGTTCTCCCCGCGCAGGGGCAGTCCGGTGTCGAAGGTGGCGAGCATGGTCCGGGTGAAGCATCCGGAGTACGCGGGCCCGTCGCCCGAGGCGACCAGCAGTTCCATCCGGCCGCCGGACTGGGCCAGCAGATCGGTCCACCGGCGCGCCGCGCCCTGCACGCCCTGACCGGCTTCGCAGGCGTCGACGAGCAGCACCAGCCCGTCGATCGCGGCCCGGTCGAGCCGCTCCCTGATCTCCTGGGTGAGGTGGAAGGCGTTGTGCGAGTTGGGGTCGGCGGGCGAATCGTGGCCGAGCAGGTAGAAGTCCTCGGCGGTGGTCGCGACGCCGTGCCCGACGAAGCCCAGCAGTAACGTGGCCTGCCGCTGGGACGCCGCCGCGAAGGCCGTGTCGACGGCGGCGAACAATTGCGCGGCAGTCGGATTGAGCACCGGGCCGTCGAGTTCGGTCGCCGTCCGCCAACCGCCCGACCCGGTCAAGCTCCCGTACAGGCCGGTGGCGAGTTCCGCGGTGAACCCCAACTCTCCCAGCGCCGCGCATTCCGCCCCCACCACCAGCGCCAGCCGTCCTCCCATGCAAGCAACATACCTGCGCCGTCGCGGCCGTCCCGTCCTGCGGTCGGGCCGGACCCATACCGAAAGTCGCTGTGCCGGACGTAGGGTGACGATCCGAGAGCCAGAGAAGGAGATCGTGCGATGACCGACCCGGTGGTGGGTTTGACGGGTACGCTCACATCGCCGATCCGGGGCGCCGGGATGCTGGGCGAGGTCCTGGTCGCGATTCGTGGGGGAACCGAGCTGTACATCGCACGGGCCGCCGAGCCGATCTCGGCCGGCGCGGCCGTGCTGGTCATCGCGGTCCATCCGGGGCGCGTCGTCGACGTCGTCCCGTGGATTCCGCTCACCCCGGACGCGGCCGGAGAGACCTGAGAAGCAAGGGAGACAGCAGTGCTGGGCTATCACGTGCCGGACCCGGACGAGGCGATGCTGGTCAGCGGCGCCAAGAGCCGCGACAACGCGCCGTTCAAAGTGATCATCGGGCGTGGCGCCTGGGTGATTCCGCTGTTCCGCAAGGTGCGCTACCTGTCGCTGGCGATGTTCGAGTCCGAGATCAAGGAGCGCTGCGTCACCAAGCAGGCGATCCAGCTCGACGTCCGCGCCGTCATCGCGTTCAAGGTGGCCAACGACACCCAGTCCATCGTGAACGCCGCGCAGCGCTTCCTGTCCGAGCAGGAGCGGGAGATGTCGGTGCTGACCGGGCGGATCTTCTCCGGACACCTGCGTTCGATCGTCGGCTCGATGACGGTCGAGGAGATCATCCGGGAGCGCCAGAAACTGGCCGACGAAGTGCTGGTCGCGTCCAAAGTCGAGATGAGCAATATCGGCCTGTGGGTCGATTCCTTCCAGATCCAGTCCATCGACGACGGCAACCTCGGCTATATCGCCGCGCTCGCCGCCCCGCACAATGCCGCCGTGCAGCGCGACGCGCAGATCGCGCAATCGCAGGCCGCGCAGGCGGCGGCCCAGGCTGAGCAGGAATCGCAGCGCAGGCAGGCGGAATATCAGCGGGAGACGGCGATCCTGCGCGCGCAATACCAGCGCGATATCGACAAGGCCAACGCGGAGGCGGCGCAGGCGGGCCCGCTCGCCGAGGCGATGGCGTTGCAGGAGGTGCTCACCGCGCAGGCCGAGCAGGCGCGCAAGGAAGCCGAGCTGCGTGAGCAGCAGTTGCAGGCCGAGGTCGTCAAACCCGCTCAGGCCGAGGCGGATCGGGTGCGCATCCTGGCCGAGGCGGAGGCCGACCGCACCCGTATCCAGGCCGCGGCGGCCGCGTCCAACAACCGGATCGCGCTGGACCAGTTGTTGATCGAACAACTTCCGGAAATCGTGAAGCAGGCGTCGAACGGGTTGGCGAACGCGAATCTCACCGTGCTCAACGGACCCGACGGAGTGGGCGAACTGGTGAACGGAATGGTCGGTCAGGGACTGACCGTTTTCCATTCGCTGCAAAAGGCGCTTTCCTCCGACGACGGCGAAAACGCGGGTTAAAGTGGCCGAGTAGCGACGGCGACGAGGAGCGGGTGTTGGTGTCCATCGGGAAATTGGTGTCGTTCGACAGCTCTCGGGGATTCGGGTTCATTCGGCCGGAGGACGGTGGACCCGATGTGTTCGTCCACGTCAACGACATCGGTCTGGACGAGGACGAGTTGCGGCAGGGACGGGTGTTCGAATTCGAGGTGACCGAGGGCGACCGCGGACCGAAGGCGGTCAATCTCAGCCTGGCCGGCGGCGCGCCAACGCCGCCCGCCCGGCACAAGGGCAAGGACCGGCCCGGTTCGGGACAGCTCACCGTCGCCGAGCACAAACGCCTGATCACCGAATTGCTCCTGGACGCCAGCCCCGCGCTCACCGCGGGCGAGATCCTCACCATCCGCGACCGGCTCACCGCGTTCGCCGATCAGCACGGCTGGCTGGAGAGCTGACCGGAGAAGTCCACGTCGGTGTCGGGACGGCCGCCTACGATCGAGCCGAGACCGCGGCCACATACCGATGAGTTTGCTCGGCGCGTGCCGTCGGTATGGGTGAGGATCGAACCCGAGGAGGATCCGTGGACCTACCGGTGCTGCCGCCAGTGCGGCCGATGCTGGCCAAATCCGTGCCCGCGGTGCCGCGCGAGCCGGGGCTGAGCTATGAACCCAAGTGGGACGGCTTCCGGTGCATCGTCTTCCGCGACGGCGCTGAGGTGGAGCTCGGCTCACGCAACGACCGGCCCTTGACCAGGTATTTTCCCGAGGTCGCCGAACTGCTGAAGCAGGCGCTGCCGGACCGCTGCGTGGTGGACGGCGAGATCGTGGTGGTCACCGAGCAGGGACTGGACTTCGACACCCTGCAGAACCGTCTGCACCCGGCAGCGTCGCGGGTCGCGAAGCTGGCCGCGGAGACGCCCGCCAGTTTCGTGGCGTTCGACCTGCTCGCGCTCGGCGACAAGGATCTGACCGGCGAGCCGTTCACCGAGCGCCGGCGGCTGCTGGAGACGATCCTGGACACCGCGCTCGCGCGCGTTCACCTCACCCCCATCACCCACGATCCCGATGTCGCGCAGGACTGGTTCACCCGTTTCGAAGGCGCCGGATTCGACGGCGTGATGGTCAAGTCCGACGACCTGGCCTATCTGCAGGACAAGCGGGTCATGCTGAAGGTCAAGCACGAGCGCACCGCCGACTGTGTGGTGGCGGGATTCCGCTGGCACAAGGACGGCGCCGGAGTCGGTTCGCTGCTGCTGGGCCTCTTCGACGAGTCGGGCCGCCTGCATCATGTCGGGGTGGCCAGCAGCTTCACCGCGGCCCGGCGCACGGAACTGGTCGAGGAGCTGGCGCCCCTGCGGGCGAACGCGCTGGACAACCACCCCTGGCGGGACTGGGCCGACGCCGCGGCGCAGGCGGCGGCGGACGGCAAGATGCCTGGCGGCGTCAGCCGCTGGACCGGCGGCAAGGACCTGTCCTGGGAGGCGCTGCGGCCGGAACTGGTCGCCGAGGTGCGCTACGAGCACGTGCAGTCGGGGCGGCTGCGCCACGGCGGCAGGCTGGTGCGCTTCCGGGCCGACCGGACCCCGGAATCGTGTACCTACGGTCAGCTCGACGAAGTCGCGCCCGCGGAATTGAGCACGCTGTTCGGCGAGGGCGCGGCGCGATGACCGAATCCGTGGATATCGAGACCGACGGCCGGACCGTCACCATCAGCAATCCGGACAAGGTCTATTTCACCAAGCGGGGCGAGACGAAACTCGATCTGGTGCGTTACTACCAGGCGATCGCCGAACCGTTCCTGAACGTGGTCGGCGGACGGCCGCTGCTGCTGGAGCGTTACCCGGACGGGGCTTCGGGCAAATCCTGGTTCCAGAAGCGGGTGCCGAAATCCGCGCCGGACTGGCTGCGCACCGTTGAGGTGTCCACACCGAACGGCACCACCAGCGACGCCCTCGTCGCGCACGATCTCGCCCATATCCTGTGGGCGGTGAACCAGGGGTGCCTCGGCTTCCACGTCTGGCCCAACCGCGCCGACAACCTGGAAGTCGCCGACGAATTGCGCATCGACCTCGATCCTTCTCCCGGCATAACCTTCGCCGATCTCCGGCACGCCGCGATACGCACCAGGGATCTGCTCGCCGAACTCGGCATCGAATCCTGGGTCAAGACCTCCGGGTCGCGGGGCTTGCATCTCTACTCCGCGCTGGAGCCGAAGTGGGACGGTTATCAGGTGCGGGCGGCCGCGGTGGCCCTGGCACGCGAATTGGAGCGCAGGTATCCGGAGGACATCACCGCGCAGTGGTGGAAAGAAGAACGCGGCAACCGGGTTTTCATCGACTTCAATCAGAACGCCCCGCACAAAACGGTTTTCGGGGCCTGGTGTGTGCGGCCGAAAGTGGGCGCCCAGGTGTCGACGCCGATCAGCTGGGCGGATCTGGATTCGGTGGCGCCCGACGAACTGACCATCGCGACCGTTCCCGCACGCTACGCCGAGTCGGGCGATCCGTGGGCCGGCCGCGCCCCCCAGTCCATCGCCCCGCTCCTGGAGATGTCCGAGCGGGATATGGCGGCCGGACTCATGGACGCGCCGTGGCCACCGCAGTATCCGAAAATGCCGAACGAACCGCCTCGGGTGCAGCCGAGCCGCGCGAAGAAGCCCGAATAGCGCCCGCCGCTATTCGGTCCACAGCACCCACGTGCCGCTGCGACCGCTGACTTCGCACACCAGCGCGCGACCGTCGGCGGTGCGGCCGGTCTTGGCGCCCGAGCCGTCGCACTTCGAGCCCGCCTGCTGTACTGCGGTCGCCACGGTGTGCGGGCCCGACCACTGGTAGCCGCCGGAGGTGGTCAGGCAGATCAGGGTGCCGCCGGTGGCGGCGCTGCCGATCTGTCCGAGCTGAGCCTCGGTGCAGGCCGCTCCTTTCGTCACCGGTCCGGGACTCTCTTGCGGGGTGGTCGTCACGGCGGGGCTCGGTGCGGTGGTGGTGGCCGGAGCCGGGCGCTCGACGGTGGTGGGAACCGGCGCCGAGGCAGTCGGCCCGATCGTGGCGGTGCGGTTCACCAGATCCGGCATCCAGTTGCCGGTCAGCAGCACGAACCCGGCCACCGCGGTGATCTCGGCGACGCCGAGCAGCAGCGCGAACATCGCCATGACCCGGCCACGGGGATGACTGAAGGCGATGAAGCCGAACACGATGGCCACCGGGAACAGCCCCAGCAGCGCCGCCACCAGCGCGACGATCGCGTACGGATTGACGATCGGCGGAATCTCCACCCGTAGGCGTCCGGCCCGGCGGCGACTCGGCGGTTGCTCGGGCCAGCGCTCCTCCTCGTCGTCGGACCAGTGGCCGTCGGGCTCCGGCTCCGACCAGCGGTCATCCGGCCGCGCCTGCGGCCAGCGATCCGTTTCACGCCGTTCTGCCCGTGTCATCCAGGTCCTCTCCACACCAGCACCGCGCAGGAACCTCGGATTCGCCCGGACCCGCCCCGATATACCGACAGAATAGGACGCGCGACGCGAAAAGTTGATCCGAAGTGTCCGATATTTGTTCGGCTACGGCCGCGCAGCGTTACTGCTTGCGATCGACCTTGGGCAGCGACTCGGTGACCAGGGTGAGCAACATGTCGCACAGCAGATCGTGCACTTGTTCGCGGGTGAGTGTGCCGCGGGTGATCCATTCCCGGCCCGCGACCTTGACCAACCCGCCGTATGCGCGCACCATCGCACGCAGTTCCGCATCGTGTGCCGAATCGGCGAGCCCCACCATCAGCAGTAGACGTTCGGCCGCCGCGTCGTCGGCGGCGTCGAGGATCTGCTGTACCTCTGGGTCGTCACCGACCCCTTCGTGGCTGGTCACTTTCACCCAGGTGCTGCCGTGTTCGGCGATGGTGTCCAGCAGCCAGCGCACACTGGCGTCGACACGCTCGCGCCAGGAGCCGGTGGGCACGATCATATCGCCGAGCTTGGGCAGCGTCACCATCCGTCGCACCACCGCGAGGTAGAGATCGCGCTTGTTGCCGAAATAGTGGTTGATCAGCCCGCGCGCCACCCCGGCCCGCTGCGCCAGTTCCGCGGTGGAGACGGCCGCGTACGGGCGCTCGCCGAACATATCGATGGCGCAGGCGAGGATCTGCGCGCGCCGCTCGTCGGGCTCGAGCCTGCGGCGGCGCGGTAGCGCCGGGTCGGCGCCACCGTCCGCGGTCGCGCTCCTGGTATCAGAGAGACCGGGCAATGAGATCCTTCATCACCTCGTTGCTGCCCGCGAGGATGCGCAGCACGCGGGCGCCGGTGTAGAGCTGGGAAATCGGATACTCCGTCATGTAGCCGTAGCCGCCGAACAGTTGCAGGCAGCGGTCAACCACGATACCGAGCTGATCGGTCAACCAGTACTTCGACATGGCAGCGCTGGGAATGTCGAGTTCGCCGCGGAGGTGCTTGGTGATGCAGTCGTCCAGGAAGGTGCGGGAGACCTTGGTGATGGTCGCGCACTCGGCCAGTTCGAACTTGGTGTTCTGCATGGCGAACAACGGCTTGCCGAACGCTTCGCGACCCTTGGTGTAGTCGACGGTGAGCTGCACGGCCTTCTCCATCATGGCGACCGCGATGATGGCGGTGACCAAGCGTTCCTGCGCCAGCATCTGCATCATCTGGTAGAAACCCTGGCCCTCGCTGCCGCCGAGCAGGTTGGACGCGGGCACGCGCAGGCCGTCGAAGAACAGCTCGGCGGTGTCCTGAGCCTTGCCGCCGATCTTGTTCAGGATGCGCCCCCGCTCGAAGCCGGGGGTGTCGTCGCCGACCTCGGCGAAGATCAGCGAGACGCCCGCCGCGCCCTTGGTGGGGTCGGTCTTGGCGGCGATGATGATGCCGTCGCAGAGCCAGCCGTTGGTGATGAAGATCTTCGAGCCGGTGATGACGTACTCGTCGCCCTCGCGCACCGCGCGGGTCTTGATGTTCTGCAGGTCCGACCCGGTGCCCGGCTCGGTCATGCCGATGGACAGCACCATCTCGCCGCTGGCCGCCTTGGGCAGCACGCGCCGCTTGAGCTCGTCGGAGCCGAACTCGTGCAGGTAGGGCGCGATGATCGAGCTGTGCACGGCGATGCCCATCGACCCGTCGCCCGCACGCGCCTGCTCCTCGATGATGGCAGCCTCGTGCGCGAAGGTGCCTCCGCCGCCGCCGTACTCGGCGGGAATCGCGGGGCACAGCAGGCCCAGTTCGCCCGCACGGTTGTACAGCGCGCGGTCGGGGTGCCCCTGGGCGACGAATTTCTCCTCATGGGGGACGACCTCCTTTTCGAAGAAGGTCCTCGCCAGGTCTCGTACCGCCTCGACCTCGTCGTCACTCCACGCCGCGCGTGCCATCGCTCGATCCTTTGCTCGCTGAGGTCCGGCTCCGCCGCCGGTTCCGCCCTCAGATTCCCGAACTATTGGCGAGTTGTCAACAAGCGACGGACGCCGCTCCGGGGACGGTCCGCACGGCCGTCGGCCACCGCGCGGGCGAGCTACGGCCCAGACTCGGGCAGCGGATCGCCGAGTGCCGCTCCCGGGGCGGCGATACCGCTGGTGAGCTGCGCCATAATTCGGCGTTTCACCTCTCCCCCCAGCGGTCAATCCTTCGTACTGTCCGTATCGAAATTACTGACGTCGGGCACGACGGCGACGTGCCATGGGATCGGTAGCCGGCAGCGAACGAGGCAAGGACATGACCCAACCGCTCGACACCATCGACACGCCCCGCCCTGACCGCACCTGGACGGTCCACCGCGACGGCGCCGACCTCGCCGTCTTCGAATGGGGTGACGCGGCCGCCGAGCCGTTGATCCTGGTGCACGGCCTCACCGACACCCATCGCGTGTGGACCACGGTGGCGGCGCTCCTGGCCGACGGCTTCCGGGTCGTCACCTACGACGTGCGCGGGCACGGAGGCTCGGAGACGTCCGGCCCCCTGTCGGAATACCGGCTCGATCGCCTGGCGGAGGACTTCTTCGCGGTGATCGAGGCCGCCAGCCCGCGCCAGCCGGTGCACACCTGCGGGCACGGCTGGGGCGCGGTGCAGCTGTGGGAGGCGGTCTGCGACGAGCGGGCCAACACCCGCGTCGCCTCGTTCACCGCGATCGCCGGACCGAACCTCGACCATCTGGGCCTGTGGCTGCGTGCCCTGGCGCCCCGGGCAGGCCGCGAACTCGGCGATCTCGGCCGGTGGCTGCTGCGCGGGGCGCTCACGCCGCTCCCCATCGCTCGCAGACTCTGTCCGCCGCGCGTGCGCGGCCTGCTGGTGCGACAGCTGGGCGGCATCTCGCCGTTGCCCGCGCGCGTCGCCCCGACCTGGCGCGCCGACCTGGTCGCCGGCGCGCGCATCGCCCGGACCAACCTGCCGCACCACCTGCGCAGGCCGCGGGTGCGGCGAACGGCCGTGCCGATCCAGTTGCTGGTCGACACCACCGACCCGTTCGTACCGGCCGCCGTCTACGACGTCTCCGCGCGCTGGGTCGACCAGCTGTGGCGGCGGGACGTCCCGGCGGATCACTGGCTGCCGATCACCGAACCGCTGCTGGTCGCCGAGGCGATCGCCAACTTCGTCGACGATCTGCGCGCCGACCGCGCGGCGATCAGCCCGCGCAGCAGCTGAGGTCGGGCGTTCCGGCACGAGCACAGGCAACCGGGCGGTTACCCGGCGAGCGGGTTTGCGACAATGGGCCGGTCGCCCACCCCGCTCGACGAAGGATGTCCCCAGCCGCGATGGCCGAAAGCATGATCGATCCCGAAGACCTCGCGACCTGTCTTCGAGTCCTGGAGCAGGCCGGAACGCTGGAGAAGGACCACCCGGACTCGGTGCTCGTGCAGCGGGCCGTCGGGCACATGTTCAAGAAGCTCAAGCAGCGACGCCGCTCCGAAGCGCGCGAGGCGGTCTCCTCCGCCGACCGCGCCGTGGTCGCCGCCACTGCCACCGGCTCGCCGAACCGGATCGACGACGAGACCGCGGGCATCCCGATCAGCTCGACCGCCTCCGGCGCCAGCGCGGGCACGCTGATTCGCCCGCGGCCCTGCTACATCTGCAAGCAGCGCTACACCCGGGTGGACGCGTTCTACCACCAGCTGTGCCCGGACTGCGCGGCCGGCAGCCACGCCAAGCGGGACGCCAGGACCGATCTGACCGGCCGCCGGGCGCTGCTCACCGGCGGCCGCGCCAAGATCGGCATGTACATCGCGCTGCGACTGCTGCGCGACGGCGCGCACACCACCATCACCACGCGCTTTCCCAACGACGCCATCCGGCGCTTCGCCGCGATGGACGACAGCGCGGACTGGTTGCCCCGGTTGCGCATCGTCGGCATCGACCTGCGCGACCCGGCCCAGGTGGTCGCCCTGGCCGACGACGTCGCCGCCCAGGGGCCGCTGGACATCCTGATCAACAACGCCGCGCAGACGGTGCGCCGCTCCCCCGGCGCCTACAGCGCGCTGGTCGAGGCCGAATCCGGACCGCTGCCCGCGGGCGCGCTGCCGGAGGTGGTGAGTTTCGGCAAGACCATGCAGGCGCACCCGACCGCGCTGACCGCCTCGCTCACCCCGGCGTTGACCGCCGCCGACGTCGCCGAGCTGGCCTTGGTCGCGGGATCCGCGACACCCGAGCGCATCGCGCGCGGGGTGGCGATCGACGCGGGCGGCCTGGTGCCGGACCTCGCGCACACCAACAGCTGGGTGCAGACCGTCGCGCAGGTGGATCCGACCGAACTGCTCGAAGTGCAGCTGTGCAACTCGGTCGCGCCGTTCATCCTGGTTTCGCGTCTGCGCCCGGCGATGGCCGCCGCGCGGGCGCGCCGCAAGTACGTCGTGAACGTCTCCGCGATGGAAGGGCAGTTCTCCCGCGCCTACAAGGGCCCGGGGCACCCGCACACCAATATGGCCAAGGCCGCGTTGAACATGCTGACTCGCACCAGCGCCCGTGAGATGTTCGAGCAGGACGGCATTCTGATGACCGCCGTCGACACCGGCTGGATCACCGACGAACGCCCGCACTACACGAAGCTCCGCCTCGCCGAGGAGGGCTTCCACGCGCCGCTGGACCTCGTCGACGGCGCGGCGCGGGTCTACGACCCGATCGTGCAAGGCGAGAACGGCACCGATCTGTTCGGCTGCTTCCTCAAGGACTATCAGCCCTCCCCCTGGTAGGAGTCCGATCCGCGCATCCGCACGCCGGGAAAGCTACCCTGGAGGCGTGCTGTACCGGCTCTTGGCCGATGCCACCGCCGCCACGCACTTCGCCTTCGTGGCCTACGTGGTGACCGGTGGTTTTCTCGCGTGGCGCTTCCGGCGCACCATCTGGCTGCACCTGCTCGCGGTCTGCTGGGGATTCAGCACGATCGTGGCCGGGTTCGACTGCCCGCTCACGCATTTGGAGAACTGGGCGCGCGATCGCGCGGACTTGGCGCGGCTGCCGTCGAGCGGGTTCATCGATCATTACCTCACCGGCGTGATCTATCCCGAGCACGCGCTCGGATCGGTGCGCATACTGGCGGCGGCTCTGGTGGTGTCGTCCTGGATCGGTTACGCGTGGGTGCTCCGCCAACGGCCCGCTCCGGCCGTCCGTTGAAGACAGCGCGGCGCGCGCTCGTACGTACTCAGGCGGACGCCAGGTGGCGGGTGATGAAACCGGCTACTCGCGCGGCGTGCTCGTCCAGGTAGAAATGGCCGCCTGGGAAGGTCGCCCGGTCGAATCCGGCAGCGGTGTGCGCCCGCCACTCGTCGGCCTGTTCGGGTCGCATCGTCGGGTCCTCCGTGCCGACCAGCGCCGCGATGCCGGCGCGCAGCGGCTCCCCCGGCTGGTAGCGGTAGGTCTCGACCGCCTGGTAGTCGGCACGCACGGCGGGCAGCACGAGTTCGGCGAGACTCGGCTCCGCGCGCAACATCTCGAGCGGCGCGGGGTCGGAGGCCAGCCGCACCAGGTCGCCGATGAGTTCGTCGTCGGAGGCCATGTGCAATCGCTTGGTCTCCTCGAAAGTCGGTGCCGGACGGCCGGATACGAACAGCGTCGTCACCGGCTGCCCGGCACGCTCGAGCCGGCGCGCGGTCTCGAACGCCACGGTCGCGCCCATGCTGTGCCCGAACAGCGACAGCCCCTCGACGCGGCCTTGGGCGAGCACTTCCCCGGCGATCCGGTCGGCGAGACCGACCAGATCGGTGATCAGCTCCTCGCCCAGCCGGTCCTGCCGCCCGGGGTACTGCACCGCGAACACCGCCACATCCGCTCCGAACCGCTGCGCGAGATCCCGGTAGACCGTGGCCGACCCGCCGCCGGGCGGGAAACACAGCAGGTGCCGACGCGCCACCGCCGCGGATCGCAACGTGCGCAGCCACGCCGAGTCGGTGAGGTTTCCAGCCACGTTCGGGCTCCTTTCGCCACCGTCGGTCCCGGCGCGAACCGGATCAGACCACGGTAGTCGCCGACACCGGTCGAGTGGATGTCTCCTCCGGCCAACCGCCGCCGATCGAGGTCTTCGCTCCGCGGACCGGAGGAAAGGGCGGACGACACTTCCGCACGGTGGAAGCCGGTCAATGCGGCGCCACAGTCGACGCGTCGGGCATACGCCCACCCCTCGACGCCCGCGGGCCGGAAGATCTCCTGCACCGATGCAACATCCCCGTCCGGGACGCCGGGTTCCGCGCCGGGGTCGCGCGAACGGGTGGAACCGGCTCAGGGCTCGCCGAGCCGGGTCCGCGCGAGCCGCTGCTCGAGTTCGGCGATGCGCTGGCGGTAGCGGGCCAGTTCGGTGGTGCGAGAATCCATCTCGTCGGTCAACTGGGCGATCCGGCCCAGGTAGCGGTGCGCCGGGCGGTCGGCCCAGTAGGCGCCGGCGCGGCCGTACTCCACCGCGCGGTCGACTTCGCCCACCGCGACCCCCGCGGCCACCGCGTCCGTCGTCGCGGCCGCGAGCGCCGTCTCGAGCTGCGCCACGCGCAATCGCGTCGCCTGATCGTGGCCCGCGGTTCCGAGCGCGGCGCGCTCGGCGGCGAGATCCTGGATCTCGCGCAGGTACCCCGCGTTCTGCGCGTCCTGTACGGCCATCAGCTCGTAGTCGTGCTTGATCGGCGCGGCGCGGACCCGGTCGGGGATCAGAGCGGCGCGCGGCTGCATGTCGTTGCCGAATACCGGGACTCGCTCCTGCGCTGGAGAGTTCGGCTTCTTCCTGATCACCGGCACGGTGTATTCCGCGCTTCCGGCATAGACGTTCGTCATCGTCGCTCGACCTCACATATGGCTGCCGCGCGGCGGTCGGGTGCGGCCTGCCATGCTCTGCCCCTCTGCCCGCACGTGACGGACAGGTCATCGGATCGGCGCGGCATCCCGTGCCGGCTGCTGCGGTGCAGCATGGGGTCATCCTGGCCAATTCCTCCGGCCTCGGCGCGTACCACTATCCTCACTGGCGAGAAGTCCGCTCCGACAGTTTGTTTCGCGAGGGGTACCGTTCGAGGCCGGCCCGGCACCGCCACTCCCCGCCCGCGGGAGCGTCCGGAACACTCCGAGTTCGTCAGCATCGCATCCGCAATCTCGGCGGCACACCTCGGCGATCCGGCGGTCGCCGCGCGAGCGCCGTCGGCCGACCCGCCCGGACGAACGCCGTGGCCGACCGGCGATCGCCCCGCCGCATCGGGGCACCGCGCACCGGCACGCGGGGGGCGCCCCGCCGCGATCCGGATCGCCGCAGGTCACGCCGCCGAACGACCGCGCGGTCGGGAAACCGGGGGCCGCAACGGCTCCGGTCGGGGGGACCACGACACCCGGCCTCCCGGAACCGGCAACTAGGCTGAAGCGAGTGAACACGCACGCACGGCTCGTCCAGGACTACGAGGCCGGTATCGGTGTCACCGCCTCGCGTATCTCCCCCACGTCCGATCCGGGTAGCAATCTCGCCGCGACACTACCGGTCTGGGCGCTGGCCGCCGGTTCGGTGACAGCCCTGACCACGGCCGCGAACCGCATGCGCGCCGCGCGCGGCCTCGACCCGGTGGCGCATCGCATCGATCCGGCCCGCATCACCGCGGCTTTCGCCAGCGAGCGTCTGCTACGGATCGGCGGCCGGTTCCCGACGGCGTTCGCCGATCTGTCCGGCTTCTTCCCGACCTTCGACGGATGGGTGCGCACGCACGCGAACTATCCGCATCACCGGTCACGGCTGTTGTCCGTGCTCGGCCTGCCCGAGTCCGCCCCGGCCGACCTCATCGTGGCCCAGATGGCCATGATCCGAGCCTCGGACCTGGAGGAACAGGCCGCCGCGCACGGCGCCGTCGCGGTTCGCGTGCGGACCGAGGAGGAATGGACCACCAGCCCCGAGGGGCAGGCCGCCGCGGCGGGACCGGTGGTGGCGATCACAGCGCGTGCCGACCGCGGCGAGCCCGGGCTACCGGCGGGCGCCGCGCCTTTGCAGCCGCTGCGTGGAGTGCGCGTACTCGATTTGACCAGGGTGATCGCGGGTCCGGTCGCGACGCGGACGTTGGCGCTGCTCGGCGCCGAGGTATTGCGGGTGGATCCGCCGCAACTGCCCGAGATTCCCTGGCAGTTCGCCGACACCTGTCAGGGCAAGCGCTCGACGCTGGTCGACCTGCGCACACGCGGCATCGACGACCTGGTCGCCGCCGCCGACGTGCTGATCACCGGGTACCGGCCGGGCGCGCTGGAGCGCGCGGGCGTGCGCGCCGCCGCCCGTCCCGGCCTGGTCCACGGGCGGATCTCCGCCTGGGGTGAGTCCGGTCCCTGGAGCGGACGGCGCGGCTTCGACAGCATCGTGCAGGCGGCCTCCGGCATCTCGATCCTCGAGGGCGCGCCCGCCGTCCCGGGGGCGCTGCCCGCGCAGGCGCTCGACCACGCGTCCGGTTACCTGCTCGCCGCGGGCGTGATCGACGCCTTGGTCGCGCGGGCCGACGACGGCGTCGGGCGGGACGTGCGGGTGGCCCTGGCGCGCACCGCGGCCTGGCTGCTCGACGCGCCGGATCGCACAGCGAGTCATCCCAAGGCCGCGCTGCCGAGCCCAGCGGAGGTGGTCCGGCACGGACAGGTCGTCACCGCGCCGCCGGTGCTCGCCGAGTACCCCGATTACGCCTGGCCCGCGCCCGCCTACGGCGCGGATCGTCCCGCCTGGCCGCTGCCCGCGCGCTGACCGTCCGGCCGGAGCGCCGCGAAAATACTTTGCGGCGTCCCGGTCGCGGGCGATGAAATGGTGTCTCTCGCGTCGTCTGGACCGGCATGACGCTCATCGACACCGTTTCCGAAGGGACCAGCGCCGTGGACACCACGCTCGACCGCGTCGCCGAACCGCTGGCGGGCAAACGCGAGTGGATCGGGCTCGGCGTGCTCGCCCTGGCCTGCCTGGTCTACGCCATGGACATGACGGTGCTGCACCTGGCCGTGCCGATGATCAGCGCCGAACTTCGTCCCACCAGCTCGCAGCTGCTGTGGATCATCGACGTCTACGGATTCATGGTGGCCGGGTTGCTGGTCACCATGGGCACCCTCGGTGACCGCGTCGGCCGGCGCAAGCTGCTCATGGCGGGCGCGGCGGCGTTCGCGGTGGTCTCGATCGTCGCGGCGTTCGCGCCGAGCGCGGAACTGCTCATCGTCTGCCGCGCGCTGCAAGGGGTCGCGGGCGCCACGCTCGCGCCGTCCACGTTGTCGTTGCTGTTCAGCATGTTCCGGGACACCCGGCAGCGGTCGGTCGCGGTCGGGGTGTGGGTCGGCGCGTTCTCCGCGGGCGGCGCGGTCGGCCCGCTGTTCGGCGGCGTGCTGCTGGAGCGGTTCTGGTGGGGCTCGGTGTTCCTGCTCGCGGTCCCGGTGATGGCGTTGCTGCTGGTCCTCGGGCCGAAGGTGCTGCCGGAGTACCGCGATCCGCAGGCCGCGCGGCTGGACCCGCTCAGCGCCGCGCTGTGCGTCGCGGCGATGATCGCGCTGGTGTTCGGCATGAAGAAGATCGCCCAGGACGGGCTCGGCATCGCCGCGCTGCTCGCGATCGCCGCCGGTCTCGCGGTCGGCGTGGTGTTCGTACGCAGACAGTTCGGCAGCCGGGAGCCGATGCTCGACCTGCGGCTGTTCCGGCTGGGCACGTTCCGGATCGCGCTGCTGATCAATGTGGTCGGCGTGTTCGTCGCCTTCGGCTACTTCCTGTTCGTCGCTCAGTACTTCCAGCTCGTGCTCGGCCTGTCGCCGCTGGCGGCGGGTCTGGTGATGGCTCCGTCCGGGCTCGGCTTCATCGTCGGCTCGCAGCTGGCTCCCCGGATCGTCCGGGTGGTGCGCCCGGCCTACCTCATCGGTTCGGGCCTGGCGGCCTCGGCAGTCGGCCTGTTGCTGATGACGCGGCTCGGCGTCACCGGCGGCGTGCCGCTCGCGCTGGTCGCCTCGGTGATCATCGCGCTGGGACTGGCCCCGGTGTTCGGCATCACCACCGAGCTGATCGTGGGCTCGGCGCCGCAGGAACAGGCGGGCGCGGCCGCCGGCGTGTCCGAAACAGGTGCGGAACTGGGCGGCGCCCTGGGAATCTCGATTCTCGGCAGCATCAGCGTCGCGCTCTATCGCGGCGATCTCACCGGCTCGCTGCCCGCCGATCTGCCCGGCGAGGCCGGGCGCTCGGCGCGCGACACACTGGGCGGTGCGGTGCACACCGCCGCGGCGTTACCCGGCGAACTCGGCGAAGCGGTACTGCGGGCGGCGCGAGAAGCATTTCTGCACGGGGTGCACGTGACGGCGGGTGTCGCCGCCCTGGCTGCTCTGGCGCTCTCGGTGGTAGCCGTGCTTCGTTTACGCCACATCCCGGCCGGGGAGCTGTCGAGCGAGCACTAATCCTCGATTCCGGCCAGCGCGGCGACCGCCCGCGCCATGCGGTCGCCGTCCGGCAGGCTCGCTTCCGGGACGATGGTCTGCAACACACCGAGTCCCTGCACGAGCACGAAATACAGTTCGGCGATCGCCATGGCCTGGTCTTCGGTCAGCTGGGGGTGGGCTTCGCGCAGTCCGTCCGCCATGTCCTGGTAGGCCCCGGGCAAGGTCTGGGCGAAGAACTTCTGCGATTCCGGGGTCCGGGCGACGCGCACCAAGTTCTCCAGGCTCGCCAGCATGCTGTCGCGGTTCTCGGTGAACACCGCGGGCATGCCGTTCCACAGCGCGGCGAACGCCGCCAATGGCGCGACGCCGCTACCCTCGCGAATCTTCGCCTCCATGCTGTCGCCGATCGCGGTACCCAGGGAGTCGGACAGCGCCTCGGTGATCAATTGGTCCTTGGAGCCGAAGTGGTAGCCGATCGCCGCCAAGCTCACCCCGGCCGCCGACGCGATATCCCGGGCGGTCGCCTTGGCGATGCCGCGCTCGATGATCACTTTTCGTGCTCCCGCCAGCAGATCCTCGCGATTTCCCATGCCCGAAGGCTACAACGTCTTAGACGGACGTACTAGACGTATGTACTAGGCGCGTGATCGCCGCGCTGTCCGCACCTCGACGCCGCGCCCGCCCACCGGCTCGCTAGTCTCGTGCCGTGCGGCAGAAGATCATCCTGGACGTCGACACCGGCATCGACGACTCGCTCGCGCTGCTGTACCTGCTCGGGTCCCCCGAAGCCGAGATCGCCGGCATCGCCGCCACGGCGGGCAACGTAGCGGCGGCGCAGGTGGCCGCCAACAATCTGGCCTGGCTGGATGTCTGCCACGCGCCGGAGATCGAAGTAGCGCTCGGCGCCCCCGACCCCCTGGCGATCCCCCTGCGCACCACCGAGGACACACACGGACCACAAGGCATCGGATACGCCGAGCTGCCCGCGTCGGCCCGCCGCCTCTCACCCAGGTCGGCTGCGCGGATGTGGGCGGAGCTGGTGCGCGCTCACCCCGGCGAGATCGTCGGGCTCTGCACCGGCCCGCTGACCAACCTCGCGCTCGCCTTGCGGATCGAACCGGACCTGCCACTGCTGCTGGACCGCTTGGTGATCATGGGCGGCGCGTTCAACCATCCGGGCAACACCACACCGACCAACGAGTGGAACGTGCACGTCGACCCGGAGGCCGCGAAAGAAGTCTTCGACGCGTTCGCCGCGGTCCCCGCTCCGCGCAGGCCGATCGTCTGCGCCCTCGACATCACCGAGACCATCGAGATGCGTCCGGAGCACTTGGCACGCCTCGCCGAGCGCGCGAAAAGCTTCCCGGTGGAGGTCGTCGCGCCGTCCGATCCGCCCGGGACCCGCTCGGCGGCGAGCAATCCGATCGTCCGGCACGTCACCGACGCCGTGCGGTTCTATTTTGATTTCCACCAGGCCTACGACCTGGGCTATCTCGCTCATATGCACGATCCTTTCGCTGCCGCGGTGGCACTGGATCCGGGATTGGCCCGCACCCGCCCGGCGACGGTGGACGTGGAGTTGGCGGGCACCATCACCCGCGCGACCACGGTCGCGGACTGGGCGGGCATGTGGGGCCGGGAACCCAACGCCGACATCGTGATCGGCACCGATCCACGGCTGTTCTTCGATCGCCTGATCGCCCGGGTCGGCGACTTCGCGCGGGCGGTGCACCCGCCCGCCGCTCAGGAGGTCCGATGACCGGCACAGACGACGCGACCTATCTGTCGGCCCTGCGCGCCCGGCTGGGGTTGCCCGGCATCATCGACGTCCACACCCATTTCATGCCCGACCAGGTGATGCGGAAGGTGTGGGCGTATTTCGACACGGTCGGACCACTGACCGGCCGCGCGTGGCCGATCACCTACCGCGCCGACGCGGAGGTCCGGTTGAAAACGTTGCGCAGCTTCGGTGTCCGCGCGTTCACTGCCCTGGTGTACCCGCACAAGCCGGAGATGGCGGCGTGGCTCAACGGTTGGACCGCCGACTTCGCCGCGAGCACCCCGGATTGCCTGCACACCGCCACGTTCTTCCCCGAGCCGCAAGCGGCGAGTTACGTCCGCGAGGCGGTGGAGGGCGGCGCCCGCGTCTTCAAAGCGCACGTGCAGGTCGGCGGCTATCACCCGGGCGACCCGCTGCTGGACCCGGTATGGGGCCTGCTGGAAGAGGCCCGCATTCCGATCGTCATCCATTGCGGTTCCGGCCCGGCGCCGGGCGCGCACACCGGACCGGAGCCGATCGCCGGTGTACTGCGGCGCTTTCCGCGTCTGCGGCTGATCGTGGCGCACATGGGCATGCCCGAGTACTCCGAGTTCCTCGATCTGGCCGAGGAATATCCGGAAGTGCGGCTGGACACCACGATGGTGTGGACCGATTTCGCCGAGGTCGACGTGCCCTTCCCGGTCCACGAGCACGCCAGGCTGCGCGCTTTCGCCGACCGCATCCTGTTCGGCAGCGATTTTCCGAATATCCCGCATTCCTACCGTCATTCGATCGAGGCGCTCGAACGCCTCGATTTCGGTGACGACTGGTTGCGCCGGGTGTGCCACGGCAACGCGGCGGCAATGTTCGGCGTCGAGTGATCCGGAGCCCTCGCGCGGGCGTGAACACGTCGCGTTCCCCCTCGCGCGTCGACTCGTTCAGCTGGCGCGGTCGAATGGAGCGGGCAGCGCGCCGCCGAGGCCGATCGGCGTCGGCCGTCCGAAGCGGAAGCCGTGCTCCAAGGCGCCGCCTCGATACGTGTTGCGCCGCCGATGTGTTCGAGTATCGGGTGTGATGGTGAAGCCGTTTCGGGTCGGAGTCCATTTGCTCGCCTGGACCGCGGCACTGGCCGGGGCTGCCGGGGTCGCGTTGCACTTCAATGGGTCGTCTTCGCGATTGTTGGTCTTGGCGGCTTCGGGGGCGCCGTATCTGATGAGTTCCGCCTGCGTGGGAGCGGTGGCGTTCGCGGCCATGCGGCACTGGATCGGCGCGGCGGTCGCGACCGTCGTGGTTGCCATCGCGGCGTGGACGCAAGCTCCGCTGTATGTCGCTCGCGCGGGTGACGAGCACGGACAGACGGTGACGGCGATGCAGGCCAATCTCCTCTTCGACGGAGCCGATCCGCGGGCGCTGGTCGACGAGGTGCGCGCACGCGGCGTCGCCGTGCTCACCGTCAACGAGCTCACGCCCGCGGCAGTCGAGGATCTCGGCCGGGCCGGACTCGACCAGGTGCTGCCCTACCGTTTCCTCTCGCCCGGCAGGACAGCGGCCGGGACGGGAATATGGAGCAGCCATCCCCTGTCGGAAACCGTGGAGTACGACGGGTTCGTGCTGAACCAGCTTTCGGCCACCACCGACATCCCGGGCACCGGGCCGGTCACGGTGTACGCCTTCCATCCGGTGCCGCCGGTGTACGGCACGCGCGTCTGGGCCGACGAATTGTCCCGCCTGCGCGACATTCTCGGCAGATCGCCCGCGGATCGACCGGCGATCGTCGGCGGCGACTTCAACGCCACCTACGATCATCGGCAGTTCCGCGTGCTGCTGTCCCGGCGCTTCGGCGATGCCGCCGAGCAGGCTGGCGCCGGGCACCTGGTCACCTATCCGACCGACAAGCGCTGGCCGCCCCTGGTGGGTATCGACCACATCCTCGTCGCAGGCGGTCACGCGGTCGCGGTGGAGACCATCGGCCTCCCGGGAGCGGATCATCGCGCGCTGGTAGCGCATGTCCGCTTGCACGAGAAGCAGCGGTAAGCCCAGCGGCCGTCGGCGGGCTATGGCCGGATTCGGAGACGTCGCGGATGCGTTGCTCGAACGCGTCGCGCAGGTCGAGGTTCCCGCAGTCGCGCCGCCCGCGAGGGAGGGCCGCACGGCGCGGTTTCGCCTACGGCCGAGACCGGCGGGTCAGCGCCCGTCGAAGGCCCGCAGCAATTCCTCGGCGGCGAGCGCGGCGGTCAGGGTGCCGTCGCGAACCTGCTTTTCCACTTGCGCCCGAATGGCTTTGACTTCCGGATTGTCCGCGAGCCTGCGCAGCAACTGGTCGTGCACCATGGTCCAGGTCCAGTCGACCTGCTGGCGGCGGCGCTGCGCGTCGAACTCCCCGGCATCGGTGAGCACGCGGCGGTGTTCGAGCACCGTGTCCCAGAACCGGTCCAGACCACTGCCTTCCAACCCGCTCATGGTCAGCACCGGCGGCCGCCACAGCGCATCGTGCGGGTGGATCAGGCGCAACGCGCCGGCGAGTTCCCTGGCCGCGGCCTTGGCCTCGACCTCGTGTTTGCCGTCGGCCTTGTTCACCGCGACCAGATCGGCGAGTTCGAGCACGCCCTTCTTGATGCCCTGCAACTGGTCGCCGGTCCGGGCCAGGGTGAGGAAGCAGAACACGTCGACCATGTTCGCGACGGTGACCTCCGACTGGCCCACCCCGACGGTCTCGACCAGGATCACGTCGTATCCGGCCGCCTCGAGCAGCGCGATGGTCTCGCGCGTCGCCTTGGCGACGCCGCCGAGCGTGCCCGCGGTGGGCGAGGGCCGGATATAGGCGTCGCGTGCCACCGACAGGCGCGCCATCCTGGTCTTGTCGCCCAGGATCGACCCACCGGTCCGGGTCGAGGACGGGTCGACCGCGAGCACCGCGACCCGGTGCCCGCGCTCGATCAGGTACATGCCGAGCGCGTCGATGAAGGTCGACTTGCCGACGCCAGGAACGCCCGTGATGCCGACGCGGTTGGAGGGCGCGGCGCCCGAGCCCGCCTCCGGCGTCAACTTCAGCAACAACTGCTGCGCCAGCGCCCGATGATCGGCCCTGGTGGACTCCACCAGGGTGATCGCCCGCGCCAGGGCGGCCCGCTCGTTGGCACGGACCGCCGCGGCGAGGGCGTCGACGTCGATCCTCCGGCGCGCGGCCACCTTCGGGGCCTTCCGCGCGGAACCCGCTTCGCTCATTCCGCCGCGGCGCCGCTGCCGAGTTCGTGACCGAGTTCGGCGCCGAGCTTCTTCAGCAGGTCGATGGCCGCGTCCGCGATCACCGTGCCGGGCGGGAAGATCGCCGCCGCGCCGGCCTGGTAGAGCTCGTCGAAGTCACCGGGCGGGATGACGCCGCCGACGATGACCATGATGTCGGGGCGTCCGACATCGGCCAGCGCCTGTCGCAGGGCGGGCACCAGCGTGAGGTGGCCCGCCGCCAGCGACGAGACCCCGACGACGTGCACGTCGTTGTCGGCCGCCTGCTGCGCCACCTCTTGCGGGGTCTGGAACAGCGGGCCCACGTCGACGTCGAAGCCGAGGTCGGCGAAGGCCGTGGCGATCACCTTCTGACCCCGGTCGTGGCCGTCCTGGCCCATCTTCGCGACGAGGATGCGCGGCCTGCGGCCCTCGGCCTCGGCGAATTCCTCGACCAGCTCGCTCGCCTTGGTGATGTTGGTGACCTTTCCTGCCTCGTCGCGGTACACACCGGAGAGCGTACGGATCTCCGCCTGGTGGCGGCCGTAGACCTGCTCCAGGGCATCGGAGATCTCGCCGACGGTGGCCTTGGCCCTGGCCGCGTCGATGGCCAGCGCGAGCAGGTTGTTCGCCATGCCGCCCTCGGAAGAGGCCGCCGCTCGGGTCAGTTCGGCCAGCGCCCGCCGTACCGCGTCGGGGTCGCGCTCGGCGCGCAGCCGCTGCAGCTTCTCGATCTGTTCGGCGCGCACGCGCGAGTTCTCCACCTTGAGGACCTCGACCTGCTGGTCCTCTTCCACCTGGTACTTGTTGACGCCGATCACCGGCTGCTGACCGGTGTCGATGCGCGCCTGGGTACGCGCGGCGGCTTCCTCGATGCGCAGCTTCGGGATTCCTTCGCCGATCGCCTGCGCCATGCCGCCGTGCGCCTCCACCTCGGCGATGTGCGCGCGGGCGCGGTTGGCCAGCTGGTGGGTGAGCCACTCGACGTAGTACGAGCCGCCCCACGGGTCGATCGGGCGGGTGGTGCCCGACTCCTGCTGGATCAGCAGCTGGGTGTTGCGGGCGATGCGGGCGGAGAAGTCCGTGGGCAGCGCCAGCGCCTCGTCGAGCGCGTTGGTGTGCAGCGACTGGGTGTGGCCCTGGGTGGCGGCCATCGCCTCGATGCAGGTGCGCGCGACGTTGTTGTAGGCGTCCTGCGCGGTGAGCGACCAGCCGGAGGTCTGCGAATGGGTGCGCAGCGACAGCGATTTCGCGCTCTTCGGGTTGAATTTCGCGACCAGTTCGCTCCACAGCAGGCGCCCGGCGCGCAGCTTGGCGACCTCCATGAAGAAGTTCATGCCGATCGCCCAGAAGAACGACAGCCGCGGCGCGAACTTGTCGACCTCCATACCGGCGTCGATGCCCGCGCGGATGTACTCGACACCGTCGGCGAGGGTGTAGGCCAGCTCCAGGTCGGCGGTCGCCCCCGCCTCCTGGATGTGGTAGCCGGAGATGGAGATCGAGTTGAACTTCGGCATCTTCGCGCTGGTGTAGGCGAAGATGTCGGAGATGATCCGCATCGAGGGCTTCGGCGGGTAGATGTAGGTGTTGCGAACCATGAACTCCTTCAGAATGTCGTTCTGAATGGTTCCGGCCAGCTGCTCGGGCGCGACGCCC